>JBEANH010000002.1:0-128547 GCA_041165505.1 Chloroflexota bacterium | reverse complement strand
TCACCAGCAGGCAGGCGATTGCCCGCAAAGAGGTCGTTGTGACCAGCAATCAACGTATCCCAACCGAGGTGTTGCGCCGTAAACGCCGCCTCGTGTGGGTACATGTTGCCCACGATGTCATTGGCATCGCGCATGGCATCGCGCCCATTGCACGCCAGCATGCCCACGTCGGCCTGTGGCAGCGCCTTGACGGCATCGAGGTAGCCGTCGTAGAGCACCGTGTCACCGCCGTGGAAAAATGCCACCGTGCCCCAGTCGAGGTGCAGGCTCATCCAGCGCTCGCCCTGGTGCACGTCGTACTCACGCGTATAATGCGCCGCTGGCACAACATTGAGCGTCAGCACGCCCAGATCCACGGTGCGCTGTGGGTGCGGGATAATACGGCGCTCGTGGGCAATATTGGCCGCATCGAGCTCGTGTTGTGCCCAGCCCGTCGCCACAAAGCGGGCCTGCGGTGACGCCTGCGCAATCCCCGCAAGTGTGAAGCAGTCGGTGTGGTCAATGTGCTCGTGTGAGCAGATGACTGCGCTGGCGTTGGTCACTTCTTCTTCAAATTCACAATATCGGTCAAACACGGGTCAATATACACAATCTGCTGATCGGGGCCTTTCACTGCCACCCCCATCTGCCCCAGCCACCACAAGGCAAATGCCCCCGCAGGTATGTGGAGCGCATTCATCTGTGCAATCAGTTCTTTACCGCGACGACGTGTCATGACCAACCTCCTTTGAGTTTGTAGTGCATACCATCATTGTACTCAATCTGGTACGCGCTCGTTTTTTGACGATACAGAAAAAACATGCTACTGTATGACATAGTTGCTAGGGGCGCCAAGTGAGCTTGGCTGAGATGCGACCCAAATGTCGCTGACCCTTTGAACCTGATCCGGTTAATACCGGCGGAGGAAAGCGCGTAGATACTCACGCATCACAAGCTCACTCCGCTTGTGATGTATTTTTTGTATGTGAAAGGATGCAAGATGGTTGTCCGCACCTTTTGTGTAGTGATGTCGTTCGTATGCTTGGTTGCATGTGGTAGCCAGCCAAACACGGCTACGCCGACGCAACCTGTTGCGCCAGACGCAACGACCCAGCCGGCGACGACGCTGACCGTTATGACGCACGATAGCTTTGCGGTGACTCCCGAAGTTTTGGCCGTCTTTGAACAACAACACAACGTCAAAGTGACTATCCTTAATGCGGGTGATGCGGGTTCCATGCTCAACAAGGCCATCCTCAGCAAAGATGCGCCACTCGCTGATGTGATTTACGGCATTGACAACACCTTTCTAAGTCGCGCGCTCGAAGCAGATATCATTGCAGAGAGTCAGCCGACGCTCCCCGCACTCGTGGATGCCGCCACCCAAGACGCCAGCACACCACTCATCCCCGTCAATGTGGGCTATGTCATCATCAACTACGACGTGGCTGCTTTGCAAGCTGCAGGGCTGACACCACCCACGAGTTTTGCCGAATTACTCGACCCCAAGTGGCGCGGCAAACTGGTGGTCGAGAATCCGACCACGTCTTCACCGGGGTTGGCCTTTTTCCTCGCCACTGTGGCCGAGTATGGTGCTGATGGTTGGCAAGACTACTGGCAACAGTTGCGTGCCAACGACGTGCTCATCGTTGATGACTGGTCAACCGCCTACTACACGCACTTCAGTGGCTCAAGCGGCAAGGGGCCCCGCCCACTCGTCGTCTCCTATTCGAGCAGTCCGGTTGCCGAAGTCTACTTCAGTGAGACCCCACCTGCTACCGCACCAACTGCCAATGTCGCGTTTGGTGCATTTCGCCAAGTCGAGTATGCGGGCGTGCTCAAGGGGAGTGCCCACGCTGATCTCGCCCAACAGTTCATCGCATTCATGCTCAGTGATGCCTTCCAAAACGACATTCCTTTGCAAATGTTTGTCTACCCAGCCAGTACCACGGCCACCCTGCCCGACATGTACGCCCAGTACGGTGTGGTACCTGCCGTAGATGGTCAACTCGATGCGGCCACCATCGCCCAAAATCGCGATGCCTGGTTGGCCGCATGGCGCACACTCATGCTCCAATAGGATGTTTTTGCTGCCGCACCACCGTGTTACTCGGCGGTGGTGCGCACCCATCACCGCGTGTTAATACTGCTGTGGTATGGTTGTTGGAGTACTGCGGTTGCAAAAAGGGTGCGCGATGATTCCTGTTGTGCCTCCAATTTCTGGTTTAACCCATGCAGAAGCCGTAAAACGTCGCCGTGACCTGCCACGTTGGCTCATACTGTGGCAGCAGGTGCGCACATATGCACTCCTTGTCTGGGGGATAAGCGCCACCTGGTTGCATGCCATCATCATGACGCTGGCGGTAGCGCTGTGGAGCGTCGGTTTACGTGCAGATGCCCTCGCCACGAGTAGTGTGGTGGTCATCAACGTTGTGCTCGGGCTGGTGCAGGCTATCCGTGCCCGCTATCAACTCAACCAACTCACGCTTATTTCCACGCCCACTGTGGCCGTATGGCGTGAAGGGGCGCTTTGCCATGTTGCCCCTGCCACCGTCGTCCACGAAGACATTATTTTGCTGACCGCCGGTGACCAAGTCGTTGCCGATGGGGTAATCGTGAGTGCCGATGCGCTCGCACTCGATGAATCGTTGTTGACTGGTGAAAGCGAGCCGCAGCACCACGATGTCGGTGCGACCATCATGGCAGGTGCTATCTGTGTACGCGGTGCCGCGTGGTACCAGGTCGCATCGTTTGATGGCATTGCACAGCAGATACAACAGCGCGGTCAGACATTGCGGCTGGTACAGACCGCATTGACGCGCCAAATCAACGATGTGATGCGGCTGATTTTGGTGGTGGTGGTGGTGCTGAGTCTGATGGTGGTGCTCCGCGACTGGTATGCGGCGGCACCCCTCGCAACCCGCATTAGCAATTTGACCGTGATTGCGGGTCTGATCCCCAATGCATTAGTATTGACGCTGACCATCACATATGCGATTGCGGCGTTGCAGATGGCACGCGTTGGTGGCTTGGTGCAACAACTCGCTGCCGTCGAGACGATGCACCATGTGCGGGTGCTGTGTTTTGATAAAACGGGCACCATCACGGTGAATCAGCTCCATGTGGCTGCACTGCACGCCGTCGCAGTGAGTGAAACGCACTTCCATGCAGCACTCGCCACCTATGTGGCCAGCGATGTGAGTGGCAATGCGACGACCCAGGCCATTGCACAGGCGCTCCCTGGTGAACCAACGGTTGTCCACCAGCACGTGCCATTTGATTCTGAACGTAAATGGAGCCTGCAAGAGCATGCACATGGCGTCTGGGTGCTTGGTGCCCCAGATGTGCTCATGCCAGCCATCCCGGCCAGCTATCACAACCAGCTCGACATGGCGGCGCTCCTCGCGCAGGGTGCGCGTGTGGTGCTTTTTGCTCATGCACCGGTATCCGATGTGCAGATGCGCAGCGATTCCCCCATTTTGCCAACCACACTCGTTCCCTATGGTTTCGTGGTATTGGTAGACAAGATTCGCCCACACGTGGATGCAGTGTTGGCGCGGTGCCAGCAACAAGGCATCCGCGTCTGCGTATTGTCGGGTGATCATCCCGATGCCGTACAGGCCCTCGTCACACACGTAGGGATTGCACCCGGTCATGCGGTCTGTCATGGTGCCGCAGTGGCGCAGGCCGATGATGCACAGCTCGCCGCCCTGCTCAACCACAGCACCGTGTTTGGGCGCCTGACGCCCACCCACAAAGAGCGCATTATAACGATGTGGCAACAGATGGGGTATCAGGTGGCCATGGTCGGTGATGGTCTCAACGACATTCCCGCGATGCGTGCCGCTGATATTGCGATTGCCATGCAATCGGGTAGTAGTGCGGTACGCACCGTCGCCGATGTGGTGTTGCTCAACGATGATTTCGCCATTGTGCCACAACTCTTCCAACAGGGGGCACGCATCGTCAGCCGCATGCGCCTCGTACTGAGTCATTTCTTGCTTCGCATTGTTACGAGTGGTGCTATTTTGGCAACGGGTGTGGTACTCGGTATGCCACTATGGGCGCCATGGCAGAGCTCGCTGTTGGCGTTGTGTGGGGTGGCGCTCCCCGCCTTCTGGATAGTGAGTATACCAAGCCGCATCACAGACACCGATTTCCACCCTGTGCCACGCGGTTGGCGCTACGGCCTTGGTGCGGCGCTTGTTGGGGTGGTTGTGGTGGTCGCGTCAATGGTGGTGTGGCCAGCCGTCACCAATTGGGTGGGCGTCGGCTATTGCATGTTCGTGCTATGGGGGCATGCCGCGTGGCTCACACTACGGCTTCGTATGCGGTGACGTGCTGACAGGCTGCGGGAAGACGAAGTATTTGAGTGCAAAAAACAGAAAGCCAGTAACCACACACGCTGAGGTGATTTGGACGAGTTGGTGCGGATAGCCGCGCCCCTCATAAAAGATGACCAGCATCGCATATTGAAACACGAAACCGATGCCGTAGACGAGCAAATAGCGACTCCCCGACGACCAAATGGTTCCCGTGTCATGAAACGTCAGTTTGCGATTGCCAAAGAACCCCATCAGTGTGACCGAGCCGTAGATGACGGTCATACTGAGGGTCGGCGATACCCCCAGGTATGTCACCACCAGGTAGAGGAGATACCCACTCGCATTGGTGACAATCCCCACCATCACGTAGCGTATGAGCTGCCACAGGGTCCGTGTTTGCGGTGCATGTTCACCCATGATTACTCCCAATACGCCAATCCAAAGCCATTTGCACCATACCCGTTACCGTTGTAGAGCATGTAGCGTACGCCGTTGTGATTGAACACATACGGATATTCGATCATATCTGCGTCCCACCCTGTGACTGACACGTCAATGCCACTACGTGCCAAGTCGAGTCGCCAGGTAACACCATCGTCGCTGTGCGCATACCCAATACGGTAGCGTTCACCCGTGCCACTCCGGTACGAAAACCACATGTGGTAGCCGTGTGCATCCACACACACTGTGGGGCGTGAAAACGCTTGTGCCACATTCACCGCATACGGCACTGCCAGACCACCACGGTGCCACACATGACCATCAGACGATGATGCGTAGTTGATGACATGGATCATCTCGCCATTGCCCGCATTCCACGTGTACGTAGAGCCGTACCACATCTGATAGAAATCGGCACGCACTTGGTGTACCCACGGATACGACATACTCACTGGGTCGTAGGCGTCACGCCGCATAAACGGCTCTGCGGACTCGCGTGATAGCGTTGCATCGGGGTGCACCAGGAGCCGTCCCACTTCGCCACGCCACATCCCCGAACGTCCCGTTTGCCATGCCATGTAGAGCATGTAGCGTTGCCCGCCACTTTCGTATACATTGCCGATGCTCATGCCATCCGCGTCGTAGCTCCCTGCCTCGCCATGCTGACAAAACGGGGTCTCGTGATCGGCCACGATGTGCCGTGTCACGATGTCAATGTCTACCGCCCCCACCGATGAGCGTTTGTGGGCATCACGGCCACTGTAAAAGACCCGATACACGTCACCGGCGAGATGTACGGCCAACGGGTTGGCCACATGCGTGAGGAGCTTGGGGTGGCGTGGTTTGTCTGCGGGGGTGTAGATGCACCCCAGTTTGTGCCAACGCGGCTGGCTCATATTTTGCGTACTCGTGAGCTCGGCACCGCCGAGCGCTCGCTCGCTGTGCCAATGTAGAGTCCATCCGGCTCGGCATCGCCGAGGAGCAGTACCCCTGCACCTATTACACAGCGGTCACCGACCGTGATATGGTCGCGCAGTGTGGCATTCACACCAATAAAGCATTGTTCACAGATGGTGACGCCACCAGAGACTACCACATGTGACGCGATAAAGACGTGGTCTTGGATGGTGCTGTGGTGGCCAATATGGTTGCCACTCCACAGGGTCACATTGTTACCGATGCGCACAAAGGGCTGAATCGTGTTGTCTTCAAAGATGAAGCAGTTCTCACCAATCTGCCCTTGGTTGAGCACAGTAGCGTGTGAACTCACATAACTCGTCAACGTGTATCCGAGTGCCTTGGCGGCCAGGTATTTTTCTTTGCGCACCATGTTGATTTTGGCGTAACTCAAGGCCACAAACATGTGATGTGTCGCAACGGGGAAGCGGGTGGTGACTTCGTCGAACGGCACCACGGGCACACCGCAGAATTCGGTGACTGTCATGTAGTCACGATCCACCGTAAAGGCGACCACGTCGTACGCACTATCCGTCGTAAAGTAGTAGTGGGCGAGTTGCGCAATGTCTCCCGAACCAAAGATGACGAGTGGTTGTTTCATCGCTGTTTCCTTACGAGGATGGTAAATTCATACAAACCGTAGTCGTGAAGCAGTGCCACATCTTTGGCGTAGTGTCTTTTGCAGTGGTCGAAAATCGTCAGCGGGTTTGCGTAGTAGAGGTAATCACGCATTTTGTCGTGATCCGAATAACTGGTCAAACAATTAAACGCAAAACCATGCGTGCTCGATGCATGCATCACATCGAGGACTCCCGTCAGATACGACCACCACGTCGTGTCGTTGTGCGTGAGGCGCACATTAAAAATGCCACTCGCCACGCAGTAGCTCACGGGTTGAGGTGGGCGATCAGCGTGGATAAATGTCGCATTGCTGGTCTGCTGATAGCGGGTCGTTGCCGCAGCCACCATATCCGCCGACACATCAACGCCCACAAAGTGAAAATCTCCGTAGTGGCTAGCCACATAGTCGTACATGGCCCCGTAGCCACAGCCAATATCGCACACACGAAAGCCAGGATGTGGGTCAATGACACGGCAAAGCTGTGCAAAGCGGAGCACTTGCCCTGCTTCACCATTCCAGTCCACACCGTTTGGTGTTTCGCCATGTGTACGCAATTTGTCGCTGTAATAGGCAGCAACGTCGTTCGTAATGCTATCGCTCATGCGCCACCTCCTGTCGGTGTTGCCTCGAAATAGAGGATCAAACAGCGCGATGAATGGCGCGTCAGTTTTTGTAGCCAGTGAAAGGGCAACATCACAATCGGGTTCAACACAAGCCCTAGTACCGCCGGAAACGTGGTTTTGAACGGGACTGCGCGATGCCCAGATTCCTTGGTACGGTCCAGCATAGATTGTTGTACTTTGCGCCCCTCATATTGCGCTACTTGCCGATTAGAGAGGGGCAACAGAATATTCGACACGGGGAACGTCAAGCCGGCCACATGGGTCAGCTGCCAGTTTGTTGCATCACACAGGTGCCGGATACGGTTGCGATCGTAGCGGCGGAAATGACCGGCAATTTCGTCTTCGATGCCCCAGTATTGCATCCCCGCAGGCATCATGTTGATGATGATGCCACGTGCGCTGATTACGTGGCGTGCCTGCGCCATGAATGCTCGCTCATCGTCGTCACTGAGATGCTCGATTACCATCGAAGAGATGACCAAATCGGCACTCGCTGCCTGTTGCACCTCGGTCACAAAGTCGCCAGTCACCACTGATAAGCGCTGCGTTGCGATTTCCGTGGCAAAACGAGTGTGCAGATGCGTCGCAGATTCTGGTGACAGCTCGTACAGTGTGCCCTGCCAGCCCATGGCCAACAAAAGCGCTGTGATATCACCATAACCGGGGCCGATTTCGATGAACCGCCCAGGGGCGTGTGCGCGCAGGCGTTCACGCAAATACATGTGCTGTAATAGTGTGCCTGGTGGCAATACGGTTGTCATGGCGTCCTTTACGCTTTGTTGATGCGTGACATCAGATACTCGTCTACGGAGCGTGGCTCTGCGTAGGTGTACCCGAGCAACTCTTTAGCTTCTGCGGAGAGCGGCATGTCGGGCATGCTGTTGGGAATATTGATTTGTTGCTTGAAAAACGGAATGTTGTAGACGTGATTGATGGCTCGACGTGCCTTGTCGGTGCTGTTGTATCCACCCGCATGGTAGATCATACAGTCGAGCACAATGAAACTTCCCGCTTTGGCTTCGGCCTGGATAGCATGACGCTGGATGAATTGTGCGGATGGGTACGGTTCTTTGAGGTGCGTAGCGGGGAGTACGAACGTCGCCCCATTGGCCAACGTAAAGTCATCCACACAGTAGAGCGCATTAATGGCGATAGGACGTGAGCTTACATAATGTTGATACGGGATATCCCGATGCCAAGAACCCTGATTGTAGCCCTCTTTGGGTGGATTAATAATGCCGTTTTGTTGGTTCAAAATAAACTTGCCGGGGATGAGTCGTTTGAGCACGGTCATCAGGTTGGCATTCATCGCCAAGTTGAGGATTATCTCGCTGCCATGTGTGACCATGCCACGAATCGTGTTGTGCTCGTTCACTGCCCGCAATGCGGCTTCGCCATATTTCTGTGTGTAGACACCATGAATACGCGCAAACTCATCGGCCACTGCCTGCACTTCCGTGGCCGACAATCCCGCATCAAGGACCGCGTATCCGAGTTGTGTGACTTGCTCCACGACTTCGTCGAGATGGCCAGCACACGCCGTCTGCTGGAGTATGCCGTATGATTTCTCTGGGATGGCACTCATGTCAGGACTCCTTGGTGGTTGATGTATACACATCGCGAATAATCGTATATGGACGTTGTTTGACTTCTGAGAAAATTTTGGCCAAGTAGATGCCAATCACCCCCACTGAGAAGATGACGAGTCCCGCCAGCAACCAAATTGACAAGATGAGTGACGTGTATCCGTCTGGGGGTTGTGACACGAAGGTGTAGCGATACGCCAACAGCATTATATAGCAGAAGGTGATGATGAGAATGATGACACCCAAGTAAAAAATCAGCAAGAGGGGCGTGTTGCTAAACGATGTGACCGCATTCACGAGGTGCTCGAATTTGCGGATCAAGTTGTAGGTGGTAGGGCTCGATGCATGTTTGGCCACGGGGCATTGCAGTTGTGCAAAGCCGGTAATCATCCATAATCCGCCAATGTTGATTTCCCGCTCGCGGTGTAACAGCAGGGCGTCCACGTAGCGACGGGTCATCAGCCGTGCCGTCACAATGTTGTTGGGTTGTGAGACTCCCGTAAACAGCCGAAAGAGAGCATAGAATATTTGACCCGTGATGCGCTCAAAGACCCGACCCCGACGTTGCGTTTGTACACCGAAGACCACATCCACCTGGTGCTTGTGCAAGAGCTCGTGAAACGTAAGCAACCACTCAGGCTCTTCTTCGAGGTCACTGTCGAGCAAAAAGATATGCTCGCCACGTGCACACGAAAGTCCGGTCATCATCGCTTTGTGATGCCCGAAGTTGCGCGACAAATCAACCACGCTCACCCGCGCATCTTGCTGGCACAGCGCAACGGCCACCGCCAAACTGTTGTCCGGCGAGCCGTCGTTGACGAGCACGATTTCGAAGTCGTCTCCGACGATTTGTGTCGCTGCAGCACAAATCCGCCGATAAAACTCAGGGATGTAAGGTGCTGAGTGATAGAGGGTTGCAACGATAGAAAGTTTCATGGCTGCACGTATCTCATGTACTTGGGCGCGTCTTTGCCACAGTTAAACAACAAATCGAGCACGGTTACTGCATGCGTGAACTCACCCCACAACTGACGGTATGGTTCGTATCCCTCGTAGTTGAACCAGCTCACACCCACGTTGGCAGCCGTGAATATGTCTTCTTGCATGTAGCTTTTGGCACCTGGTCCTGATATGTATTCGGTACCCCCTGCTGCCACCACGATGTGTTTGAGGCGTTCGGTACGGTCGTCGGTCTCGGGGATCGCATAATCCCACGAAAACGAAATTTTTGTGGTAATGCCGAGATACGCACATACTGCGGTGATGAAGGTGTGATTCAAATCTGTCAGCATCGTATACTGTGTATCGCGATAGAGTGGTTCAAAGTAGGGAGCCACCTCATTGAAAAAAGGGGCTCTGCGGTAGTTGAGCTGGAGTGTCTGCCAATGCGACAACGCCCAATCATTGCCATCAATCATCGTCTCACGAATGGTCTGGAAGTACTTTCCTTTGACTTGGACGGGTACAGTCAGCCATTGCACACCCTGTGGCGTTTTGATTTGATTGCGGTTGCGCCAATCACGCCGCGTGTACTGCATATCATCATACAAAATGAACTCATCTACGGCTGCGATGAGGTCGAAATATCCCTTCCACGGAATATAGTTTGACTGCAAGATTGCCACACGCTTTGTCATATCCACCATCAGTCTGCTGTACGATACATTAGCCACATTTTAGCATAATTCATTCACTGATAGATGTGACGATGCTGCAATTGTCTGCTATGATGCATGCATGCTATACCTTGTTTCAACACCAATCGGCAATCTAGGCGATATGACTGTGCGTGCCATTGAAACGCTCAAGAGCGTAGACGTGATTGCCAGTGAAGATACGCGCAAAACGTCCATCTTGCTCCAGCACTACGACATTCGCAAGCCACTCATCGCCTGTCACGAACACAACGAAAAGCAGGTCGCCGAACGTATCATCGGCATGCTCCGTGCCGGGCAGTCAGTCGCTCTGGTCAGCGATGCAGGCACACCAGCCATCTCCGATCCCGGTTTCGTGCTGGTGCGCCGCGCATTAGCCGAAGATCTACCCATCACCGCCATCCCTGGCCCTGCCGCACTCATCCCCGCCCTAATCTTGTCTGGGTTGGCCGTCCACGCCTTCACCTATCGTGGCTTTCCACCGCGCAAATCAGGCGCACGTCAGCGCTGGCTCGCCCAGGACTTGCATACCCCGCATACGCTGATTTTCTACGAAAGCCCCTACCGCATAGCGGCACTTGTTGCCGATGCCATCACCGTGTACGGCGATCGTCCTGCAGCGCTTGCCAACGACCTGACCAAATTCCACGAAGTCGTCTGGCGTGGCCGCCTCAGTGACATTCAGCGGACCTTGGCGGGGCGGAGCATCAAAGGTGAATTTGTGCTCCTCGTGGCTGGTAATGATGCCCCCACTGGGGCACGCCCAACGTGGAGCGACGGCGATGATGACGATGCCGACGCCACCGACGACGACGCGTACCGCACCGATTCTGCCACCGACGCCGAATAATACACCTGCTTTTTCTGCGGTATGATACCACTGTGCCAATCAACAGCAATAACAGGAGGACGATGATGACCGACTTGCGAGAGCACCTGGTACAGATGACTTGTGACATGGTGCGTATCCCGTCACTCGCTGACCGCCCCGAACAACTCCAAGCAGCCATCGATTACGTGGTTGCCGCATTGAGCGGGTTGCCACGCGGGAGCATCCACCATTTTAATTCCAACAATAAACCGGCCATCGTCTATTCGTTGCGTGGCAATAAACATGCCAAATTGGTGCTCAATGCACACGTGGATGTGGTTCCTGCGCGCCCCGATCAATTTGAACCAGTGCACAAAGACGGTCGCATCTATGGACGTGGTACCCAAGACATGAAGGGTGCCGCAGCCGTGTTGATTCGTCTCGCACAGGATTTGGCCAAACTCCCAGACCCACCCGATGTCAACTTCCAGTTTGTCACCGATGAAGAAATAGGCGGACGCCACGGCACCAACCACATTCTCAACGAAGGGTGGACGTGCGACTTCTTTATTACGGCGGAACCTACCGATCTCAATATTTGTTACATGCACAAGGCCGGGTTGAGCATTTCGGTGACCATGCACGGTATGCCCGCCCATGGGTCACGCCCCTGGCTTGGGCGCAACCCGGTACACATCCTCAGAGATGGCCTCGTCGCCCTCGAAAAACGCTTCCCCACTCCCGACGAAGAAGCGTTTGTGACGACAGTCGTGCCGGTGATTCTCAACGGTGGCGAAGCCGGCAATCGTATCATGGAAACGCTCAAATTGCAGTTTGACATTCGCTTTGTCCCCGAGGATAAACCGGATGACATTTTGGCGGGTATCAAAGCCTGCTTCCCCGAACACGCCACCGTAGACATGCACTATGTGGGTGTGCCACTCAATACCGATCCGACGCACCCCGCCGTGCAACAACTCGCTGGTATCGTGGCCGAGGTGATGGGGCAACCAGCCGGCTTTTATCGCGAACACTTTGGTACTGATGCCCGGTTTTACAGTGCCAAGGGGACTGCTGCGGTGTGTTGTGGTCCTATCGGTTTTGGTCTGCACTCCGACGAGGAGTGGGTTGACATTGATGGGCTCGTCAAAAATTATCAGGTGTTTGCCAAACTGGTGACACATTATCAATAAGAGGCACGCGATGGCGCAGTGGCACATTGGTTGTGGTCAAATTACGTGGCCACGTGATGTCAGTGAAGAAAAAGTGCTCGGCGAAATTGCTGCTGCTGGCTATGCAGGTGCGCCGATTTTCCCCAAACCTGCTACCCCTGCCGCAGACCGAGTTGCGCTTTTTCAGCGCTACGGTCTGGCTCCTGCCCCTGGGTACCTGGGTGCCGATTTTTGGGATGAGAGCAAATATGATGCGATTGTGGCGCAAGCCCACAGCTATGCACAGTTTGCACAGGCGGTAGGGTGTACCTGCTGTTATGTGGCAGCAAACACCGACAACCAGATGGTGCGCAACGGGCGCACACGCATGCAAGCTGCAGGGCATGTGACCGTTGCCGATGGCATGAACGACAGCGAATGGCGTCAATTTGTGCGTACAATTACTGATGTGGGCACAATTATGCATCAATATGGGGTAACAGCCGCGTTTCACAATCATGTGGGGAGCGTAATCGAAACCCGTGCCGAGCTGGATACGTTGATGCAACACACCGATCCCGCACTCTTGGCTCTTGGCCCCGATACCGGACATATGGCGTGGGCGGGTGGTGACGTGACTGACATGGTGCGTACCTATGCGAGTCGCATTGTGACCATGCACCTCAAAGATGTCAACCCTACCGCTGTTGCCACGGCACGCGCCCAACACGCCGATTACCGTGGCGCAGAACGCCTCGGCGTATGGACGGAGCTCGGGCAGGGGAATGTGGATTTCCCGGCCATATTTACCCACCTGCGCCATGCAGGATTTGCTGGGTGGCTGATCGTGGAAACAGATGTGACACAGCTCCCCACTGCGTTTGAAAGTGCCACGCAAAGCCGTGCGTATTTGCGTTCACTCGGTTTGTAATGCATTCGAAGGAGAGTACGATGACACTGCGAGTGGGAGTGATTGGATGTGGGAAACCGTGGAAGAGTGAAGGTGCTACCGGCTTTGGTATGTCGCATCAACACGCCTTTGGCTATAACGCCACTGGCAAATGCGAAATCGTAGCACTCGCCGATCTGGTTGCTGACAACGCCAAAGCCTTTGCCGATGTGCATGGCCCCAATGCGACTATCTACACCGACTACCACGAAATGCTCGCCAAAGAGAAGCTCGACATTGTGAGTATCTCCACGTGGCCGCATCTGCATGCCCCGATGGTGATTGCGGCGGCCAACGCCAAAGTACGCGCCATCCACTGCGAAAAACCCGTGGCACCTACCTGGGGGGAATGTAAAGCCATGATGGCGGCTGCAGAAGCCAATGGTGTGCAGTTGACGTTCAACCATCAGCGTCGCTTCGGCAAGCCGTTCCGGCAAGGCAAAGCACTGCTCGATTCTGGTCGTATCGGCCAACTCGAACGCATCGAAGCCACCTGCGACAACATGTACGACTGGGGTACACACTGGTTTGATATGGCCTGCTACTTCAACAATGAAACCGATGCGGAATGGGTGCTCGGGCAAATTGACCTGCGCGACCCACAGACCGTCTTTGGGGTTGCCATTGAGCGCCATGGTGTCAGTCTCACCAAGTTCAAAAATGGTGTCACGTTATTGATGAGTACCGGCTACCAAGCTGGACCACGCTTCGGCTTGCGCATGATTGGATCTGACGGCATCATTGATGTGGGTGTCAACGACAAATTGCACTTGCGTGTAAAAGGGAAAGGCGATGCAGACTGGGTCAACATGCCTGAAACCGAAAATTTACACGGCGAAGAGTGTGTCAAGCGTGGAATTGCCGATATCGTGGATGCACTGCTCACTGGGCGCCGCCCCGAACTGTCGGCGTACAACGCCATGCGTGCCACTGAGCTGATTTTTGCAACCTACGAATCATCGCGCTCACATCGGCGCATTGACTTGCCGCTTCAGAGCACCGATTCCGCGTTGCTGTCACTCCTCGGCAAATAATTCCTATCGTGTCAGTGCCTGTACCACTTCGTCCCATGCGATGTGCGCCACACTGGCTGGACCTTGACTCCCGAGCGATGCGGCGTACGCCGCATCGCTCAACAGTTGGTCGAGCGCCGTGGCAATCGCCCTCGGTTGCGCATCCACGATTATGCCATTGACCCCGTGACGCACGAATTCGAGTGTCCCACCCGCATCATGGGTGGTGATCACTGGTCGGGCTGCCGCCATCGCTTGAATGGTGGTGAATCCGTAGTCTTCGTCGAACGGCGCATAGTAGACTGCGCGTGCGTTGGCGTAGTAGGCGAGCAGTTCCTCGTCACTCACATATCCGCAAAAGTGTACACGGTCGTGTAACCCGAGTCGCTGCACGAGCGCTTCGAGCTGTGGTCGGGCAGGGCCAGTGCTCGCCAACACGAGTTTCCCCGGAGCCTGTACGTGTGCCATCGCTGCGATGAGCAGGTCGAGCCGCTTGGCCACATCGAGCCGCGCATCCGAAAAGATGTAATCACCGTATGTGCCGACCGTGAAACGCCCGTCGTAGTGACTCGGCGGGTAGAGTGGCGTGGCCTTGATGCGGTTGAATTGCCACAAACGCCGTGCCACATTCTGCGAAATCGCATAACACGCATGGGCTTCGCTGAGGGCGGTCTGGTCGGCAGCCATCAACGCATCACGCAGTTCGCGGTCTGCTGGCGTATTCACAAAATCCGAAAATGCGGTGCCATACCAGTCGTACGCTTGGCGGTGCTGGTGCACGAGCCACACCACTTTGCGTCGGTGTTGCACCAAGTACGATGGGAATTTCGTGGCAATCACCAAATCAACGGGGCGACCATCCACTTCGTTCAGATCAATCAAGCGCCATGCGAGCATGCTGTCGTAGAGTGCCTGATGGGGTTGCCAACGATACGGTAGTGCGACCACATCCACACGATGCCCGTGCCGGCGCAAGGCATCACGCAACCCTTCCACGAGTAATTCGGCACCACCCCGCACAAACGGCACCTGCGATGTACAGATGATGATGTTCATGCGTTGCCTCGAATCGCCACGTCTGCACGGGCTGCCACATCTTGCCATTGACAGTTGGCGAGCACATACGCCCGGCCTGCTACGCCCATGTGTGTCGCTAGTGTAGGCGTGGCTAGCAAGATGTCGAGGGCGGTTGCAAATGATGGGAAATCACGAAACGAAAGCCCTCCTCCCGATTCGTGGGTGGCAGCCGTGGTAACGGCACACTCCGCATTCACGAGCACGGGGCGCTGTTGTAGCCATGCTTCCATCAACACAAAGGCAAAACTCTCTTGCGTCCCCGCATGCACAAATACGTCACACGCCGCAAATGCATCTGCTTTGGTCTGCTCATCCACAAAGCCGATGTCGCGAATGAAGCGTTGCTGATAGCGACTGAGTGTGAGCGGATCGCGTCCCGACAAGACGAGGGTCAACATGCGTTGGCGTCGAATCATGTATTCCTGCACGTAGAGCATGAGCAGAGGCATGTTTTTGGAGGCATCGCGTCGCCCCGCAAAAAACAGCATTGTGCCGTGGATGTCGTAGTGGTGTCGGAAGCGTGCACCATCTCCTGTCACACCGAGTTCGATGCCTAGGCGTGTCAGTGCCACTCGTTCTGCGGGAATGTCGTATTGGCTGACGATGAAATCACGCTCGCTCGCACTATTGGCCAATATTGTCCGTGCATTGCGCATCTGCCAGCGTGTCAAGGCATGGTAGGCATATGGCTCGTCGTGCATACACGGGAGCAGATAACTGCGTGTGGGCGCAAGCATGCTCCCAAACACGCTACTCGGGAGTGGGTATGGCACAAACAAAAAGCGGCGGCCGGCCTGATGTTGCGCAATTGCACGCAACAAGTCACTACTATAGGCGAGTCGTGCCACGGTGCGTAACTCTTGGGCACTCGGTGCACATTCACGTATGATCCGCATCAGTGTATCGAACTGATTGACATAGTGTGGGAACTGCGCATCGGGTGCCAGGGCTTCTACCGCATAACGCACTACCTTGATCCCTGCATCCCACGACGTGCCCTCGGGGTAGTAGGCGGTGGTTGGTGCGACCAAATCACGTGCAGTCGTGCTCCATACCTCGACGGGGACGCCACGGGCGGAGAGCGCTAGTGCGAGCTGGCGGGCAGCATGCTCTGCTCCGCCGGCAGTCTCGGCACCATACCACGTACTCACAATCGTGACGATATCGCTACTCATGGCGCTTCGCAGGGAGCCGTTTGGCAGTGATATAGTGAATCAGTAGCTGAATCGCACGTTGAGTGGCACGGTTGTGTGCGTTGATCTGTTCGACAATCGGGTTTATATACCACCGGAGCAACATACGTTGTAGTTTGTGGATACCATTTGCTACATGGTCGAGTGGCTGGTGTACGGGCAACGGCCAATGGGCATGGACGGTCTGATGTGTGGCACGCACTGTTTCGAGTGCCAACAAGGCCGTGGTATGCGCCGATATTGGGGGCTCGTTGTCTGCGAGCGTGGCATGTATTGTATGCACGTTGTGACTATCCACGGTGTCTGGTACGGGTGATGTGGAAGCTGGTGGTTGTGGTCGTGGATTCGCCTCGTAGGCGGCCACAATTTCACGCATGGTGCGCATCACAGCATCGTTGTACATGTTTTGTTGTTCTACGATGGGATTGATGTACCAGCGCAACAAACGCCGTGTCACTTTTTGGAGTAGACCAATTACACGCCCTCCCACGGTCGTATTGACGATGGGCAGATGTGCGCTGATGACGCGTGTCAGCTCCATTTCGTGTAAAGCATCATATACGTCGTACAGTTCTGCACTCGTATCAGTATGTGCAGCGTTCGTGCTCGCATGTTGGGCAATTCGGGCATGGAGTGCATCCACGACTGCCGCGACATCTATGGGTTGTGCAGATTGTGTCATACCACCCTCAATCATCTGACGCATCCGCCTAAATTGTAGCACACCACCATGGACGTCTTGGGAATTCTCGGCATCGGGTATAATTTAACAAACGGCGAATGCGATGGAGGCGTGCATGCGGGTGCTTTTGCTTGGTGCTGGTGGTCGTGAACATGCTTTGGCATTGGCCATCATTGCTTCGCCACGACTGACCGCCTTGACGGTAGCTCCCGGGAACCCTGGGATTGCACAGATAGCCCACACGCTCCCCCTGCCAACCATTGATGCAGTGCTTGCCTGGCTTCGCGTGCATCCCTGCGATTTGGTGATTATTGGCCCCGAAGCGCCACTTGCTGCGGGCTGGTCAGATCAGATTCGCGCCACCGGGGTCCCCGTGTTTGGGGCATCGCAAGCGGCTGCGCGCCTCGAAAGTAGCAAGGGCTTTGCCAAGCAAATCATGCAACGTGTAGCCGTCCCTACCGCCGCCTTTCGCATGTTTACTGCGGCCGCCGAAGCCCACGACTTTGTGGTGCAGTCGCAACAACCGTGGGTCGTCAAGGCCGATGGTCTGGCGGCGGGCAAAGGGGTGGTTGTGGCAGAGAGTGTGCAAGAAACACTCGATGCAATCGCCCAACTCAGCATGCTTCCTGCGGGTGAACGCATCGTCATCGAAGAACGGCTCTCTGGACCCGAAGTGTCACTCATCGCACTCAGCGATGGCACCACCGTAGTGCCGCTTCCATCTGCACGTGACCACAAACGCATCTTTGACGGTGATGAAGGAGCAAATACGGGTGGGATGGGTGCCGTTGCTTCGTTGCAGGCCATTGATCGCAGTGTGGCACGCCAACTCGCCGACATCGTCATGCAACCCATCATTGATTTTTTGCGTGCACACCAGATGCCCTTCGTTGGGGCACTCTACGCCGGCCTGATGCTCACCGAAGCTGGTCCCAAAGTCATCGAATTTAATGCGCGCTTTGGTGACCCAGAAACCCAGGTTATTCTGCCCTTGTGTGACGGGGATGTGCTTGCCGCTCTCTATGCGACGGCCACGGGCACGTTGCATCCAGATCAACTTGGTTGGCGTGCGGGTGCCGCTGCATGTGTGGTTCTGAGTAGTCACGGGTATCCGGCGGCACCACGCAGTGGCGACCCGATTACCATCAGACAGGCAGCTATTCCTGCACAGGCACAGTTGCTCCATGCGGGCACCGTATTGCAGGATGGCGTGTTGTATACCGCTGGAGGACGTGTACTCAATGCGGTAGGGATGGGTGCATCACTCACCGATGCCCTCAAGGCTGCCTATGCCGCCGTAGACGCGGTACACTTTGCAGGCATGCATTATCGGCTCGATATCGGCCAATCGGAGTTGCCATGACAATCCCGGCACTCGCTATTGCGGTCTCAGGTGGGGGATCAAATCTACAAGCGGTGATTGATGCAATCAGCCACGGCACGTTGCGTGCGCGCATTGCGTTGGTACTGAGCGACCGGCCTGATTGTGGCGGTGTACAGCGCGCAGTGCAACACCGCCTCCCCATCTGTGCCTTGCCCTATCCGCGCCATGCCACACCCGCACAGCGTATCGCATGGGAAGTGGTCATGCGGCAGATTATTCAGGCGGTACAACCCGATTTACTGCTGCTAGCCGGATTCATGCGCATTTTGAGTGCAGACACACTCGCATCATTAGCAATGCCGATTATTAATCAGCACCCCTCGTTGCTTCCCGCTGATGGTGGTGATACGGTGACATTGCATGACGGGCGCGTCATTCCCGCATTGCGTGGTGCACATGTGGTGCGTGATGCGTTGCAGCAAAAATTGCCGATGACCGGATGTACCATCCATACCGTGGTGCCTGCCGTTGACCGTGGCCCGGTGATTGCATCTGCCGAAGTCCCCATCCATGCAGACGACGATGAACAGTCGTTGCACCAACGCATCCGGAGCGTCGAGCAACCCCTCTTAATTGCAACTCTGCAACGGCTATTGGCATAACTGCCCAGTATGCGCTTAGTTGCGTCGTTTCCCGAGTAGACGAGCCATGTTCACAAAGATGTTGATAAAGTCGAGGTAGAGTGTCAGTGCCCCATAAATCGCAAATTGGTTGATGCGATTATCGTCTTGCATCTGTTGCGCGATTTGGGTTAGGCGTTGGGTATCGTAGGCGGTAAGGCCAGCAAATACCAGCACACTGATGATAGACATGACATAATCAATTCGTGGATTTCCGAGCACCAGGTTGACGAGTGCCGCAATACACACGCCAAACAGTACCATCATCATGAATCGGCCCACACCAGACAAATCCTGCTTGGTGGTTGTGCCGTACACTGCGAGCGCGGCGAATGTGCCCGCCGATATTACGAACGCCACAGCGATGGAGCCTGTGGTGTACGCAAATGCGAGGGGCGTAATCGTAATGCCGTTTAGCGCCGCATACAGCACAAATAACCCGATGGCCAGGGACGGCTTGATACGCATTGCCAGTGCACTAAGTGCGATTACCACGATGATTTCCACGATTAATACGCCGAGATAGACATATGGTTGGAACAACAAGCTCCAGATGCTACTGACGTTGAGTACGACACTCGATATGGCTGCCGTCACAAGTAAACCTGCGCACATCCACAGATAGACGTGCTGTATGGCCTGCTGTAGATGGGGAGTTGCCACAACGGCTGGTGGTGATTGCATGCCATCCCTCTTTCTGCGGTGCGTATTTGTTGTCACTACATACCGGTACTCCGCAGAGGTAGTATGTCAATTACTGCAAATACATATAATGTGTTCAAATTGTGTCTGCGCAGATAGTACCATAGATTGGTGTGTGGCACAATCAGCTACACAGTGCCATATGGGTAGCGTACAGATCCCGTCACCGCCATTACACACACAAACGGGTGGGTTGGCACTGGCCAACCCACCCGTTTCGTCACAACGAAGTCACGCATTAATCGCGACGCACACCAAACAAGCGCAACATGTAGATGAACAGGTTGATGAAGTCGAGATAAAGGGTCAATGCGCCGTAGATGGCGAAGCGCCCGGTATCTTCTTCGGTGACCATCTGTTGCGCCATCTGTGTCAAGCGCTGTGTGTTGTAGACGGTAAGACCTGCGAACACCAACACACCGATAATCGAGATGATGAAGCTAAACGGACCACTGCCGATAAACATGTTGACAATGGAGGCAATAATCAAACCGATCAGCCCCATCAGCAAAAACTTGCCCATCCCCGATAGATCACGCTTGGTAGTGGAGCCGTATAGTGCCAAGGCGGCAAAGGAGCCGGCCGTGGTAAAGAACGCCGCTGCTACTGAGCTTGCGGTATAGACGAGCACAAGTGGGGTGAGGGTAATGCCATTGAGCATGGCATAAAACAGAAACAACCCAGTGGCAGCAGCAGGGCTGAGCTTCATGATGGCGGCGCTGAGAGCGATGACCAATATGACTTCAGCGATGATGAGTCCAAAGAACACAATCGGATTGGAAATTGAAACCAAAATACTTTCGTTGCCCATCACCATGCTCGATACGGCACCGGTGACGAGGAGGCCAGCGGTCATCCACAAATAGACCTGTTGCATGGCGCTTTGAATGCGCGGTTGTGTGACGACTTGTGGTTGCGATTGCATACCAAATACCCTTTCTGCAGTGCGTAGTGAAGTCCCATGACTCCAATTGCATTGACGTCCGATGATGCGAAATTGTTGCAATTAATGGATGGTACAATAGGGCGAACAGGTAGTTGGCTAAACTACACTTACGATAGTACCACAGAATGACATGCATACAACAGACCCTGTCGTGTTAGCATCGGGTTCGCCACGCCGCCGCGAACTCCTCACTGCGCTCGGTGTTCCGTTTACCGTGGTGGTCAGCGATGCCGAAGAAGAACCACATCTCCCCGACGATCCCTTGTTGGCAAGCGTGACTCGTGACGGGTTGTCACTCCACGACCATCCTGCAATTCGGGCGTGGCGCAAGGGGGCTGCCGTGGCTGCTGCCCATCCCCATGCCGTTGTGGTGGCCGCAGACACAATCGTGGTGCGCGATGGTGTAGTGCTCAATAAACCACTCGATGCAGATGATGCATGTGCCATGCTGCGTAGTTTGGCCAATCGCTGGCATACGGTGTATACGGGAGTGGCACTCTTTGCACCGCAGCATCAGCCACAACTGACGCTGCAGGCGAGTGATGTGCACATGACTGCCATGGCTGATGCTGCGATTGCAACGTATGTGGCGAGTGGGGAACCGATGGACAAAGCCGGGGCATACGGCATCCAGGGTGCCGCAGGGCGATTGGTCACCCAGGTGCGTGGTAGTATGACCAACGTGGTCGGACTACCGCTCACGCATGTACATGCAGCCTTGTGTGCGCATGGCATTCTCCCCACCCGCACCCCACAGCAAGCCTATGCATGGTGGCGAGCCCAGTTACCCTATGACGTGTTGCCAGAGGCCAGCGAGATATGAATCTACCACCCGATGCGCGTGTTGCGATTATTGCCAATAAACATGCCGGTCAAGCACATCGGCTCACACTCGCACTCACGCATGCCATGAAAGTCTGGCAGGCACAGGGGTGGCATGTGGTGCATTGGCTGGTGACCCATCCAGGACATGCCGAAACACTAGCACGACAAGCCGTCGCCCAACGCTATGACCTGGTTGTGGCTGCGGGTGGTGACGGCACCGTCAACGAAGTTGCAAATGGCTTGGTGGGTAGCGATGTGGTGCTCGCTCCCCTCCCAGTGGGTACGGTGAACGTGTGGGCCCGTGAAGCCGGGTTTTCCATGGATCCACGTGAAGCAACCCAGCAAATTGGGGCGGGAATTGTCGGGCGGATGGACGTCGGTATTCTCGACGGGCAACGTCATTTCATGCTCATGTCTGGGGTGGGTTTTGATGCTGATGTGGTCAAACACCTCTATTCCCACGACAAGAAACGCTTTGGCGTGTTTGCCTACATCTGGCGCATTTTGGCCGTTGTCTGGGCTTTCCGTGGTGTAGACGTGACCATACAACTCGACGACGAAGAATTGCATGTGCGGGCCCTGATGATGGTCGTAGGGAATACGCCGTGGTATGCTAGTTTTATCCCGTTTACGCCCAAGGCGGCCATTGATGATGGCATGCTGGATATTTGTCTGATTTCCGGTGATACGATGGTGCATGGCCCTTGGAAATTTATCGGGTTGTATCTTAAACTTTATTTTGGCTGGCAGGATGAGAGTATCATCTACCGTCGAGTCAAACGCATTAGCATCCAAGGTGGGGCGTTGCCTGTGCAAATTGACGGTGACTATGTGGGCATGACTCCGAGTGAAATGACCGTACAAGCGCATGCACTGCGCGTCTTGGTGACGCCGCATGCCGCAGAACGGCTTTTCACCACACTGAGTTAATTTGGAGTAATCATGATGCGATTTCGGTACTTGTTTGTGCTGTTGAGTGTCCTCGTGATGTTGGGTGCGTGTAGCACCACCACGACTACCCCCCAAGTTCAACAGGTTGGTGATACGTCACGCGAGCCAGCAGTAATCGCAACGCCCAATTTGCCGGGGCGTTTGCTCCTGGCCAAGGCGGGTGATTTGTGGATGTGGCAAAACGGCAATCTGCAACAAATCACGCAGAGCGGGAATGCATGGCAACCGGCCTTTTCACGGGATGGGACACGCATCGTGTTTGTACGCCGTGTGGAAAGTGCGAGTGACATCATGCTGACATCGGCAAGTGGTGGCGAAGCGATTCAGCTTACCAACAATGCATCGAGTCATCCATTGCATAGTTTTGAACGTATTTATGACTCGACATGGGCCATGTATCCATCCTTTTCCCCAGACGGCAACCGCATCGTCTATGCGTCGCAGTATGGTCCCCCCGAAGGTGACCCGGCGTCCGAATACCGCATGATCATGTACTTCATGGAAGCACGGGCTGGTGCCACCCGTGAAGATGCCTACGCTGATGGGTCAGGGAATGTGGGACATGCGATTTTTGATGTGGATGGTGATGGTGTCTACTTTGCCTTTGCACCGGCTGGCCAAAACGGTGCACCGCGTATCATGCGCTACCAACGCAGCTCGGGCCGGCTGACGATACCTGCCGGTATGCCCGATCAGACCTATGACCCCGCACTCAGTCCCGATGGCCAAACCCTCTACTTTGCCAAACGCACCGATACTGGTACGGACATTTTCGCATTGCCGGTACGTGGTGGTACACCGACCCCGATGACCACACTGAATTCTGCCCGTGCTCCTGCAATTTCCCCGGATGGTGAGTGGTTGGTCTTTTTGGCCGTGCCACCAGAATCATCGGGTTTTGAAATGTACGCCCAAAAACTGGCCAATGGGCAGCCCGACGGTGATGCGGTACAGATGACGCGAGATCAACTCTTTGATGCCGATTCTGGTATCTCGTGGGGGAATTAAGTCGTGCACATCGTGCATGTGGTACAGCTCTATCACCCGGTAGCAAGTGGATCGGTGCGCTACTTTAGCGAGCTCGGCAAGCGCCTTGCGGCGGCCGGGCATCGGGTGACCGTCCTCACAACTACGGCCCACGACCTCGAATCGCTGTGGCAAGCGGGCAAACGGACGTTGCCTGCTGGTTTTTCGCAACACGAGGGATGTGGCGTTTGGCGCTTTGCCATCCACCGATTCACCGACTGGCCACTCTTTTACCCGCTTCTGCGCCGTGTACTCTGCGAACTCGGGCGCCTCCCCCTTCCCGTGGACTGGTTGCGGCGACTGGCCGCAATCACGCCTGCCTGCCCCGAAATGGTGGCATGGCTGGCCACACACGCCGATGAAATTGATGTGATTCATGTGACCAACGTGACACTCGATGGTCTGATTCATCCCATCATGCAGCTGGCACAGGTGCACCAGATTCCCGTGTTGTGTACACCGTTCGTCCATCTCGGTGAAATCCATGACCGCGCCTTTGTGCGCTACTACAGCATGCCACAACAGCGCGATATTTTGCAGCGCAGTACGGATGTGTGTGCGATGACCAATCGCGAGGCACAATTCCTCCGCCACCACGGTGTTACTACGCCGATGCACACTATTGGTGCAGGTGTGACACCCGACGAAGTCACCGGTGGCGATGCACAGGCTTTTCGAATGCGCCATCAAATTACCGGTGCCATCTGTTTACAGGTGGGGGCCATGGCGCGGGATAAAGGGACGATTACCACGGTACACGCCATGCAACAGCTGTGGGCCAATGGGGTAGATGTCACCCTCGTCTTGATTGGTGCACCACTTGCCCATTTCAGCGCCTTTCTCGACACCCTACCACCGTCTGACCGCGCGCGTATGCGTGTGCTTGCCTATGCCAGTGACGCCGAACGCCGTGATGCGTATGCGGCAGCAGATGTCTTCATGTTGCCCTCCCGCACTGATTCATTTGGCATCGTCTTTCTCGAGGCATGGTGTAATCTGGTACCAGTGATTGGTGCTGATGCGGGTGGCATCCCCGATGTCGTCTCCCACGAAGTAAACGGTCTGTTGGTCCCATTCGCCGATGTGCAGTGTCTCGTTGCTGCAGTCATGCGGTTGCTCACCGATCGCCCGTTTGCACAGGTATTAGCGCGTCGCGGCTACGAGTCGGTGATGGCACATGACACATGGGAGCATGTATTTGCACGTATCAGCGTCATCTACGACAAGGTCGTACCACGGCATGCGGATTGATTTCCACCAGCATTATTTACCCGGCCCAGTCACATTGGCCGACGAAGCCGCACAACAGTGGCTCCATCAGCAGTCGCGTGTGCAGGACTACGCCGATACGGATGCCATTATTGCTGCGCTTGATGCTGCGCAATTGGATGTGGCCGTCTTTCAGGGTGAATATTATCTACATCAGCACAACTGTGTGGCGCGTAATCGTGCGGTGCAGGCAGTGTGTGCTCGTGCGCCACACCGACTCAAAGCCTTTGCAATCGTACAACCACGCCATCCCGATGCATGTGAAGAAATTGCACGTTGTCGTGATGCGGGGATGTGGGGTGTCGGCGAATTAAATCCGGCCATTCAACAATTTTCGGTGCGTGACGCTGCCGTCCAACGCGTGTTTGCCTATTGCGAACGCCATGCCATCCCCGTACTGCTGCATGTCAACGAACCAGTGGGGCGGGCATATCCAGGCAAAATTTCTACACCCCTTGTCACCTACTACGAGATTGCAGCCCGCTTTCCAGAGCTCACATTGATTTTGGCGCATTGGGGTGGTGGATTACTCTGGTATGAAACGATGCCGGCAGTGCGCACCGTGTTGAAAAACGTCTACTACGACACGGCAGCGAGTCCGCTTTTGTTTCCTGATACGCCCACTATTGCTCAGATGGCCCGTTTGGCTGCGCCGCACAAAATCATCTTCGGCAGTGATTTCCCACTCCGACACGACATGCGTCAGCCTGCGCAGATTGCCCCGTTTGCGACTCAGCTCGCACAGGCACTCGCAGATGATCATCTTGCAGAGGCGTGGTTTGGGGCAACAGCCTGGCAACTCGTCAATCGTACTCCGTCTACCGCCAGTGGCTTGCCGACCACCTCGCTACACTTCCCTGTGTCGCAGCAGACGAGTTTGCTCCTACTGGTGACCCACTACCCCGAAGTACTGCCACTGCTGGCCAGTGCTGGCATCGTGGTAGACGAATACACGCCGTGGTGGCAGACGCTGGTCACGGCTGCCACCACGGTGGGCATACCACCAGCGCAGTTGACACAACTCATCATGCGCATCCACGAACACACGGATGTACTACGGCCCACGCGCCCCGAGGATGACGGACGCGCCGGGTAGTACCCAGTCCCCTGTGCTCGGAATACTGCCAATGACCTGATTGGGCTGGAATTGGTCGAAAACGTCGGGAATGCGATCACGTGATTGTAAGTCAACATAAATCTGCGTCTGCGGTACCCCGAGTGCAACGAGTGTGTCCACGGCGACTTGTGCATCGAGTCCGCGGATGTCGGGCATGCGTATCGCCCCTTCCACCGGTGGCCCAAATCGCGCAAGCATTTCCGGCGTACACACCGCTATACTAGTGGCCGGTACCGGAATAATCTTTGGCTGGAACTCAACGTCCGTGGTGGCGGGTGCTTCCCACTGGTAGAGTGCAAAAATGTCTGGCTCCGCAGCAGGCAGGATCCACGCCACGCCATCAACCCGCTTTTCTGGTGGTACAAACGTGGATTCATTGGGGAGACAGACCGTCTGACTCAGCACCGCAGAATCGGTGATGACTCCTGACAGGGGCAGGGTGTCGGTAATCGTTACCACGCTCACCGGTTGGAGCAAGCCGGCACACGG
The DNA here is from genome assembly GCA_041165505.1 of Chloroflexota bacterium. Lineage (GTDB taxonomy): Bacteria > Chloroflexota > Chloroflexia > Chloroflexales > Roseiflexaceae > UBA965. The sequence goes on along the minus strand of JBEANH010000002.1, from coordinate 102,154 downwards.
GTCGAGCCCGAGTTCGGGTGGCGGCAACGTGGTTGGATCTTGGCTGGTGCCCGCAGGTGGCGCAATCGGCGACGGAATCATGGTGCGCGTGAAGAGTTCGGTGGTGCGGTTATTGAAGGCCCCCGGTAACGGGCAAATGGGAAGTTCTTGCACGCCTTTTGGTCGCGTAAACTCCAGCGGTAATTTGCCGTTAAAGGGTTCTGCGAGCAACGTGTTGAGGCGCTCATCCGCAAAGATGAATTCCATCGTGTTACGCCAGATGATGCCACCACCGGTCAAACTTTCGACTTTCTGCGTGGGTTCGTTGTTGTTGTTGCCTGTCCAGACTCCCACAGTTACATACGGCGTGTAGCCGAGCGCCCATGCATCACGCCAGTCGTTGGAAGTCCCCGTTTTGACGGCCGCCGTCCGTGACAATTTCAACTTGGAATTTGTTCCCCAGATAGCCGCACGCGCATTATCGTCACTCATCATGTCCTGCATGATAGCCACGAGTTCCGGATTAATCACCGGTTGCACGTCTGGTTTTTTGTACTGCGCAATAATACGTCCATTGTTGTCTACCACTTTGAGGATGGCAACCGGCGGATAGTAGCGACCATTGCTCGCCAACGTGTTGTAGGCGGTGGTCAGGTCAAGGGGGGATACTTCACCGCCACCCAGTGTGAGTGCAAGCCCGTAGAACCCTTCACCACGCCTGAGCGACGTAATACCAGCCCGTTGGAGCAAATTAATCGTGTTGCTAATTCCCGCATATTTGAGTGCCATGATGGATGGCATGTTGAGCGAATTTGCCACGGCTTGGCGCATGCGTAGTGGACCATTCCATTTGCCGTTGTAGTTGGTGGGGGTATAGCGATCCTCACCGGTAGATGGGAATGTGGTTTGTACGTCCCACAAAATCGTCGCCGGGGTCATCCCCTGTTCCATGGCGGAGATGTAGGTGAACGGTTTGAGCGCAGATCCAGGCTGGCGTAAATTCGTGGTCACGTTGACCTGGCCGTCGAGCACGTTCCCTTCGAATCCAGGATTCGTGGTGGCCACCGTCTTGTTGTAGTTGACGCTCCCCACCATACTCAGTATTTGCCCCGTATTGGGTTGCATGACCACCACCGACGCATTGTGAATGTTGCGCTCTTGCAATTCTTCGATGCGTTCCGCTGCAAATTTCTGGACGTTTTGTTGCAACTCGAGGTCAATGGACGTGTAGATCGAATATCCGAGTGTGGCAAACTGTGGTCCGTATTCTTGTTCGAGTAGATTGCGCACATAAAAGACAAAATGTGGTGCGTTGATGGGCACTTCTTGACCCGCAAAGACCAAGTCTTCGGATGCAGCTGCCACGGCATCGGATTCTGCGACATCGCCGTTTTCCACCATCTGGCGTAGCACGGCTATCTGACGCCATTTGGTCGGTGACACATCATCGCCGAGCTGGTAGTTGGCACGGAGCCATCCTGATTCCAGCGTCAATCCGGGAATCGTGTTGTTGGTGGTGTAGAGGTAGGGGTCGTATACCGACGGGAGCTGGGGCATTCCAGCCAACAGTGCTGCTTGTGCGAGGGTGAGTTTGGCAGCCGATGTCTTGAAGTACGTGTTGGCGGCGGCTTCAATGCCGTATGCCAAATTCCCGTAGTAGATTTCGTTGAGATAGAGTTCGAGGATTTGTGCTTTGGAGTATTGGCGAGACAGTTCTTGGGCCAACACGAGTTCGAGCACTTTGCGGCGTACCCGGCTTTCCAAGTCAAATGCACGTTCCTGCTCAGTCAGCACAACTTGTTTGATGACCTGTTGTGAAATCGTCGAACCACCGCCGACCACTGATCCAGCAGAGACACTGCGGACTGCGGCACGGGCAATACCCACCCAGTCCACCCCGGGATTCGTGAAGAAGGTTTTGTCTTCGATGGAAATAGTGCCAGCAATCAGGTATTTTGAAATATTCGGCAGGGTGACTTTGGTGCGTCTGCCTGTGCCAAAGAACTCGTAGAGCACTTTGCCGTTGCGGTCGTACAGACGACTCGTCTCAAAACTGGTACGATTCTTGATGCTTTCAAGACGTGGAATTAACTCGGCAGTGAGTGACGTATAGATGCCAAAGACGATGACAACACCTACCACAAATATGAGTAGAATGGAAGACATGCATCCGAGAAAGAGTCGTGGCAGGATTGCCGGAGCAACACGTTGTTTACGCCGCCGTATCGCACGTGGCAATGCACTTTTGTCGGTTGTGCCTCGGCGCCGGCGTGGGAGTTTGTCCGCTGATGAACCCATGTGTTTGTTCTCACTCAAAAATACCAACCGTACTGAATTGTACCATGGAGGCGTGGTATGGGCGCAGTAAATCAATATCAAGCAGTCTACGACGTGGTAGCCCAAATCCCCTACGGTCACGTCTCAACGTATGGTGCTATCGCACGCATGGTACGCGTCCCACGCGGTGCGCGTGGTGTGGGCTGGGCGTTGGCCGTCTCACGGCACCATGCGTTGCCGTGGTGGCGTGTCGTTGCCGCCCAAGGGCGGATTACTTCGCCAGATGCCCCGCTCCAATATGACCTTTTGTGCCACGAACAAGTTCCCATGCGCGCCTATTTGCATGTGGATATTCGTCGTTGCGAGTGGTTGCCCATGAATTTGTGATAGGATAGGGCATTCTCATACTGCGAAAGGGCCATCATGCGCAGCGTGCTGCCACAGAACCAACGCTCGTTACGGTATCTCATTTTTAGTCAAGCAGGCCTTTTTGCTGCCAACGGATTAACCATCCCACTCATGGCCAATCACTATGCCACGCTCAACGCAGATGCCACCCTCGTCGGATTAATTTTTGCCGTGCAACAGTTTGGTTCGTTGGCTGCCCCCTATTTGTGGGGGTTGCGTTCGGATGCCATCGGTCAGCGCCGTCCAATCATCTTTTGGGCGTTAGCCATGGCCAGCATGTCCATGCTCAGTGTCGCTTTTACGCAATCCATTTGGCTCGTGATTATCGCCCAACTCGTATTCGGAGTAGCGGTGGCTGGCTTCAATGCGGGTGGCTTGGCACTGGTGGGTGACCTCATCGAAGACGCCGCCTCCCGTGGTCGGGTGCTCGGCTTTGTCCGTACCACCGGCTCACTCGCATTCGCCCTCACGGCCATCACCGGTGGAGTTATCGCCGATAATTTTGGATCGTGGTTGCCCATCGGTATCGGTGGTGGATTGCTCTTGTGTGGCTGTTTCGCGTCGTTTGGCATCCGTGAAGCGGCAACATCCGTCGCTGCTTCACTACCTGCACAGATGGATCACGATGCCGCACCCGTGTCACGCACCGTGACCATCACTTTTTTTGTGGTGGTCTTTGCTTGGTTTTATGGCATGGGCAGTGTGGCCTGGTTGTGGCCCGCCTTCATGTCGGATGTGGGGTACTCGCAGAGTTCTATTAGTGCGCTGTGGGCGTTGGCTGCTGCTGGCGAAGTACCCGGTTTGATGCTGGCTGGATTCCTAGCGGATCGCTGGGGCCGGCGTCCGCTATTGATGGCCGGGCTGATTGGCCAAGGTTCCATCTACATTCTCTACCAACTCCTTGCGCCTGGCTGGGGGATTGTGCCACTCCAAATGGTCCGGTCGTTGACCTATTCGAGCTATGAAACGCCTGCACTTCTCGTTGCAACCGAGCTCGGATTACGCCAGCGTCGTGGCCGGCTTGCAGGCATGTACCACACCATTGCGGCGCTGGGCGGGGTGATTGGTTCTGCGGTGAGTGGCGTCATTATTTCACAGTCGTCGTATGCGTTTTCATTTTCATTGTCCGGAATCTTCATGATTGTCATTGCGTTCCTGGTAGCACGACGGCTCCCTGCTCAGCAAGCGCGTGTCTGACCATCATGCGCTCAGGTATAATGAATATGCCGATATCTCTTGATTGTACAAAGGAGCACAATCATGGCTGCTGTAATCCGCATTGGCATCATGGGGCTGTGTCACGACCATGTCTGGTCGTTCATCGCACACGCGGCGCACCTCGCCGATGTTGCAATTGTTGCTGCCGCTGACGCCGACGAACAATTGCGTCGCAAAGCAACCGATGCCGGGGTGAGTACCACATTCAGCGACCCCTATACCATGCTCGCAGACACCACCCTCGATGCGGTGGCGATTTTTGGTGATAACCGCAGCGGCCCCGCCTTCGGGATTGCTGCGGCTAAGCGTGGTCTCCATATTTTTGTGGAAAAACCGCTGGCTGCGGATTATGCGGGTGCCGTGGCACTCTATGGTGCTGCCAAACACGCCGGTGTGGTGCTGATGGTCAATTGGCCTGTAGCCTGGTGGCCGAGTGTGCAGCACGCAATTGCGCTTGTCAAACGGGGCAAAATCGGGAATTTGTTCCAGGTCAACTACCGAGCCGCACATGCAGGCCCACGCGAGAACGGTTGTGATCCGCAGTTTGTGGAGTGGCTCTATGACCCGTACCGCAATGGAGCCGGCGTCATCATGGACTACTGTTGCTATGGCGCTGCACTGACCTGCATGTTGCTGGGGCTTCCTGCCAAAGTCAGTACCATGGCTGGGCGCTTGCGCAAACACGATCTCCCCGCCGAAGACAATGCGGTGCTGATTATGCAACATGCCACTGCACTTTCGACCGCAACGGCATCATGGACACAGATTGGCCACATGACTAGCTACGAACCTACCTTCTACGGCGACAAAGGGACGTTGATGGCCAGCAATGGCAAACTCTACTTCTCGGATGCCGAAAACGACCGTGGGACGGTGATGCGTGTCCCCGCACTCTCTGCTACCATGCAGAACCCTGTTGCCCATTTTGCGGCGGTGATTCGTGGTGAAGTGCCACTCATCGAGCTCTGCAACGCTGAAACAGCGTTGATGGCACAACAGGTGCTTAGTGCCGGCATTATTTCGGTGAACACCGGTACCGTGGTTGCATTGCCGTTGCCACCCGCAGCGCTCTACGACGGAGGGCTGGCATGATACGTATTGGAATTGTGGGCTGTGGGCGCATTCTCAATGCGCATTTACAGGGATATCAGCGCCTACGCGAATTCGGCATGGACAACTTTCGCATTACTGCGCTGTGTGCACGTAACTCGGCAGATGCAGAAATGTTTCATACCCGTGGCCGTGGTCCGTCTCCGCGCCCACCCGTGGTAGACCCGGCAAGTGGTGATCCGCTGGCAGCACCACACACCTACATCAGTGATTTGCATGACGCTAGCGATGTGCGCATCTTTACTGATTATCGTGACATGATAGCGAGTGGTGTGGTAGATGCAGTCAACGATTTTACTACGTTGGCCGTGCATCATGATGTGGCTCAGGTGGCACTTGCAGCTGGCAAGCACCTCTTGACGCAAAAACCGTTGGCCGTAAGTGTGCGTGCTGGTCGTGCGATGGTGGAATTCGCCGCACAACGCGGGCTGACACTGGGTGTCTTTGAAAATGTGCGTCAAATGGAATTGGTGCGTGCACAGCACTGGGCAGTCGCACACGGGATCATCGGTAGGCCGCAATTTGCCGTAATGGGGGTGCTTGGCGGGTTGTGGTCACCCTCTCGCATCGTAGCCGAAACCCCGTGGCGCCACCAAAAACTCCGTGCAGGTGGTGGTGGGAGCATTGATATCGGTGTCCACCAAATGGATTGGATGCGCTATGTGATGGGCGAAATTCACAGCGTTTCCGCCGTAGTTGATACATTTGTTCCCGTGCGCACACATACCGATGCCGCCGGCTCCACGCATTCGGTACACGCCGACGTTGATGATACCTACATGGCCACGCTTCGTTTTGCGAATAATGCCATGGGACAACTCTGGTGGTCGTGGGCTGGTCTGGCAGATGCGGTTACCATCAACGGTGCACCTGCATTTGTTGGCGACACCGCCGCCATTCGTGGCGACGAGCTCGTCTATGCGGATGGGCGGCGCGAGTCGTTGCTGGCACGCTTTCAGCGTGATATGACCCCCCAAGAGCGGCACCAGTTCTTTCCCCATGGATTGACCGACCCAGCCGCTATTTCGCAGTATGATTGGCTTGAGGCAATTGCACACGGCAAAGACCCAGAGACGAGTGGCGTCGAGGGGCTTCGTGATTTGGCAGCCGCCTTTGCGATGCTGGAATCACATACTGCAGGACGGGTTGTCACTGTTGATGACGTGTTGCATAGCCGTGTGGATGCGTATCAACGTGACATTGACGTGCATTATGGCTTGATCTAGACATACGATATCGTATCGTATTGATACGGTATACTACAGTATCAGTCAGTGAAAGGAACAGACATGACGAATCGTATGCAGGGTTCTGATGTTTCTCAGGAACAAATGCGCGAAGTCGAGGGTGATGCGGGCATACAGGTCATTCGTGGTGGTGGCAGTGAACGTGGTTGGAACGGTATTCGTTACAAATTGGGCATGTCATCCCGCAATACCAACGCCAAAGAACTCTCCATGAATGTGGCACGTGTGCCTCCCGGGGCAATCGCCTATGCGCACATTCACGTGGACTTCGAAGTCATGCTCTACATTTTGCAGGGCAAAGTGCGCCATGCCTTTGGCCCTGGCTTGAAGCAGATCATTGATAATCAGGCCGGTGATTTTATTTTCATTGAGCCAGGTATTCCTCACGAAGTCTATAATTTGAGTGATACCGAGGAAGTCATCGCAGTCGTCGCACGATCTCGTGCCGATGAGTGGGACAACATCATTCCATACGATGCCAAAACGGATCCCAACGCATAAGCTATCCCTGACTGAGGAGAGGACGAGGTTGCATGCACGCGCCAATGCATGGGGCATGCACGTGGAAGCACATGAGCATAGATTTACCGTTGATCCTCGGCATTGATGGTGGTGCAAGTAAAACTGTTGCACTGCTTGCCGATGCCCGTACAGGGGAAATACTCGGGCGTGGTCGTAGTCGTGGCAGTAATTTTCATGCCCATGACAACACGGTCGCCTTTGCAGAGCTAGATAGTGCCATTGGTCGTGCGTATCTCGATGCCGGTATCACGCGGCGCCGTGCAGTCACAGTGTGTGCCGGTTTGGCAGGGGTGAGTCGCCCCGAGGATGAGGCGATGGTGGCTGCATGGGTCAAACAGCGTGGTATTGGTGACCGCTTGCTCATCGCCAACGATGGCTGGTTGGTGATTGCTGCCGGCACCCCCAACGGCGTGGGGATTGGCGTGATTTGCGGCACGGGTTCCATTGCCGTGGGGCGTGACGCAACCGGTCAACAGCGCCGTGCTGGTGGCTGGGGGTATCTCTTTGGCGACGAAGGGAGTGGCCACGATTTGGCCATCATGGCGCTCCGGGCTGCTGCACATGCTGCCGATGGCCGGGGGGCTAGCACGCGACTCCTGCCGGCGTTGTTGCAGCATTGGCAACTCTCCGTACCAGAAGATTTCATCACCCATTTGTACGGTCTCGACGACCCACGCGTGCTGTTGGGTGATGTGGGGCCGTTGGTCATCCATGTCGCCGAATCAGGCGATGCAGTGGCGCAACAGATTGTGCAACATGCAGGTGATGCGCTCGCACAAGCCGTGGTGGCGGTGCATCGTAGCCTCGAACTCCCACAGCCAACCCCGGTGGCATTAGCAGGGAGCATGATTGTGCATGGTGCTCCCCTACAACACGCATTACAAGAGGCGCTCACACGACATCAGTTGGCGGTGTCGTTGCACCTCGTCCATGACCCCGCTGAAGGTGCCATGCGTATTGCGCACCAGATGGCGCGCAATACGGCAGAATTCCGTGGTGAGTGGAAATAGCAGCAGTTGCTCCCGTGTGACACAGCGTTAGGCGGGACGCACAAACGGGAACAGGCGTGCAATCGCCGCTGCATCGAGGGGTGCACCATATTCGCACCCTTCAAACCCTTCGGCATAGCTGATACTCTGCCCGGCAGCACCATACGCAGCGACTAGGAGCTCGCGGTAGCTCTCTGCATCACGGCGCATCCGTGCGTCGAGTCTGGCACGCAACCAGGCGCGTCGGGCGGTGGCGTCGTGGGGGACTTCGTGGAGGTAGCCACCATTCCACGGTAGCCACTCGTAGACCTGCGAGACATGACAGTCGAGCATGGCGATTTTTTTGTCAATGGTGCTATCAATGTTAACGACGACGTCGGGCATAAACGGTACGGGTTTTTTGAAAGTGTCACTCACATAGGCAATCACTGGATTGGTCATCAGGTTGGCGACACCTGCTCGCACGTTTGGCACCGTCACCATGTATGCCGCATCTTGAATCAGTTGCGCCGTATAGCGATGGTCTGGATGGTAGTCGTTGGGGCGTGGGGATAGAATCAGATCGGGTTTGTACGACCGAATCAAATCAATGAGTTGATGGCGCATCTCGAGTGTGGGGAGAATAGCGCCGTCGTGATTGTCCAAAATCACGTAATCAATGCCGATTATTGCTGCTGCTGCCAATGATTCCTGGGAGCGTCGTTGCGCCAACCGGCCACCCCCCATTTCGTGATGCCCCGCATCGCCGTTGCTCACCGACACAAAACACACACTATCACCGCGTTGGGCCCATAATGCGGCCGTGCCCGCTGCAGTGAATTCACAATCGTCTGGGTGTGCACCAATAATCAGAATTCGCAATTTGTTTGACATAACAATCTCCCGCATGAACGTATGTTCGGTGCTGCTATTGTATAATAGATTCGCTATGCAAAATGCATCATCGTACCGAACGACAGTTGTGGTGTGGCTCGTAGTCGTGATTTGTGCGGCACTCGGTACCCTCTGGGTATTGCACGCGCGTCCATTGGTCACCGTGACACATCGTGCCACAGACAGCACGATTCATACCGTGTTTCCATACATCAATACCATCGAATATGAAAACGACGATCCGACTGGGCGTGCGTTTCGTTGGTTGCCCGATAGTGGTGAACTGCGCATTGCCGATGGCTCGTTGCGTGACGTGGTGGTGCGCATTCATGCGCACACTGGTCGCCCCCCGACCATTCCCACCCAGCTCGAGCTACGTGTGGCTGGGCGACCAGTGCTCACGACGTCATTGGCCCCGGGTTGGCGCACCTTGCACATCCTCGTACCCTATGCCCCATGGCATGATGCATACGCACAGGTTGCCTACCGCGTCAGTGGTGAAGTCCCCAACGACCGTCGTCTTCTCGGATTAGCAGTGGATCGCGTAGACGTTGCATCTACACGATTAGCGCCCCATATCCTGGCCCAATGGGTATTCTCGTTGATGTTGCTTGGTGTCGTGGTACTGGTGAGTCTGCGCTGGCCATGGGCCTGGTGGCTGGTGGCACTGGCAATTATTGTGACCTGGGTACTTCAGTGGTATATGCCCACAACCTGGGCGCTGGTCGTGCCACAGGATTGGACGGCAGCTGGGTGGCTGCTATGGGGGTGTGCGTTGTGGGCCATCACGCCGTATCGGCGGGCACTCCTTACGCCACCGTGGCTCGTGCTCCTGCTCCTCGGTGCACTCTGGTTGCTCCGTACTGAATGGCTCGTATTTGGTGCCCTGTTGCTGATTGTGGCGTGGTATGGATCGCGTCTTGTTGCTCAGCCCGATACACCATGGTCGCACGGGTGGGTGCTCGGGTTGTTGGGTGGCGCCGTGGTAGTTGCCGCAGTATTGCGCCTACCAATGCTCAACGAATTCCCGGTGGGCATGTTTCGTGATGAAGCGCGTCATGGTGGGTTGGCGCAACTCATCCTCGCTCGTCAGTACATGGTGTACAGCCCCTTTGCCAACTTACCTGCCGGCTATTTCTACTTATCGGCGTTACCAATCGGATGGTTTGGTCCATCAGCGTTTGCTATCCGTAGTAGTGCGGCACTCATGGGTGTACTCACGATTCCTATCGCCTACTGGGCCTTGGTGCAGTGGTGGGGGCAACGTACCGCACTGCTGACGAGTGTGGTGTTGAGTACGCTGTTGTGGCACATGGGGATGAGCCGTATCGGCTTTCCAGCGTCTGCTGGTCCTCTGCTCACGTTGGTGGCGGTGGGGCTGTTGTGGCGTGTGTTGGCCAACCCCACATCTTGGTCGGCGCTTGTTGCCGCACTTGGGGCGGGTATTGCCACCGGTGCCATGATGCACATGTACCATTCGTCACGCTTGATGCCACTCGTGGTGCTCGGCGTCATCGGTGCGAGTTGGTATCAGCAGCGCTGGCGGTGGCAGTCACGTGCACTCGTATTACTCGCGTGGGGGGGTATGGCTGTGGCAGTGGCCGCGCCCATATTGTGGTATGCCATCACCGAGCCCTACAACTACATGAAGCGCATTGATTCGACATCGCTAAGTGCACTCGCACTCCGTGAAGGAGTCCCGTTTGGTGTGGCCGTGGTGCGCAATCTCGTCGCATACCTCGGTGCATTGTTTGTGGCAGGTGACGGAAATGCGCGGCATTTCTACATGGGCATGCCACAGCTGACCATCGTCGAGGGAAGCGCAATGCTGGTCGCACTCAGTCTTCTCTGGTGGCGGCGTGATGCGGCGAGTGTCTGGTTGGCGTGGTATGCCGGTGTGGCCACACTTCCCGGTGTGTTGAGCGTGGATGCACCACACGCATTGCGCACAGTAGAATCTGTGGTGCCCATAGCGGTTGCTGTCGCCTATGGTCTTGGTCAGCTGATTGCCTATCTCCAGCCGCGCTGGCAACCGCGTGTGGTGCTGCTCATCATGCTGGTTACCACGGTGTGGAGCGGAGCAACCTACGTCCAGTGGCAGCGTGATGACCGTGCATACGCAGAATTTGATGGGCAAATTACCCGTGCAGTCACTTATGTGCAACAATATAATCAGTACGCACGCCAACACGACGCACAGTGGTATATACTCGATGAATGGCTCGACGGTGATGTGGGTGTGTATCTGTTGCGTGGTATGCAGGTTGGGCGAGTCTCTGCAGATTACCGTACACCCGCTGTGGCCGCAACACAGTTGCTCTTGTTACCAACACCGGTGGTGGTGCCGGCAGAAGCGATCCGGTTGCCGTTACCAGCCATGCTGGCAACCCGTGACGACCTCGCATTGTGGTGTATTGGCACGTGTGATAATGTGGACTGGCTACGCTGATTTTTGCAAAACTCTAATAGAACAGCTCTTGACGCTACAGCATGGTGCTACTAGGCTTAGTGGTAGGTAGCGCACTGATGAATGGGTGTCCATTCACTGCGCGGAGGATGAACGCATGTCACAACGCAACTACTACGAAATTTTAGGTGTCCCACGTGATGCCAGCGAAGAAGAAATTCGCAAAGCGTATCGGGCCCTTGCGCGTAAATATCACCCAGATGTCAATCCGAATAATCCGCAGGCAGAGGCACGCTTCAAGGAAATCAACGAAGCCCATACCGTCCTCTCCGACAAGGCCAAACGCGCGCAGTACGATCGGGTGGGTGCTGCAGGCCCACAAGCCGCCGGTGCCTATGGCGGGGGGAACCCGTTTGGCGGCCAGCCAGGGCCGGGGGGCATGGGTGGAGTTGATTTTTCTGATTTTTTTGAATCCATGTTTGGCGGCATGGATGGGCGACAACGGCAGGCCGCTGGCCAGGACGTGGAGCAACGCGTTGAAATCACCCTCGAAGAAGCATTCACCGGGACGGAACGGCGCTTCCAGTATCATGCCGCCAACGGACAACCCAAACAGGTGACTGTCAAGATTCCACCAGGCATAGAACACGGTGGCAAAATCCGCATCCCCAATGAAGGTGCGCCGGGGTTGGGTGGAGGTCGCCGTGGCGATTTGATTGTGGTGGTAAACATGGCGCCGCATGTGCGTTTTGAACGGCGCAACTACGATTTGCATGCCAAAGTGCCCGTTGACCTGTATGACATGATTCTCGGTGGAGAAATCAAAATCCCTGTCATGGGCGGCAAGTCGTTGACTCTCAAGGTGCCACCCCTCTCACAAAACGGTACCATTCATCGCATCGCTAATCAAGGGATGCCAATTAAAGCAAATCCAACACAACGTGGCGATCTGTATTTGCAACTCGATGTAGTGTTGCCCACGCAGTTGAGTGACACAGAGCGCGACCTTTTCAAGCAGCTCCAAAACAAATAAACGAGACAGTCAATAGGAGTGTGTGACCGCAGAGATGCATGCATCTCTGCGGTTGTTTTCTTGGTATGATGGAGCAGACAGCCACGACGAACAGGGAATGCCATGCGCATGCAACCACAGGAATTGACGCCGGCGACGCGTGAGGCCGCGTTGCGCCTCTCAATCTACGAAGGCGCCATGGCCAGTGTCTTTGTGAGTATCACCGCCAACGGGTTGGTCACCGGGCTCGCACTCCATTTGGGTGCGAGTCCACTCGTGCTCGGTGTGATTGGCACGTTTCCATTCGTGACGCAACTCTTTCAGTTGCTCGGTGCATATCTCGAGGAACGCTATGCGAATCGGCGCCTGCTCGCGGTTATCAGTGAAGCCGCGAGTCGCTTGATGTGGGCGCCCATTGCCGTCTTGCCGTTTTTGCCCTATTCGCCGACGGTGGTCATTTTTCTCTTCGTGTTTTTGCAGTTTCTCTCAGCCGCCTTTAACGGGGTGAATGTCAACTGCTGGAGTAGCTGGATGACCGATCTCGTACCCGCAGAGCGGCGTGGTCGCTATTTCGGTATTCGCAATACGGTGGCAAGTGTGGCAACCATGTTGGCTGGGCTCGCATCCGGCTTCACACTCGATTACTTCAAAACCAACGTCTCAGAAGCGTACGCCTATGCGGTCACATTGGCAATTGGTGTGGTAACTGCCATGATTGGTGTGACCATGGTGTGTTTCCAAGCCGAACCGCCATTACGGCGCCGTGGGAGTCTGGATATTCGGACCATGTTCATCGAACCGCTGAGAGATGGTGCATACCGAACGCTCATTCTGGCTGCGGCGTCATGGGCATTTGTGGTTGGTGTTGCTAGTCCGTTTTTTACGGCATACGGCATTGCCACCCTCAAGATGACCTTCGCCGAGTTAGCTTTCATCGGCATCATTTCGAGTGTGGCTTCGATTGTCGTCTACCCCATTGTTGGTCGGCTTCAGGATCGTTTTGGCGACAAAATTGTGCTGGTGTGGAGTGCATTTTGCGTGGTGCCGTTGCCGTTAGGCTGGATATTTTCAACGCCTGGTTGGTTGTGGCCGTTGTTCTGTACGTCGCTGTGTGCCGGCATGTTTTGGCCTGGTATCAATCAGGGGTTTGCCAACCTTTCAATGGCACGTGCCCCAGAAGCTGGCAAAGGTGCCTATCTCGCCGCGTATGGGGCAGTTTCTGGCATTGGTGTGGTGCTTTCGGGCATCATCGGTGGTGTCATTGCACAGTTGCTTGGCTCCATGACATGGCAGTTTGCTGGCGTCACCATCAATCACTATGCGGTGCTTTTCGTTTTTTCGATGCTTTTGCGCTTTGTGGCGGGGATGTGGGTCCTGCGCCGGTTGTAACAGGTGGTGCAAAATTCGTGACCCGTCCAGCCTGCATGCGACAGATGTGTGTCGCATAGCGTTCTGCGGCAGCGTCGTGTGTTGACATCACAATCGTTTTGCCATGTTGGCACAATGTGCGAAAAAGTTCGAGCACGGTGGCACCACGATGGGAATCGAGATTGGCTGTTGGTTCATCGGCGATGATGAGCGGTGGGTCTGTGGCAAGTGCACGTGCAATGGCGATACGTTGTTGTTGTCCACCCGACAACTCACCCGGCCGATGGTGGGCATGGTCGAGCATGTCGAGTTGTGTGAGTGTCCGGGTAATCCGAGCCTGCCATTCGTCACGTGGAATTTGGGCGATGCGCAATGCGAATTCAATATTTTCGTAGGCTGATGCCGTGGGAATCAACGCAAAGCGCTGAAAGATGAACCCGATACGTTGGCGGAGTGTTGCACGTGCTTCGTCGGATATTGCGGCAATGGCAACACCATCCATGAGAATCTCGCCACTGTTGGGGCGGTCAAGCGCACTTATCATGTTGAGCAACGTGGTTTTGCCACTGCCACTTGGTCCCATCAATGCCACCATTTGCCCGTCGGTGATGTGCAGATTGACATCGGCCAATGCGGTGACACTGCGATCATCGCTGCCAAATGTGCGAGTTACTCCAACGACTTCGATACGTGTCATGCTGGTTCTTCCCGTATGGGGGTGATGTGGATGACGCCATCAACGACGGTGACGGTTGCCCGCCGACCGAGTTGTAGGCGTTGGCGGATTTCAACGGGGATTTGCAGGCGCCCCACCGCATCAATCACCACCGATTCCACATCATCTTGGCCGATTTCGCTACTGGTGCGCCCATCGCGAATCGCAATTGTGCGGTCCGCACTGTCCGCCACGCGTGGGTCATGTGTGACCATCACAATCGTCAGTTGAAAGCGAGTACGTAACGTCTGCAACAGGGCCAGAATGCGTTCTGCTGTCTGCCAATCTACTTCACCGGTGGGTTCATCGGCGAGTAGTATGGCCGGTTTGCATGCTAATGCCGTTGCCAAGGCGATGCGTTGCTGTTGCCCGCCAGACATCTGTAGTGGGTCGTGTGCCGCAAAGGGGTGCATGTCAACGGCGTCGAGTAGTTCGTCAGCTACGGCGTTGGTGTCGTCGTAGGCGTGCCCTGCCAACAAGGCCGGCAACATGATGTTTTCTTTGGCGGTTAAACCGGGAATCAAATTGCGTGTGGTTTGTTGCCACAAAAAGCCGATTTGGTGTTGGCGATAGGCGGCACGTGCGGATTCGTTGGCAGCGACGAGATCGAGGTCATTGACCTGTAGGGTGCCCGCATCTGGTTTGTCGAGGGCAGCCAGCAGATTGAGGAACGTTGACTTCCCGGCACCCGATGGGCCGACCAGTGCAACAATTTCACCGTGATTGACCTGTAAATCGAGTCCTTGGAGGGCGAATGTTTCTATGTCTTCACTGCGAAAAATGCGCACGAGACCACTCGCATGGATATATGGGGGCATACTGGTTCTCGCAGGAATGGTTCCTGCCGCAACACGGCGGCAGGAACCATCAGAGCAGACTACACATCCAGATTGAGGTCGGTAACGGCCCCTAAACTGGCACTCGATACCAGTTTGGCGTATTTGGCGAGTACACCACGGCGATAGCGGGCGGGGCGAGGTTGCCATGCCGCACGGCGTTTGGCAAGCTCAGCATCTGTCACATTGAGCTGAATAAGGCGCTGATAGGCGTCAATGGTAATCGAATCACCCTCGTGCACCAAGCCAATGGCACCACCCACTGCCGCTTCTGGGGCGATATGCCCCACACACATTCCATAGGTGCCACCCGAAAAGCGTCCATCGGTAATAAGAGCCACCGAATCACCAAGACCAGCACCGATGATTGCCGACGTAGGTGCAAGCATTTCACGCATGCCTGGTCCACCTTTGGGGCCTTCGTAGCGGATTACAATCACATCACCCGGTTTGATACCACCCTTGAGAATTACATCGAGACATTCTTCTTCTGATTCGAAGACGCGAGCGGGCCCTGTGATAACCGGTTTTTTGACACCCGAAATCTTGGCCACACACCCTTCTTCTGCCAAGTTGCCACGCAGGATGGCGAGGTGCCCTTGTTCGTACAGCGGGTTTTCCCACTGGCGAATGACTTCCTGGTTGGTTGCGGGTGCACTTGGTACGTGTTGCAACGCTTCGGCCATCGTTTGTCCGGTAATGGTGAGTGCATCCCCGTGAATCAACCCATGGTGGAGCAGGATTTTCATGACTTGGGGTGTGCCACCTACTTTGTGGAGGTCAGTGGCCACATAGCGTCCCGATGGTTTGAGGTCACAGATTACCGGTACCCGTGCCCGCATCCGTTCGAAGTCGTCAATGCTGAGTGAGACATTTGCGGCATGCGCAATCGCCAACAAATGCAGGACGGCATTGGTTGATCCACCTGTAGCCATGATGACTGCAATCGCGTTTTCAAATGCTTTGCGCGTCAAAATCTGCGCTGGTACGATTTGTTTGCGAATCGCGTTTACCACGGCAAGACCTGATTGATACGCGCTTTCGGCTTTTTCTGCATCCTCTGCTGCCATCGTCGAAGAGCCCATCAAGCTGAGACCCATCGCTTCGATGGCCGACGACATCGTGTTGGCGGTATACATGCCACCACACGACCCGGGGCCAGGGCAGGCGTTGCGTTCGACTTCGAGCAGGCGGGCCGCATCAATTTTGCCCGCACTATATTGACCTACGGCTTCGAAGGCACTCACAATGGTCAAATCTTCACCGTCGAGGTGCCCCGGTTTGATGGTGCCGCCATACACAAAAATCGAAGGCACGTGCAAAAGGCGTGCCATGGCAATCATGGCGCCAGGCATGTTTTTGTCACAACCACCAATCACGACCACGCCGTCCATTGATTGACCGTTGGTCACCGTTTCAATGGAATCAGCGATGACTTCGCGCGACACCAACGAATACTTCATTCCTTCGGTGCCCATCGAAATACCGTCGGCAATGGTAATAGTGCCGTAGATTTGGGGCATCCCCGCAGCAGCACGTATCGCTTCTGCAACACGCAAGCCGAGCACATCCAGATTATCATTGCATGGTGTCAGATTGCTATACATGTTCGCAATACCAACAATCGGTTTGCTAAAATCGGCATCGCTAAATCCAACAGCCCGTAGCATGGCGCGATTGGGAGTGCGTTGGACCCCCTCGGTGATCATGCGACTACGACGATTGTCACTCATGGTTGCTCCATTTCCCACATTACAACGCTATCTTCCCTGTCATTGTATCATGTTCTGATGCATGATTCGCATGGTTGTCGTACATCCACATTGGGGAATGTCTGCGTAACAACGCATAGGAATAAGCACCGCATGTGAGGCGCACTGATGACTCAATGGCAAGTTGGTGATGTTGCTCCCGATGCCGTATTACACACACTCCAAGGCGACCAAATCGCGTTGCGCACGCTGTGGCACGAGCACGGGTTGATTTTGACGTTTCTCCGCCACTTCGGCTGACCATTCTGCCGCAGTACACTCGCTAGGTTAGCGAGTTTTAGTGCCAAGATGCCACAGTATCCGGTGGCTGCAGTGGGGATGGGTGATCCGCTTGGTGCACAAGCCATTTGTCAGCGGCATGCACCACAAATTCACTGTATTCTCGACGACGACCAGCAGACGACCTATCAGCGCTATGGCGTTGGTAAAGCCACGCTCGCTGCACTGTTTGCGCCGACTGCCTTCCGCGAATCCATATCCACCATCCGAGAATTTGGCATGGGTGATGCAAACGGCGGTGATGTCAAGCAAATGCCAGCCACGTTTGTCATCGCACCAGATGGCCGATTTCGCATGGCCTACTACAGTCGGAATGTGGCCGATTACCCCGCAGAGGCGCAGTTGATTGCGGCGTTGCACACAACATAACGATGAACAAGTGGTGGGTGATTGGTGTTGCATGTAGCGTATGTATTATTGCATTGCTCTTGTGGCGCATGTCTGGGCGATTCAGCGCGTTTCACGACGCGATTGCTGCAGACATGACGTCACGGGGCATTGCAGTGCGCCAAGTAGAGGTGTTGCATACGTGGCCCGATACGGTCAACAACATCACATATGGCGCCAATCTACGCGTCGTGTTGACGAGTGGTGCCATCTACTGGGGGCGACTCGATTGTCTTGGGTGGCAAAAAACGTGCAAATATCGGATTACCGCGCTACAAACGGATTGGGTTCCTCTCGCCGATCTCGTTGTGCCGTCCATCTGGTGGGAATGGTGGCAACTCATTGTGACACGCTTGCCGTTGTGAACACGCAGGCGCTTCACATTTTTCGTACTACTCCAATATAGTACCTGAATTCATATCTATACCAATCTCGGCAGCGTGTTGCTGGTTTGTCGGTGCATTGATACGCCCTTGCGCCAAAAATGCCCCCTCACACGGGATTTTTAATCCATTCTGCACCACAGGCGGAAGTATTTTTAATACCATACCACCCGTAATCCTGCTCATCGTAGGGGGGAATAATATTCGCCCGTAATCCTGCTCATCGTAGGGGGGAATAATATTCGCGCGTCATCCTGCTCATCGTAGGGGCGAATAATATTCGCCCGTCATCCGCTGAGGGAATAATTGTGGTGCACCAGACGGCGTGCAAATGATCTGTTCCACACCACTATCGTGTTGTCGCGTTGGCGTAGTCATTGTTACATCATGTTAGATGATAAAAATGTTGATGATATAGAAAGTTGATTTGACAAAAACACACTCAAGTCATAGAATCAGCATGAAACCATCATATGGTACGTAAAGTCCTATTCAATTTTCCGCAAATTGAGAAACGATGGTTTTAGGCGAGGTTCTACAAATTTCGCGCACATGAGTGTACCGCAGCGGTGCGGATACCATGTCAAGGAGGAAGTCTCGTGAGTGCAAAGCTGAATCGTCGCAATTTCTTGCGACTGTCGGCGATGGGTGCTGCGAGTGCTGCGATTGTCGCCTGTGGCGGCAACACCGGTACTGCAGACAACGCTGCCGAACCAACCCAAGCTGCTGAAGAAGTCAAACTTCAGCCAACTACCCCCCCAGCTGCTACTGCCATTCCGGTTGTGACGACGACTTTCAAGCAGTCGCCATCATTGGATCAGGCTGTGGCAGACGGCAAGCTCCCCAACGTGGACGAGCGCTTGCCAAAGAACCCATACACGCCACCACACGTGTGGTTGACCACCGGCAAGTACGGTGGGAAGCTCCGCAAGGCCTATGCTAACACTTGGGGTATTGCGGGTTTCCAACATGAGTCAATGTATGGTCACTCAATCCTGCGCTACTTGAAAGACGGTTTGGCAATTGGACCTGGCTTGGCGGAGAGCTGGGAAGCAAGCGCCGACGCTTCAAAGTGGACATTCAAATTCCGCGAAGGCTTGAAGTGGTCAGACGGCCAGCCATGGACCGTCGGCGACATCATGTACTGGTGGGAGACGATGGTCGGTGGTAACGGCAAGGAAGCAACCTTCCCCAACGGCCTCAAGCCCATTGACGGTCCACCCGACGAAGCTCGCTCCGGTAAGGGCACCTTGGTAACCATCAACAAAGTTGATGACTACACCATGGAAATGGTCTTCGACGCTCCAGCCCCATTGACCGCTGACCGCATTGCCATGTGGGTCAACTTGGGCATTGGTCCGCGCTGGATGTTGCCAGCTCACTACTGCGAGCAGTTCAACCCCGTGCTCAAGCCAGACGCCAACAAGGACTGGGAGTTGCACCAGACCAAGAGCAACTTCAACAACCCCGACTTGCCCCGCATGTCAGGTTGGTACCAGACCGTGTTCGAAGATGGCAAGCGCACCGTGTGGGAGCGCAATCCATACTACTGGTGTGTGGACAGCGAAGGTCAGCAGTTGCCCTACATCGACAGCATCGAAATTGCGTATGTTGCCGACAAGGAAACTGAAAAGTTGGCCTACCTCAACGGTCAGGTTGACCATGCACACTTCCACACCCAAACCTTGGCCGACATCAAGGACTTCAAGGATGGTGCTGAGAAGAGCAAGTTGAATACACTCTTCTGGGACTCGGGTTCGGGTACCGGTACGATGTACTTCTTCAACTATGACTATCAGGATGCCGCCTACCGCGCCGTCTTCCGCGATGCCAAGTTCCGTCAGGCCTTGTCACACGCCTACGACCGCGCCGACGTCCAGAAGGCCGTGTACTTCGGTCTTGGTGAATTGTCGAACGGTACGATGAGCCCCAAAGCCGTTGAATACAACTTCAACGACGAAGCCAAGGCTCGGTATGCAGAATGGCGCGACAGCTTCAAGGCATACGACCCAGCCAAAGCTGAAGCCATCCTCGACGAAGCCGGCTACAAGAAGGGTGCCGACGGCAAGCGCACCATGAAGGATGGTTCGCCGCTCAAGATCCAGATCACCTACGGTTCAAGCGAAAGCCCCAACGGTGAGCACGTGCAGAAGAACGAGCGCTTGGCCAAGACCTGGCAGGCCATCGGTATCGACTGCGAACTGACGCCGTTGCCTTCAGAAGGCTACGACGAAAAGTGGCGCGCCGGCGAAATCATGATGAAGACGGCTTGGGAAGTCGGTGACGGCCCCAACCACCTCGTCTACCCGCAGTGGGTTGTGCCAATCGAAGGTGACCGCTGGTCGCCATTGCATGGTGTCGGTTACGGTACCCGTGGTACCGCTTCAGAGACCGAAGAGCTCGACAAAGATCCATATGCCCGCGAGCCACGCCGCATTATGCCGTCCGACAAGGACTTCGATGCTGGCATCGGCAAGCTCTATGAGATCTACGACCAAACCAAGGTCGAGCCCGATGTCATGAAGCGCCATGCCATGGTGTGGGACATGATGAAGCTGCACGTGGAAAATGGTCCGTACTTCAGCGGTACCATCACCAACCAGCCCCGCATCATCTTGGCTCATACGGAGCTCAAGAACGTCCCAACCCGTGACGACTTGGCCAAGGAAGGTCTCGGCGGGTTCGTGAACCCCTGGATTATTCCTTCACCAGCCGTGTACGACCCCGAGACCTGGTTCTGGGACAATCCGGAAGCACACGTCTAAGGTTCGTTCGCATATCGTCTCTCACACATGGGCGGTCGCTGACCGCCCATGTGTGCCAACAATTACTCCCATCTCCCTCCTAATTCCATACGGCATTGATGCCCTGACATCCATAGTGGGAGCAGCGCATGCTTAACTACATTATTCGACGATTGGTCAATATGACAGTACTAATCGTCATTGTTTCGTTTGTTGGATTTTTTATCATCCAGTTGCCGCCAGGCTCGATTCTCGACGTGCAACTCACAAAAATCCGCGAACGTGGTGGTGATATCTCGCGTGAACAAGTCGCAGCGCTGCGTGTGCGTTACGGCATTGATGATCCATTTACGGTCCGCTATTGGAAGTGGATAACCCGCTCGCTACAAGGTGATTTTGGTACTTCCTACGAAACCGACCAATCCGTGGGTGAACGCATTTGGAACCGCCTCGGATTCTCTGTAGGCCTCTCAACTTTCGCACTGCTCTTTACGTGGCTGGTGTCTATCCCCATCGGAGTGTACTCTGCCACTCATCGTTATACAGTGCCGGATTACATTATCACTGCGGTACAATTCGTTGGGCTCGCCATCCCCGGCTTCTTGTTGGCATTGGTGCTTCTCATCATTGCAACCAACTTAAACGCCATCGAAGTCGGTAAACTCTTTTCCGATGAATACGTGGATGCTCCATGGAGCTTTGCCAAGCTTGTTGACTTGGGTCGCCACGTCTATATTGCGGTGATTGTGTTGGCTGTGGGCGCAACTGCCGGTCTGACGCGTATCATGCGGGCGAATCTCTTGGACGTACTCAACATGCAGTACATCCAAACTGCCCGTGCCAAAGGGCTCGATGAAGCTGTCGTCATCTGGAAGCATGCAGTCCGTAATGCGATTCAACCCTTGGTGATGGCATTGGGGAGTTTGCTACCCGCCCTCATCGTTGGTGAGACGCTCGTTGCCACGGTGCTGAGTATTCCTACAATTGGTCCGATGTATTTGACCGCACTACGCATCCAAGACATGTACTTGGCAGGGACGATTTTGGTCATTCTGTCGTTCTTGTTGCTCATCGGCAATTTGATTGGTGATCTTCTGCTTGCGTGGGTTGACCCACGTGTGCGGTACGAATAGCGAGGAGTGCAGATATGTCTGCAGATGCAACAAACCTCCCCACTACCAAAGCCGCTGTCGAGGATGTTGGTCAAATACCACAATGGCAGTTGATGGTGCGCCGCTTCCGCCGCAGTCGCTTGTCGGTGATTGGGCTGTATTTCTTGATTGTGCTGTACGTGTTGATGATTTTTTCCGATTTTCTGGCTCCCTACGATCACAACAAACTCGATTCCAACTATGCCTGGGCGCCGCCCTCAAAAGTTGCAATCGTAGATGGTCAGTTGGTCACCTTTAAACTCAAGCAAACACTCGACGAAGTGCGCTTTGAATGGTTCTACACGGCGGATGAAACACAACCCCTGCCGATTAAGTTTTTTGTCAAGGGCTACGAGTATCGTTTTCTCGGTATTATTCCCATGGACATTCACCTCTTTGGCGTTGAAGAAGGCTACCAGATCAACATCATCGGTGCCGACAAAGATGGCAAGGATGTCTTTTCGCGCCTGCTCAAGGGGAGTCAGATTTCATTGACCCTCGGCTTCATCGGTGTGCTCATTTCGGTGGTGATTGGCTCCGTGGTGGGAACCGCATCCGGGTATTTCGGTGGCGCCATTGACAACTTAATTCAACGCTTAATCGAGTTGCTCCGCTCCTTTCCCGATGTTCCGCTCTTCTTGGCGTTGGCTGCCGCACTGCCTCCCGGTGTCAAGGTCGAAGTGCGCTTCTTCCTGATTACGCTCATTATTGCGCTCATTCAATGGACTGGTCTCGCACGTGAGGTGCGCGGCAAGGTGCTTTCGTACCGCAATAGTGACTACACAGCCGCTGCCGTTGCAGCAGGAGCGTCACACTGGCACATCATAACGCGCCACTTGCTCCCCAACGCCATGAGTCATATCGTGGTGGTTGGTACCTTGGCCATTCCTGGGGCCATCGGCTCCGAAACTGCCTTGAGCTTTCTCGGGCTTGGGATTCTGCCGCCTGCAGTGTCATGGGGAGTCATGTTGCGTGATGCGCAAACAGTCGAGGCGATTACATCCTATCCATGGATGCTGTTGCCCGTTGCGGTGTTGATTGTGACTGTGTTCTGCTTCTACTTATTGGGTGACGGTATTCGTGATGCCGTTGACCCGTACGCCTAGGGAGGTATTCAATGACGAATAGTCACACTGCAACGAGTCAAGACGACGTCGTCCGTGTAGAAGACCTCAAAGTCAGCTTCTATACCGACTTGGGCGTTGTGCGTGCCCTCAACGGGGTAAGCTTCAATATCCCCCGAGGCAAAGTGCTGGGCGTAGTTGGTGAATCCGGATGTGGCAAAAGCATCACCGGCTTGTCCATTATGCAGCTCGTGCATAGCGCTGGGCGCAATGAGGGTGGACGCATTTTGTTTCGAGAATTTGCTGATGGTGAATCAATCAACATCTTGGATTACGAGCGCAATAGTGCCGAGATGCGTGGTATCCGTGGCAACAACATCTCGATGATCTTCCAAGAGCCGATGTCGTCGCTGAATCCCTGCTATACGGTAGGGAATCAGATCGAAGAGGCCATTCTGTTGCATCAAACACAGGATGCCGTAGAAGCCAGCAAACGCGCCATTGACATTCTCACCAAAGTGGGTATGCCGAATCCTGCCCGTATTGCCAGCTCCTACCCACACGAGCTCTCTGGCGGGATGCGCCAACGTGCCATGATCGCCATGGCATTGTCGTGTACGCCGACACTGCTAATCGCCGATGAGCCGACCACGGCGCTTGATGTCACCACCGAAGCAAATATTCTCGAACTCATGCGCAAAATGCAAGAGGATATCGGCACGTCAATCATGTTTATCACGCACAACATGGGTGTGGTGGCACAAATCTGCGACGAAGTGGCCGTCATGTACTTGGGACGTATCGTAGAACGGGCCTCTGTGGATGATATTTTCTACGAACCCAAGCATCCATATACCATCGCCTTGTTGCAATCAATACCCCGGTTGGGGCGGAGCAAGGGGCGCTTGGCATCCATCGAAGGAAGTGTCCCCGATCCCTATTCACGGGTAAGTGGATGTCCCTTCCACCCCCGTTGTCCAGTCGCCATTAGTGGTGTCTGTGACAGTGTAGTCCCCGAAGAAACAGTAGTCGACGCAGCCAAAGGTCATACCGTGCGCTGCCATCTGTACACGTGAGGCTTCCATGACGACCGATGATATGTTGCTCGAGGTCAAAGGCCTCAAGAAGCACTTCCCCATCCGCTCAGGCTTGCTACGCCGTGTCACTGGCACCGTAAAAGCTGTTGATGGCATTAACTTCCATATTCGCCAAGGCGAAACGCTGGGGTTGGTCGGTGAGTCAGGGTGCGGCAAAAGCACTGCCGGCCGTGCCGTGTTACGCCTGCACGAGCCAACCGCGGGAGAAGTCATTTTTCATGATCCCGAAATGGGTGTTGTGGATGTGACCAAAGCTGATCGTGAAAAAATGCTCCGCCTGCGGCCCAACATGCAGATCATCTTTCAAGATCCGTTCACGTCGCTCAACCCGCGCTTGACCGTTGGTCAGATTGTCGGTGAGCCACTCGAAATCCAGAAACGTGGCACACCAGCGCAAATCAAAGAGCGTGTGGCCGAACTCCTGCAAGAGGTCGGTCTGCGCTCCGAGAACATGTCGCGTTATCCGCATGCCTTCTCGGGTGGGCAACGTCAACGCATCGGCATTGCACGCGCACTAGCGCTCAACCCCAAGTTGATAATCTGCGACGAGCCGGTTTCGGCACTCGACGTCTCGATTCAGGCGCAGGTGCTCAATTTGCTCCAAGAGTTGCAGGGGCGCTACGGTCTTTCCTATCTCTTCATCGGGCATGATTTGAGTGTGATTGAGCACATTTCCGATCGTGTGGCTGTGATGTATGTCGGCTACATCGTCGAAATGGCACGTACCGACAAACTCTATTTCACCCCCAAACATCCCTATACCGAGGCATTGCTCGGCGCAATTCCCAAAGCAGACCCGCGCATGCGCCACCGGCCCATCCCGTTGACCGGTGATGTGCCGAGCCCGGCCAATCCACCGAGTGGCTGTTATTTCCACCCGCGCTGTCGCTACGCCAAAGATATCTGCGCTGCCGAACGCCCCCCACTCGTTGATATCGGCGATGAGCATTACGTGGCATGTCACTTTGCCAACGAATTAGCGTTGACGGGCGTCAAGCCGCTCAACGATATTCCGTTGCAGATGCCGTCACGCAAAAATCCTGCGTAGTTGGGATGAACGTGCGCGCCTCCATCACGACTCATATGCGTGATGGAGGCGTTCATTGTATTCGTTGCTGGGCGCTTGACGGCGCAACCCTGATGTGTGAGGACGTATCATGCAACTCGGATTTGTGACGCACAACGATGTGCAGGCATTCGAAGCTGATTGCCGTTTTGCGGCGCGCCATGACTTCACATCACTCGATATCCAGGTGTGGCACACCACGGCGCAACTCAACGCATACACCATGCAGCAGATGCGCCGTATGCTCGATGCCTACGGATTGCGCTGTGCATCCCTGAGCCTGTGGGGTGTCAACCACTTGGCAGCCGACCCACAACTGCGCCAACTCGCCCAACACGAGCGCACACAAATTGTTGCATTCGCTTCCATCCTTGGTGCCGACGTGGTCGTGATGGGTGCCGGTGAAGTCGCCAAAGTCCTCGACGAGAATGTCATGACGTTTGCACGTCTGATGCGCCCGTGTATTGATGCGCTTGCTGCACAGCAGATTCCCCTTGCGCTATATGGATTCTATGATGGATTTCTCGATACACCAATGGCATTTGAACGTCTGTGGTCGGTGGTGGGTGATGTGGGTATCGCCCTCGATGTTGCCAGTATCATCCACGCTGGTCATGATTATATTGACTTTGTGCGCCGTCACGGTAAACGGGTGCGCCATGTCTATGTGCGCGATACCATCATGCAACACGGTGTGCGCATCGCCGAGCCACCCGCAGGGATGGGCGATATTGCCTGGGGCAAGGTGTTGGGGCTACTCTACGAAGCCGATTTCCATGGCACATTGGCCGTAGCCCCGCAGGGTCAGTGGACACGCCCTGGGATGCGTGAACGGATGCTTCTGCTTTCAAAGCATGCGCTTGCACCGTTTCTCTTGCTATAGTATGACTAAAGTATGCTAGGATACAGGTGTAGGCATACTGTTCGCTGATAGCTCTTGGTGTCACGCGCCGCTGTGTGTATCGTGCTCCAGGGCACGCCCTGGAGGGATGAGTTCGCAGTAGCGACATCTGTGCCCAGCACGGGAACAGTGCCATGGTTCATGCACATTCGTGCCACGTCGTTTGCCATGTTTGCTGATTCTTTTTTACGAGAGGGAAACCCATGAAAGTTGGTGTATTAACTGCGCCGGTCAGTCGTCAGCCACTCGACAAATTCATCCCGTTTGCGGCCTCAATCGGTGTGCAACAGCTCGAACTCGATGTTGGTCCTGGGAGCACATTCGATGCCCTCAAAGTCACCGATAGCGATATTGCCGCGCTAAAGAAGTTGTTGGATGCACACAACATGAGTCTTTCGAGCATCGTCGGGTACTGGCATACCATGATGACCGGTGTCACCGATGAGCATCGTGCCATGTCCAAGCAGTTCTTCCCCGCCATGATTCGTTTGGCACCCAAACTCGGTGTCAATCTGGTCGGCGCCTTGACCGGTTTCCCGAGTGCCGGTAAAAGCCGGCTCAAGACCATCCAAGAAGATGTGCCAGAACATTTGACGCCGATGGTGAAATTGGCCAAAGAAGCAGGCGTCAAAATCATGTTCGAGAATTGGTTTGCGACCAACTTCCAGAACCTCGAACACTTCGACACCTTCTTCAAGGTCATGCCTGATGCCAATTTGGGGCTCAACTACGATCCATCACACCTCGATTGGCAAGAAATTGACTACATTGACGGGGTGCGTGAGTTCAAAGACCGCATCTTCCACATCCACGCCAAAGATGTATGGGTCAACCCCAC
The DNA here is from genome assembly GCA_041165505.1 of Chloroflexota bacterium. Taxonomy (GTDB): domain Bacteria; phylum Chloroflexota; class Chloroflexia; order Chloroflexales; family Roseiflexaceae; genus UBA965. The sequence goes on along the minus strand of JBEANH010000002.1, from coordinate 75,511 downwards.
GCGTCGTGCACGGGTAGGCTCCAACGGTGATGGCTGGTGGCGCTACGTGTTGCCCGGCTATGGCCGTATTCGCTGGGGCGAATTCATCACCACGCTACGTCAGCACGGCTACGACGGGGTGATTTCCGTCGAACACGAAGACGATGCCTTTAGTCCCGAAGAAGGCTTCACCAAGTCGGTCCGCTACTTGCGCTCGTTGGTTGATTAACGACGGTGCGCCTGCCACCGCCTCACAGCGTGAGGCGGTGGATTTTTGTGGATGATGACCCACTTGTTGTCATCTCAAGGGTAGACTATGCAGTTCCCCGACCCAACTCCCGAACAACTAGCCATTATTGCCCATCCGCTCAAGCATCATGCCCGTGTGCTCGCCGTTGCTGGTGCCGGTAAAACGACCACCATCGTGCTCCGTGTGGCCTATCTCATCAAAGAAATGGGTGTTGACCCGCGTGGTATTCGTGTCTTTGCCTATAATGCGCTTGCCCGTGATGAGCTACGTGCACGCATTGCCGTGCTGTTGCCGGCCAAACAAGATCAACCACGCATTGACACGTTTCATTCGTTTGCATATCGCTGGATAAAACAGGCCATCAGCGAAGGGGTTCTTGCGGAACCCACAGAGTGGTGGCTCGACGACGAAAGTGACCGTTCACGGTTGTTGATGCATCGTGCTATCCAGTCACTGGTGCAAGAAGGGGTCATCGAGGATGGTGTGGTAGATGTGGATGCGGTGTCTGCTGCAATCACACTGTGGAAATCAGCATTGATTCCTGCAGGGAGTGATCGTGCTGCACATGCCACCAGTAGCGATATTCCCTTGGTGTATGCCCGCTACGAAGAGATGCGCCAGCAAGCGGATGCAATCGGTTTCGATGATTTTATGCCGCTCATGCATCAGCTCGCTACTGCTCACCCGGCCTATTGGCGCAAAGTGATCGCCGGGCTACGTGTGCTCATCGTGGATGAATACCAGGATGTCAATCGGGTACAACACCAACTCGTCGAATTACTCGCAGGGACAGTGGTAGACGTAATGATTGTTGGTGATGATGATCAGACTATCTATGAATGGCGTGGTGCCCGCCCAACTTATTTGCTCGAACGCTTTCATGATACCCTCGCCCATCGGCAGGTGATTGACTATCCACTGACACAGAGCTTTCGATTTGGTCCAGTGTTGGCGCAATGTGCACACAACGTGATTGTGCGCAATAGTGTGCGGTTTGCCAAAGATCTCCTTGCCGCTGATTGGCACCAACAAACGGCGATTGTTGTGCACGATGATAGCAGTGAACGGGCGGGGATTATTGACGATGTCATGTGTGACCAGGTCCAGGCATGGACAAGTACACAACCACCGGCGAGTATGGTGGTGCTTGGGCGTACACTCGGGCAGCTCCAGGCGCTCGAAATCGCCTGTTTGTTGCGTGGGGTGCCCTATCGTGTGCTCGGACGTGGCCCCCTGTATCAGCGCCGCGAACATACCTTGATGGTAGACTATGTGCATACGTGTGCGCAGTATGATGTTCCCCTCGATGAAGAAGGTAGTAAGCGTTTCTTGCGCATCGCCAATACTCCTGTACGTGGCCTGCAACGCGACATGCTCCTACAACAGTTACGCGAGGCAGTGGCCCAGGGGTGGACATTGCGCCATATGCTCGAATCGTTGCGGGATCGCCCCGAAACTCCGCATCAACAGCGCGAGCAGTTGGCCGATCTCGATCAGCTGGCGCATCAAGTACGTGCCATGTATGCCCGTGACGCAAGTGCCTACGAGGTGCTTTCGTTTTTGGCACAACAGCTTCGCCTCGACGCGCATTACCTGCGGGCCTTTGGTCGTGGTGAAGCCGCCGCTGAACGAATCACGGCGATGCGCCACATGATTGCCGTGGTGGAGCATCTGCAATTACTCGCCCGTGACTTTACCACTTGGCTGACCGCATTCGACCATCGCGCTGGTGCCAACGAGCCCCATGAAATGGTGCTGTTCACCACGGTCTACCGTGCCAAGGGTCTCGAATACGATCACGTGCTGATTCCGTCCTTGCTCGAAGGCTTCATGCCGACACAAGGGAGTAGCCCAGAAGTCTTTGACCGCGCCGATGGCGCCAATCTACCCCACGGCTCTGATGCCATCGAAGAAGAACGGCGACTCTTTTATGTGGCGATTACTCGTGCCAAACAGTTACTTTCCCTAGGCAAACCGTATCCGCCGGCGGGGCTCGGGCGCGACGCACTGCCATCTACGACACCGTCACGCTTTCTGTTTGAAATGAAAATAGATGCAACAGCACAGATTTTTGAGTACGCACAGCTCGAGGCAGATGCGCTTGCAGAAGCGTTGCAAGAGCATGGTGCTAGCAAGGGAATGTTGACCCATCTTGCCCGCTATTTCGCCACAGATGCCAGCATGATGCGCGTTATTCGTGCGTACAACGGCACGATGTGGCCGATGCGTCCACTCCGCCCGAAGCGGTAATATTGTCTCGGCCATGCTATGGTACGATGATGCCACAACTCCAGTGGAAGCAATAGTGCGCCGTATTGTGGTGGCAAGGAGGCCCAGATGCAGTCATGGCCATTTCATTCCAACGGTACGCGTCAAACGTGGACGACAATTGATGCTGCGGGATTCTCTGATCCGGTGTGGGGATGTGTCTATGATGGGCATCGCCTCAACGGGGGGATGCCCCTTGGCGCATTAGGCACGGGGTACTTTACCATCGAAGGCAACGGTCGCATCGGTCATTGCTCGATATACAACGACTTTGTGCCACCACGGCGCCTCGATCGTGAGTGGCTGACATGTACCATAGACGGTGTGCACACGGTATCCTTGTCTGCTGCAGATATCGCCTATTGGGGGCACTACCCGGTACTCGACATGGTGGCGACGCTGCCGCGACACCAGCTCAGTATCGGTGTGCGTGCGGTGGCACCACTGATTCTCGGAAATAGTGCACAGAGCAACATGCCCGCTGTGGTCTTCGAATTAGTCTTGCACAATACGAGTTCCCATGCACAGCATGTGGCACTACGCATTGACATGCCACCGCCCCCACACGTGGAAGCGGCCATGCTCCATAGCGATACGCTGACGATAGTGCCGCAGCGCCCCACTGTGGGTACATACAGTGTGACACTCGCACCCCAACAACAGGCGCAGGTGCGCTTCGCCTTTGCATGGTATCTGCCACATTGGCGTGACAGTGGCAGCGAAGCGCACATCCATCGCTATGCGCAGCGCTACCAGCATGTGCAGGAAGTGGCTCATGCCGCATGGCGTCGCTTCGACGCACTCGTGGCCGCTGTCTGTGGTTGGCAGGCGCTCATCTATGCCCAGGGTCTGGCACCCTGGTTGGCGGATGCGTTGATTCAGAGTTTGTACAGCCTCGCCAAAAATAGCATCTGGATTGCCCGTACCCGCCACGACGAATGGTGGGATGCAGACGGTTGGTTCGTCCACAACGAGAGCCATACGAGCTGTCCAATCACGGAGACAGTGGTCTGTCGCATGCACGGACACTTCCCGATCCTACTCTTTTTTCCAGAACTCGAACAGAGCACGCTGGCCGGATTTCGCCATTTCCAGATTCGTGATGGTGAAATCCCCTTCACGTTTGGCATGGGGACATCAATGCGGGAGCCGCGGTATCACTGTCAGCATCCACTCAATGCAGGTCAGTATGCACAAATGATTTGGCGGCTGTATCAGCGCACCGGACAGCGAGCCATCCTCGACGATTTCTACGTCTCCGCCAAAGATGCGATTCGCTATCAGTACAGCCTCGATGATGACAACGATGGCCTCATCAACGAACAAGCGCACGTCTTGCCCGATCAGCTGTGGCCAGCAAACCAGTTCTACGATATCTGGCCGTGGTGGGGAACATCGAGTTATGTGGCCGGTATCGGCATGGCCACCTTGGCATGTGGGCACGCGTTGGCACAGGCCTACGGCGATGCCGCATTCGCCGATGAATGTGCACATCGCTTACAGCGCGCCCAACCCACATTTGATGCCAAATTGTGGACGGGGAGTTACTATCGCTTGTGGGCTGATCCCACCAACCAGCAGGGTCAGGGCACGCACAACGATGTCTCATTGGCAAATCAACTGATGGCGCAGTGGTGTGTGCGCATTGCGGGTGTGGCGGACGTGTTGCCGAGTGCACATGTGGATGCTGCGTTGCAGACAGTTGCACGCCTCAACATGGCGGCGACTGCACATGGTCTCGTCAATGGGGTGACAGCCGCCGGTGAGCGCTATGATTCGCGTGAGAAACGCAAAACGATTTTTGAAGCGGAAGCAGACGAACAAAACGATTTTGCCAAACAGATTTTTGTAGCCGAAAATCTCTGTGCGGCCATGACATTTCTGTATCAGGGTGATCGCCACACAGGCCTGCGCATCGCTGAACGCATCTACACGGCGATTGCCTGTATATCGTGTACGCCGTGGAAGCAGTATTGTTTGATTGACGCAGATAGTGGTCTCCCCGTGTGGGGAGAGGACTACTATTCCAATATGGTGGTCTGGGCGATTCCAATGGCGCTAGCCCAACAGCACGTTGGCACGTACGCACAGAGTGCCCTGGTGCGTGCCATCTGTGCATCAGCAACTATCACCGATTAAGTACGTCCCTCGGGACAGAGTGGACGAGCCGGACAATGTGGGCAATGGTGCGGGTGTGGTTTGGCTGGGTAGTCCCCGGTTACAATCAACGTTGTCGCATAGTCAATGCGTGCCTTGGTGCCCGCCATGGCGGCTGGACTGTTGTCAACGGGGATGAGCTGACCACTACGGGCATGATAGATGGCCAATGTCGGTGTCTGTGGCTGAGTCGCTGCCTGCGTATATGCAAAGGCGTTGATACGGAGCTGGTCGCCGTGACGGTCAGCAATGTCTTGGATGTCTTGGTCCGTCTTGTAATCCACAATCTGATGCGTATTGACCCGATCAATTACGCAACGCATTTCCACCACTGCGTGTGGCGTGTGATATTGCCACTGCAGTGATTGTTCTACTTGGTGTGGTGCAGGAATATCTTGGCCGAGCGCAGATTGCAAGTAACGTGCCACCAGCACATGCAGTTCGTTGCGTACATCGGCTGACACTGGTCGTGCATACCGTTGCAATGCGTCGAGACACAAGCGTTCGCTACTGGCATCCTTTCCATGGGTGGCATGGAGTTCGAGTGCGGTATGGAACAACGTGCCCAGTGTGCGTGCGGCGGCACTCTGGTATGAATCACTCTCGAGAGGCGGTGCTTCTGTTTCGCTTGATGATGCGGCATGCGTACTCTGGGGAATAGAATATTGGCTGATGAGCTGTTGCACGTAGCTACTTATCGCTTCGCCTTGAGGGGGCTCTGCTTCGGCGATATCGCTCATGCCACAACGGCGCAGGTAGCGATATCGGCGTGGACAAAGCATGATTTCATGAAGTGCTGTCGGCGATAAACTGATTATTCGCTGTGCCGCTACTGGTGGCCGTGCTATGGCAGTCCGCGCGACGGATGCGGCGACGGCAGTTGGCGCGTGTGCGGTGCGGACCACTTCTATGTCACTACATACGACACCCATCAACGATTTATCGCATACGTAGTCAAATAAATCCGTAAAGAGATTTTTGCGTGCCCGTTGCTGTTGGTAGCCGGATATCATCAGCCAACGTTTGGCACGGGTGAGGGCCACGTACCACAGCGCAATCGCTTCGTTTTCACTTTGACGCCGCATCTCATTGCTAATTTCGTCTTTGTTGGCACTCTGGAGCTGGAGCAAAAAGCCCGGTTGGAACGTCCAGCGTGATTCGTGTTCGGCGCGGAACGCTACGGCGTCGGCCACAAAGACAGCCGCATATTCGAGCCCCTTGGCTGCATGTACCGTCATGATTTGCACCGCCTTGCTGTCGGTTACCAGCTCTGGTGACGCACTGTCTGGTTCGTGCATGATGCGTGCCATCAACACATCTATCAGAGCTCGGGCATCACGAGCATAGAGGGCACGGCAGTCGTTCAGCAGTTTGGTGAGCATGCGTTGTCCGTAATTCCCCGCTCGTTGCCACTGTTGACTGCGTATCAACAGGTGCGAGAGCCATTCTGCGGGTTCGAGATACCACTGTGCATGCGCGAATTCGTGGTGCAAGCCGATGAAGTCGGCAATCTTCGGGTTGTTGGCCTGCTCATGTTGAATCGTTTCCCAGACACGCAAAGTGCGGTGCTGTTGGCGCAACGCGGCCAATGACACTTCAGAAAGCACGTTGAGGGCAACCAGCGCCCGTGCCAACGAGATGTCGTTGTGCGGATTCACCATGGCTTCTGCCACGTGGATAGCATCAATCACCAGTGTACGATGATAGAAGGGGTCACTTTTCCCCCGATCAAATGGTATTCCCGCACGTTGCAGTTCGGTCGTATAGATGCCGATATACGTGCGTCGTCGCAAGAGGAGAGCCATGTCACCGTATTCGACGTTATGCTGTTCGTGGAGTTCTTGCATGCGCTGTGCAACGGCCTGTGCTTCGAGTTGGATGGCCGGATACCGGTGTATTCTCACGCAGTCGTGCACAAACGCCTGATGCGTGGCCGATGGTTCAAGCACCACGTGTGCGTCGAATTCTGGCGTGGGTGCAAACGTGTACCCACGCAGACTCATGTTGGCGATGGTCAAAATCGGCGCATACGACCGATGATTTTCCACCAAATCCACGGGTGTGTCACTCGTGGTACGCATGCGCACAATGTTCTCGACTTTGGCTTGGCGCCAGACGTAAATGGCTTGGCGAGGGTCACCCACTGCGGTGATGTTGGCGAGGCGCCCGTTGTGCTGTGGTGTGACTGCTTCCAACATCTGGGCTTGTGCCATGCTGGTGTCCTGATATTCATCCACCATCACATAGCGAATATCGTCGCGCAATGCCGGGTTCTGCGCAATCATCTGTGGCACAATGTTGATGATGTCGTCGAGGTCGAGTTGCCCGCGCTGGCTGAGCAATGTTTGGCGTTGCACAAAATTCCACAACAGGGCGTGAGCGAGTGCTTGGTGCACTGTATCGGCGTTTGCCCGCTGCTGAATGGCCTCTACCAGCGCTTGTTGGCCGATGGCCAACCCTTGCACGTCATCTATGAGTTTGGCCACGATTATTTCGTAGTGGTCATCGTCCCAGTTGACTGCGTCACGCAGGAGTTCCCGTGCATGTGCAAATGCTGATTCCCAGCCGTGTGCCACAAACAACTCCCAACATTCGTTGGTCAGATCACCGGCAATCCGTTCGTCGCAGAACGGTTCAGTAGGATCGAGATCGAGGCGAATACTCTGTGAGAGTGCTAGACGTGCTGCAAACGAATGGAACGTGGCAATGTGCGCTTCGGCCATGTCAACACGGGTAAACGGTAATCGCTCATCGTGTACCGCATACATAATCCGAGCGCGCATTTCGGTGGCCGCCTTTTCGGTAAAGGTGAGTACCACGATATGGCGTGGATGAATGCCTGGGGTCTCACGCAAGATGCGTACATAGCGGCGCGCCAGCGTTTCTGTTTTGCCAGTGCCTGCCCCTGCAATGATACACACGTTGTGTGCCAGATTGGCGTTGATTGCGTTGGCCTGACCAGGATTGGGGATAAAGTGTGACATTTGTGTTGCTCCTCGTCAGACTGCGGAATCATCGCAAATCAGTGTATATGGACAATAACTGCACGAACGCGATGGTTTGGTGGGATACGGGTAGTACTGCATTTGGCGCATTACCGAGACCAGTTCGGTGCGCATCATCTCAAGGAGTTCAAAGTAATTCAGATTAATTCCCTTGTTTTTATTGCCTTCCTTGATGATTTGGCTTGGTTTTTCACTGACAACCGTAGTGCGTGTCTCCACGGTGCCATCTTTCGTATTGAGAAAGAGGAGCGTCATCGCATTGGTGGCCGCTGTCAGGTGCCATTCGTCGGTTTGTGTGCCGTACAAGTACATGGGAATCTGGTAATTACTTGCCTCTGCATCGTTGTCTGGTAGGAATTGTCGTTTGATTTCAAGATACTCTTTGACACTCCCTGTTTTGTAGTCAATGATGTGATACGACTTGACGCCTGAGTGTGGATCAGTGATTTCATCAATCCGATCGATTTGGCCACTTATCGTGAACTCTGCGAGGGTAAAGCGCAACTGTTGTTCGAGCAAAATAGGACGCCGTAGCGTGACTCCCTGCATACACGGGTCATTGGCCAGCCACCCGGCGCAGATGGTACGCAGTTTGCGATAGGTGCTGTGCTGACGCAACCCCTGCCCAAAGCGTAACTGCCATGCCTCGGTTGGCACGTACGTATCGCCGTTGCCGAGTTGGCATGCTTGTCCAGTCCAGGCCGCATCAGCCACGCGCATTACTCGTTGTGGCATATCTGCCCAGCGTGCCATGGTGATGTCGGCAGATTCGTTGCGTAAATCAACCCCCTTCGTTTTGCCATTTCCCACCGCCGCACACATGATTTCGTGGACGAGGGATCCCATGGTAAGTGAGCGTTCATCGAGCTCTTCGCTCTCGGTACCGAGCCGCAAAACTCGCTCGTAGAAGTAGCGTTGTGGGCAACGGAGATAGGTGCTGACCTGTGTGGCTGAAAACTGCGTGCTATGCGCAAGATGTGTGGCCGCAACGAGTGGAATGTCTTGTGCGTGTGGAACTGGCAGTGTGTCGCACAGGTGGATGGTGATGTGCTGAGGGTCAACGAGTAATTCGCCGTCCCGATTAAATGTGGCCATGCCTGCGCAGATGCGTTCGAAGTAGGGGGAAGGGAGTTGCTGTTGTCCGTTGCTGGCGTGGTATGCAAACGACACAATGTACTCATGGGCGTGCGTTCCCGCTAAGCGGGCGAGGCGGCGTGCTTCGCGTTCGCGCCAGGCGTTCCCTTCGGTGAGTGCGGGTGCCGCTGGCGTGTGTGTCACAAAGAGCTGACACAAGGCGGCTTCGCTGATGAGCTGGTAGCCGCTCGCCATGCGTGGTGCCACATGTTCGCTGACGCCCATCAGTATTACGCAGTCACGTGCACCCGCCGCCCCGTGTCGTCCGTGGAGTTGGAGCAACAACGTGCTCCGGTAGAGTTCTTCGATTTGACGGGGGAGCGCATCCACGTTGTTCAGCATTTGGATGCGTGTAGTCGCCGTATAATCACCTGCCGCTATAATCCGATCAATTTCACGTAATCGCTCCAGCCATTGTTGATAGTCGCGCAACCAGCTGTCGCTGATATCCACGGGGATGTCCGTTTGGCGCCACGCCCAGACAATTGCGTTGACCTGCTGTACTGCGTGTTCGATTTGGGGGGTCATGGCCCGCATGACGTCCAGGGATGCACAGACCGCACTGAGGGTGGCGTGGGTGGCTGTGGATTGTTCTGCCATGAACGGCAGCTTGAGCATGTCGTGAATGTGTGCATCTTGTGCGAGTTGTGTGGGTGCTGCGAGCCACTGCAACGCATTGCGTGCGAAACGGATGAGTGGATTTTGAAACGTGGAAGGCTTGAGCGGGGGCATCTGGATACCGTAATTTGCAAAAGTGGCGCGCAGCTGGGGAACGAGTGCGTCGTCCGCACAGATGATGTCTACGCGTCGCCCTGCCATAAGCCGTTCGTATGTCAACCGCGCCACTGTTTGGCATTCATCCACCACGGTCATGGCCCCCGCAACGGTGTAGTCCTTTTTTCCCGTACCAATCATGCTGAGTTGTGGCTGCGTCTGCATTTCCCCGAGGATGCGCTGACTTACCGCATAGGCGGGATGCGTTGGTGGTTGCCATTGCATAGGCGTGTTGTATTGACATAACCATTTATAAACCACATGAAGCTCAGGGACTACGGTTGTTTCTGCAACCCACGCCCCCACCCAATCAGCGTCATTCGGGGGAAGCATGCGGGTGAGTGCATGTAGTTGCGCTGGAGTTGCATCCTGAAGTTCGCAAGCAATTACTACTTCATGATGGCGTGCCACCGTAGGCAGATCACACACATGTAGGGCGACGTCGTCATACCCGATGACTGCTTGGGTATCGAGGAGATTGCAGTAGTGTTGGTAGACGCTGGCGAGTTCGTGGTGCATGTCGAGATCTGCGGCTACCTGTTGCCAACGGTGGCGTTGTTGAGAAATCCATGTCAAGGCACGAGAGATTTCGCCCACTGCGCCGCGGCGATTACCAAACTGGCGGTAGAGTGGACCGTTCACCGCATGCCAGGCTGCGTTTACCAGCGTACCGCGTGCAGTGGCACTGAGTATGGTGCGCCGTTGAATGCGATTGAGTTGGGCAATCAGGGCACTTTGCAGTGTGCGAATTTCAATGTGTGCCGCCCCACGGAGCACGGTGTGCTGTTTGAGCCAGCGGGCATGGACCGGATTTGCTGTAATCACCAACGTGGGGCGTTGTGTGCTGATGGTGGTGATATGCGCCACAAATGAGTCGTTAAACAGGGCTTGGGGCAGTGCATAGGTAAAGCTCTGTGGCATGATGTCACTCTCTACTTCGTGTGTCGTTTGTGGGTGAGACCTCGTTAGTCGGTAATTTGCAAAAAGGTCTTCACACTCATACAGTGCAGTCCATACAACTCGTCCGTTGTGAAAATCTCATCGGCATAGCCACCCGCTAAACAGGCCAACATACGTAATTGGTGCTGCCGTGCCCATGTTGCGACGAGAGCCTCCCGTTGGGTGAGGAGTGCCGTCGTGACACCATACAAACTCCCCATTCTGCACAATTCGTGTGAATCCATGCCCGCGTTGTAGATGAGTAAATCTCCGGGCTGAAGCGCTGCTTCAATGTCACGGAGTGCATACTGCAGGGTATCGAGGTAGTCTTTGGCACTCGCCACATAATAGCTCCGGTGTGGCTCATCCGTATCATAGCCATCATATGGACTCGTGGCAATATCCACGTGGCGTACATCCGGCCATTGGTGCACCATGCTGTATGTGCCACCACCGTGGTGGGCATCTACATCCAGAATGATCGTCTGTCGTACCCCCTGACGGTGGGCAACATGGGCAGCCAGCGCCAGGCCATTCAACGTGCAGAAGCCAGCGCCTTTGGTGCGGCGAGCATGGTGGAATCCGGCACTGATGGCATAGGCCGGTGTGCCAGCAATGGCTGCCAGTGCGGCATCGCGCATGGCACCATTCTGTGCTGCCACCGAATTCCACATCTGTGCATCCCAATCGAATCCTTGTGATGTGGCCAAGTATTCGGGTTGACCGCTCCGTATGGCATTCACATACTCGTGAGTATGAATTAGCATGGCTTCTTCGGGGCGGAGTGGATCAGGAGTACGCACCGTGATGCCGTCGTTTTGAAGTTGCGCTGCGATGGCGTGTCCTTTGCGCGTCGTATCAAATTCGTATGTGGTAAGGACCGTGTCTGGGTGATAAAAAATAGCATAATTTGACATTTACTACCTACTCTCTACAATTAGTTTTGACGTGCTACGTAAATTATATCATGCGGATGGTGTATGTGTGTGATTGCACACTGAGGAGTATTCATGCAACGCGTCTTGAATCTGCAACTCCCTGCAGTAACGAAGGAAGAATTCGTCATAAAACGCAATGCTGCCGTCATGATTGCACGTGCCACCAAGCAAATTGTCGAACGTGGCAATTACACGACTGAATCTGGATCCGAGCACGACATTCGTGCCCAGCTCGATTTGGCGCGTGCACAGACGGTGGTCTTTTCACCGATGCAAGCGATTCCCGCACCGCGTGAAAAGTACAAACAGTTGGTGACGTATGTCCACAATCAGACCACGCTTACCGTTGCGCATGCGCGCCAGAAGCGCGGCTACCGCGTGGCCATTCTTAATTTCACCCAGCCGACGACCCTCGGTGGTGGTTGGTTGAATGGGCGCAATGCTCAGGAAGCATCATTGTTTCGGTCCTCTGGATTGTTGTCGTGTCTGCGCAATGTGCCGTGGTATGGTGATCCCGTGCATGCAGTGAATCCATTCTACGACGACACCACGATTGTCTCTCCCAATGTGCCAATCATCCGTGCGCATGATGGTGATTTGCTCGAGCAGCCGTGGTCAGCACATTTCATCAGTGCAACACCGATACATGTGCGTGCAGTGCGTAAATACATGCCCACCCGAATCGCCGAAGTGCCAATGGCGATTGGGCGGCGCACCACGCGCATCATCGAAGCGGCAGCCACTACCAAGGCCAACGTGTTGGTGCTTGGTGCCTGGGGGTGTGGTCGGTTTGGTAATGATCCCGATGTGGTCATCGCCGCATTTCAAGCCGCCTTCGAATCACCGGCCATTCGCAACTTTGCGATTATTGATTTTGCGGTACCCGATGTTTTGGTGGGTACGCCGCTATACCAACGCTTTCGCAACCGGTTGCACACGCAGACGTTTTGAGCCAAGTCGTCTACGCCATGTGCCTGAAAATGTGTATACTGCACGTAACATTGATGCACGTACCACTCACATTGTAAAAGGCATAGGTACCCGTCTATGGATAGTAGCGCACAGCGACGTGTCCAAATTGATCAGTTGTTGGCACAGTTCCGGCGTGGCTTCGAGCCATTTGTGATCCTCGTATTCAAAAGTACGCATGCGGACGCATGGTTTGACATGTTGCGCGCCACCCCCGAAGTGCGAATACCCCTCGATCAACGTCACATTCAACTCGATGCGACCGCATTGGTGCGCATCATCTTGGCGCATTGGGATGGTACATTTGCCCGTGTACTCGACAAACGCGACCGCGCCCTCTTTTTCGAGTTACGCCAGATTCGTAATCGCTGGGCACACCAGGTGCCACTCAGCGAAGACGATGTAGACCGTATGGCAGATACCGTGCTACGACTGCTCACTTCCATTCGTGCTGATAATATTGCTGAGGTTGCACAGTTCCGCGATGAACTGCGCCGTACGCGCTACCAGGCACCCGCACGAGGATGGCGTCGTGCATCGGTATGGGGACTAATCGGCACCTTGTCTGGGGTAATCGTGGTTGCGTTGCTGTGGTGGGTGCAACAACCGAGTAGCGGTGACGCGCCTGTTGCGGGGGCCAAGGCACCGACCGTACCAGCAACGGCTGTGGTTACTGTGGTGCGTGTGGTTACTGCTACCATGCAACCAATCAAGGCAATCAGTGAGCAGACGGCTACACCCGTAGGTGTAGCCACTAGTGATGCTTCTTTTCCCTGTACTGCTGGCCAGATTAAAGGGAATCCTAATACCATGATTTATCATCTGCCCGAAGGTGCCTACTATGCCACAACACGCAACAGCGAAGTGGTCTGTTTCGAGAGTGTGGCCGATGCCGAGGCTGCCGGGTATCGTGCTGCCAAACGCTAAGTGCGGGTGAGCTTGGCAAGTATTGCATCCACATCGTAGACGCAACCACCCCATGTACCCCCGCTTGCATGCTGTAGCGCGGCCCACAAGCGTGTGTCGTCGGGGAGTTTGGGGTGGGCACTCAGGTCGGAGCGCAATGTGCGTGTACGTAGTATGTGATCGCCGTCGTGGTGTGTCCCCACAGCGAAGTTTTCACCAACGAGATTCACAGAACCGACTAAATTGACCCGGTCAACGATGATTTCAATCATGTCGCCATCGCGGATCTTGCCGATGGGGCCGCCTGCAAGGGCTTCGGGGCCGACATGGCCGATACAGGCACCCGTGCTCACGCCGGAGAAGCGTGCGTCGGTTATCACGGCTACTTCCCGTCCCCAGCTAATGTGTTTGAGTGCCGAAGTGACCTGATACGTTTCTTCCATGCCCGTGCCCATTGGTCCGCCACAGATGAGGACGATGACGTCGCCAGCAACCACATGGCGATCGCCTTGCCCCTTGATGGCGCGCACTGCATCCCGTTCGCGTAAAAACACTTTGGCAGGGCCAACTTTGCGGTAGACGCCATCTGCATCAACGACCCGCGCATCAATGGCGGTGCTCTTGATGACCGATCCTTCGGGTGCAATGTTCCCAAGCGGGAATGTGACGGTGGATGTGAGCCCACGTGATTTGGCTTGAGTCGGATGCATGATGACGTCGTCTGCATCTACGCCGTCACGTGTCTGTAGCATTGCGCGCACCGTGCGTCGGCGTTCCGACGATTCCCACCAATCGAGCACAGTATCGAGCGTTTCACCAGTTACTGTTTTGACATGGGTACGGAGGAGTCCGAGGGCACGGAGATGGAGCATGACTTCGGGGACTCCGCCGGCCATGTAGACCTGTACGGTGACGTGGTTGCGTGGTCCGTTGGGGAGTACATCAACGAGCCGTGGTACGGCGCGATTTACGGCTTCCCAGTCTTGCACAGTCGGGCGTGGGAGCCCCGCTGCATGTGCAATTGCCGGGATGTGCAAGAGCAAGTTGGTCGAACCACCAAATGCGGCATGTACCACCATCGCATTATGGATGGCATCAGCGGTGATAATGTCTTTGGTTGTGATGCGTTGTGCGTTGAGATGCATGATAGCCCGTGCTGACGCATGGGCGAGCTCGAGCCAAATGGGTTGTCCTGATGGTGCAAGTGCCGAGTGTGGCAGGGCGATTCCGAGTGCTTCAGCAACAACTTGTGACGTAGCCGCCGTCCCCAAGAATTGACATCCACCCCCCGGTGACCCACATGCCCGACAGCCGAGTGCTGCGGCTTCGCTCAGCGAAAGCTCCCCTTGTGCGAAGCGTGCCCCAATCGTTTGCACTTTGCCCGCATCTTCGCCATCAATGGGTGGTAGCGTTACTCCACCTGGTACCAAGATGGTGGGTAGATGTGGTGTTCCAGCGAGTGCAAGCAACATGGCGGGGAGGCCTTTATCGCAGGTGGCTACACCCATGACTGCATGCCGGGTCGGCAATGAACGAATCAAACGACGAAAGACCACTGCTGCATCGTTGCGATAGGGCAAACTATCAAACATTCCTTCTGTACCCTGGCTTCGTCCATCACAGGGATCGGTGACATACCCGGCAAAGGGCATGGCGTCGAGGGTGCGCAACGTCTCTGCGGCAGCACGCATCTGTAGGCCGACTTCCCAGTGCCCAGTATGATAGCCGAGTGCCACTGCACGGCCGTCGTTTTCACGGATACCGCCTTGGGTGCTCAAAATAAGTACTTGTGTGCGAGTCAACTCGGCAGGTTCCCACCCCATGCCCACATTTTGGGTCCAGCCAAACAAATCGCCACTCGGGCTGTCACGAAGCATATCCGGGGTGAGTGGGAGTTCGCCTTGTGGGCCGGCTGCTTTGGAGATGATGTCAAAGAGGGCTGGTGTTCCCCCAACAAGATTGTCTAAATGTGAATGGTGCATGTAAACCTCTCTGTGCGATATGCGCTATTGTGACACATTTTTTGTGAATGCATACATCACAACTTAATTGTACGCCTGCACGCATGGAACATTTTTCTCATGTGTGTCGTCTTGATACACATGGGAATGGGCTATCATTCTTCACGTGATGTTGGTATAATTTTGTAAGTCTCTGAGTTGTGTCAGGAGTCGGGGTATGTGGCAGCGAATACGCATCTGTTTAACCGTGCTGGCACTTGTGCTGGCTGGATGTGCGACCAATAACACCCCGGCGACGACATCCATGCAGATGATGCAGGCTTCGGCTGTTGCGACCATGCAAAATGTGAGCGATGGGTTTGATCCCAGCCGTGATGGCTTTTCATTTAAAAACTACGGTAAAGCAGATAATATATCGAATCTCACTGAACAGGACATGCAACGTTTGTTTGGTGATGTGGTGTGTATGGCTACGGTTAAACAGGCGTGTGTGCTCATTCCCGCTGCACGTATCTGGATGGAAGAAATCAATCGTGCCATGCAAACCGGGCATTGTGAAGGAATGGCTGTGCTCAGCCAATACTTTTATTACAATGTCATCAAACCGAGTCAGTTTGGGGCTACACGTGTTGCAGACTTGACGCTTGCAAATAACCCGTTATTACAACGTGAAATTGCATACTGGTGGGCCACACAAGCCACATACCCGACTCGGGGACAGCGCGTTGTTGCTGAACCGGCAGAAATTGTACGTATGTTGCGTCAGGGGTTTGTGCAAAATGCTGATATTTCCCAGCTTTACACGTTGGGAATCTACCGTGCAGATTTTAGTGGTGGGCACACGGTGACGCCAATTGCCGTGCGTGACATTGATGCGACGCATGTTGCGATTGCAATTTACGACAATAATTTGCCCAACGAAACCCGCGAAATTGTGGTAGATGTGATGACCAATACGTGGAGCTACACGGCGCCGTCGCTTAACGGTACGACAGTCACGTATAACGGAGATGCGACCTCGAAAAATCTCGAATTGACAGCGGTTGCTGCGCGGTTGGACAAGCAGGTATGTCACTTCTGTCCTAATAGCCCTGTTGCAGAAGTCATTGATGGTGCTACCACCTTCTTTTTCTCGTCGGCGTCGCAGGCAGCCCAAGTGGTCAGTAAACAGTTCTCTGCATATTTCGTAGATGATTTGGGACGGCGTGTCGGCATTGTGCTTGGGAAAGTGTACAACGAAATCCCCAACGCACAGATTGGCTTTTTGCGTGGTGCTCCCGTCATGTGGTCGCCACTTGGAATGCCCATGTTGACGATTCCTGCACAAGTCAATGGTACCTTGCGCATCACCGGTTTGGCTAAAGCACCGATTAATATTACTGCATTCGGTCAAGGGAGTGTGGTTGCGTTGCAAAATATGCAACTCGATGAAACCTTGGCCAGTGAAATTCGTATTGACCAGGCACAGGGCACAGTGGCGGTGGCTGCTGCCAATGATGCCACCCCAGATATCATTGTGGGGTATTCGGATGCCACCCAAAACATTGAAATGACCGTTTCTGATGTCGAATTACAGCGAGGGAGCAAGGCGGCTGTTGCAACCGACCGTGTGCAACGCAAAGTTTCAATGCTTACCTCCGATCAACAATCCGTGCAGATTACCGTGGCCGCTAATTCTGCATCAGATGACGATGACGGTCAGGAACGTGCCCAAGAGACACTCGTAGCCGACGATGAATCGCTGGCACCATTGCTCGATTCCGTGGATCCATCCGAAGAACGCGAAATTGAAGATCAGGATCAAGACGATGTGCTGGTGTCACCAACACTCATGCCTACGACTACGGCGCGTCCAGCCAATAATCGCCCACAAGCCACGCGTACCCGGCAAGTGACCCCAGCGAAAGCAACCCCCAACAATAATGTGGTGAATAATGGCAATGGCAATGGCAAAGATGATGACGATGATGACGATACGGGTATCACCGCAACAGTTGCAATTTCTGGAACAGTGACACTTACAACCTCACCCGAGCCAAATAACAACGGCAACAACGGCAACGGTGGTGATAACAACGGCAACAATGGCAACGGTGGTGATAACAACGGCAACAATGGCAACGGTGGTGATAACAACGGCAACAATGGCAACGGTGGTGATGATAACGGCAACAATGGCAACGGTGGTGATGATAACGGCAACAATGGCAACGGTGGTGATGATAACGGCAACAATGGCAATGGTGGCGATGACAACGGCAACGATGACGACGCTGATGAGAACAATGGTGGTGGGAACAATGGTGGCGGGAACAATGGTGGCGGGAACAATGGTGGTGGGAACAATGGTGGCGGGAACAATGGTGGCGGGAACAATGGTGGCGGGAACAATGGTGGCGGGAACAATGGTGGCGGGAACAATGGTGGCGGGAACAATGGTGGCGGGAACAACAACGGTGGCGGGAACAACGGTGGCGGGAACAATGGTGGCGGGAACAACGGTGGCGGGAACAACGGTGGTAATGGAACGCGACCGACGCGCACAGATGCGGATGGCGATGATCAATCAGTGAAAGCCCCGACCATGGAAAGTACCCCAGAACCAACACGAGTGTTAGAATTTGATATATCTCCTACACCAACACATACAAAAACAGGATAAACTACAAGTACAGTTATTTTTTAACAGTAGAAATGTACGAGGTGCCCCATGAAAGGACGTCGCCTGACGTGTTCGTCTATTTTGGTTGTGGTGGCAATCATCATGTTCGTGGTGTTGTTCTCCGACAATAGTGATCCGGTGCCAACTACTGATGAACAGGTTGTGCTTGACACGGCTAGCGAAGACACCGCTTCGAGTGATGAATCCGCACAAGATACCGCAGATGAAGCGGTGTCTGACGATCAATCTCAAGTATCACGTGGCGACATCATCGCTGACAGTGGCTTTGATCTCAATCGTGATGGGTTTTCGTTTGAAAATTATGGTAATGAAGTCGAGCCGGTCAATCTCCGTGCCAACGATATGCGCAGACTCTTCGGTGATGAAGTCTGTTCGCGTATCAGCAACGAAAAGTGCGTGCTTACGCCACCAGCTCGTGCATGGATGAAGGAAATCAACGATGCCATGGATGGCGGTCATTGCGAAGGAATGGCCGTTCTCAGTCTGCACATGTTCCATCAACTCGATGATCCAAATAAGTTTGGTGCAGCTGAAACCTACGAATTGCCGTTTGAGAGCAATGAAGCATTGCAGAGTGAAATCGCTTATTGGTGGGCTACACAATCAACCACACCCACTTATGAAAGTATGATTCGTGGCAAACCGAGTGATATCGTGAAATTGCTCGAAGCATCGCTCAGCCAAGGCAAAGGTGTAAATGCGGACAGCATGTATACGATTGGCATTTACATGTCGGATGGCACAGGCGGTCATGCAGTCACACCCGTTTCGTTGGTCCAAGAAGGTGAAAACGAAGTCGGTATCAACATTTACGACAATAATTATCCTGGTGAGCTACGTACCATCCATGTCAATGTGGCCGACGAAACATGGTGGTATGAAGGTTCACCGAACCCGGAAATTGAATCTGATCGCTATGAAGGTGATGAATCAACGGAAACACTGGAATTGACACCATCAGCGCCCCGTCGTGCGATGCAAGATTGTGATTTTTGTAGTGGAAAAAACCGCAAGAGTGCCAAGGGATACCACACCTATTTGCTCGACACAAATGCTACCGTGTCAGGTGCCACAGCTTCTGCAAATACCACGGGTGAATCATTGTTTGTCACACCGGATGGCAAACGAATTGGCTACGTGAATGGCAAAATCATCAACGAAATTGATGGGGCATCGGTGACGGTCATTAAAGGTGCGCCAAGTGTGTGGGATAATCGCGGCTTGCCGTTGATTCGCATCCCAGAAACGATTAGTGTGACGTTGCAACTCAAGAATGACGATGCATTTACCTACGATATTGTGGCGTTTGCCAGTGATAACGTGCTCAAGGTGGAAGGGTTGTCGTTATCTGAAAAAGAGTCAAGCACACTGACTTTTGGTTCTGGGCTCAACAGCTTGAAGCTCCGTTCTGCAGTTAAATCTGCGCCATCAATATACTTTGGTGAAGTTGGCGCCAACAAACGCGATACGGCCACCCAATTCGGCAATGTGGATATCGCAGATGACGGCGAACTCGATTTGTTTTTTGATGACGCAGACGAAGAATTCGTGATTGATGGTGACATCGTTGGCGACTACGACCTCGATGTGGTGGTCTCCGATGAAGAGGGCGATGTTGCATATTCGTATGACGATTTGCGCTACGAAGAAAAGAGTGCAGTTGCCTTTGCCATCAGTCAAATCGTCAAAGAGGGCGACGATTTGACTTTCCAGATTGATACCGATGGTGATGGCGAATACGAAGAGTCATACGTCAAAGAAGACGATGATCTCCAGATTGATGCTTCCGACTTCGAATTCGAAGAACTCGAATACGAGTACGAAGAGAACGAGCTCGATATCTAGTTTTCGTCGCCGAGTTTTACCGCATCTGCGATGCGTAACCGTCGGCTATTGCCAAAGACGGTGCGTAGTGCGACGAGCACTGCTATTGCGTAGACCACCAGCATGCCGATAATCGTGCCCCATGCGGTAATCGGGGTGTTGCTGGGAATGTCACGGTGTGGGGCTACTCCCGCTTGTAATGATGGCAGAATGCTGGCAGCACACACGAGTGCTGCCAGCATTCCACATACCGTGCCACTCACGGTGATAATGCTTTGTTCGAGAGTAATTACGCGCCGTGCGGTGTGCGCCGGCATTCCCATGGCTTGGAGCATGCCTAGTTCGATGTTGCGTTGACGCATGCTCGCTAATGCACTCACAAGAATAGCCATAATCGTTAAGCCGGCGGCTGCCACAAAGCCAATACTGAGCATGCCAAAGAGCGCCTGGCGCTCAGGGCGTGTGAACTCGTTGAGACGAGCCTCACTGTAATCAACGGTATCGAGAATGGGAATCGCCGCAGCACGGGCCGTGGTCAGAATGTCGTCGAGTGGCACGCTCGTGTCACGGTGAATCCACACATCGCTCGGGGGCAAGAATCCGACTTCATCGGCGACAAAGTTGAGGTTTACAATGAAATAGGGGCGTTCAACGCTGTATTGACCAGGCCAACCTTCGACAATTCCCACGATGCGCATGCGCACATCCACGAGTGTATCATCAACAATCAGCGTAACTGCAACTTTGTCTCCAATCGTGCTCGTGCCAGCAATTGACTTGTCAATGATGACGCCATCCCGATACGTCGCAAGTTGATTCATCAATGCGCCCATCGTGTTGCCCGGGCCCAGCCATGTATCCTGGAAATGCGGGATCACCCGTGGGAATCGTGCTCTGTCTACTGCTACCACCGTCGCATCAATGGGCGTGTTTCCAATGCTAATACGCCCGTCAAATTGGCCAATCGGTGCATATGCGATGATGCCCGGCAGTTGTGCATGGGCTCCCAATGGTGTCAACAAAAACCGATCACCGTCCGTCGTGTTTGACGATGGTCGTTTGCGTAACGCGCTCTCGATGAGTTGTGTGTCAGTGGCGATTCGATACGCTAACCCGTGTTGACTCGCCTTGTCAATGGTGGCTGCCATGGATGCCACATACCCACCCACACCCAGGGTGATGGTAAGCAAGAGCACCGTGTTTTGCAGGCGTTCTGGCCGACGTGCCAAGGACTGTAGTGACAAGATGGTAGCGAGTGCGTCACTCCGGCGTGCGATGCGTTCCCCGGCCACGAGGATGAGCGGCAGTACTCTGTTCACTAGCATGCCAATGCCAATTGTACAGAGTACCGGCAATATCAGCGTAATCGGGTTCGAAAAGACATCGCTTCCCGGGTCGTATTGCGTGTAGAGCTGGTAGTACCCGTAGCAGATCGCTAGTAGCACGATGACTTCGAGCATAATCCGCATAAACATGCGCCAACGGTCTGTGCGCCGGCTGCGCGCATTGTTCGATAGTGTGCGTTGGAATGTGCCTATCACGGGGCGAATCCCCAGTACGATGATAATCACGGCGATGAGCGCTGCGCCCACATACGATTGCACGGGGAGCCAGCTCCATGGCACTTCGACACGTGTAAGCTGTAAAAACGAATCAGTACGTAGCATGATTTGCGTGGCAATAATACTGAGTGGAATCGCCATTATTCCCGCAATGACGATATAACACAACCATTCCACTGCACTCACCGTGAGAAACCAGCCGAGTGCAACACCACGGCTGCGTAGTAACGTGTATTCGTCTTGGCGGCGCTGGTAGGTTATGGTAGCGAGTTGCATCACAAAAAACATGGCGAGAAGTGCGATTGGTGCGGCCACTGCACTCGTCCGTAGCGTCAGAGTGCGAATCATCTCTTGTGTTGTTGCGAAGCGTTCAAGCGGGCTGCGGTCCAGTTTGGCAGGTACTTTGGCGAGTTCTTGTGAAAAGGTGCGGATGCGCTGCTCGATGACCCACACGTCACTTGGTCCTAGGCGAAAGGGAGCTGGTTGTATGTACCATGCTGCTTGAGCAGCACTGTCCGGAAAAGTTGTGCTTACCGCATCGGCGAGTGTTTGTGGCGCCACTAAGAGCAACGTTTCCAGTGATTCTGGGTCGTACAACCATTCTTGGCTGTCACGTTGCATCGGTGTCCAGATTCCCACAATTACTGCAGAGAGTGTCTTTTTTCCATCTGGACTACTCACTACGAGTCGGTCATCCACATTTACGCCATACGTATTGGCTGTTTGTTGTGACACCGCGAGTTCGATCTGCGTAGGTGTTGCTTGTGGTGCCCGCCCACTCACGTATTTCATGTATTCTTCGATGCCTACCAGCGTGCCAATTGGGGTGTTGTCCATGGGGATACCGTCATCGTTGCCAGTGACCAGCATGACTTTGAGAGGCGTGGTCCGGATATGCCGGGTAATGCGTGCAATGGGAAATTGCAGGTAACTGGCTGCGTTTTGGCTTACGAGGGCATCTGCACCTAATATGGTGCGCCACGCCACTGCTTTATTTGATTTAACATAACGATATAGTAGTGCAAGTGCTGGGCGTTGTGAAGCACGACTTTGTGCGGCCAGTTCCTGATTCAGGATACGAATCCCCACTGCGTCAGCATAACTGGGAACGGTGAGCCCCAGCATGAGTGGCAACACGAGTGCCATGAGAAGTGCCACAGTCGGTGCAGGATTGGTGCGTGTGCGGCGCCAAACTGCGGTGAGTATTAAGCGTGCAGCATGCCAGTGTGACCGCATGGTCATTGTCCTACGACCACATCATTGAGCTGTAGCCCTTTAACGATTTCCACACGTTCTTCGCTTTCGATGCCTACCACAACGGTGACCCGTCGTTCTTGATCACCTTCACGGAGCACCACGAAGCGGCGGTCTCCAAATGAACGGATGGCATCTGGCGGCAACCACAGCACGTTGTTCCGTTGTTCGAGTACGATGCGCACTTGACCAATTGTTTCGCCAGCCACCAAAGTGAATCCCTGAGTGTCGGTGACGCTAAACCGCGTAAATGGGTCAGGGTCATCCATGTTGCCACCGTTTTTGCCGTAGGGTGCTGGTAGTCGGCGAATGATGCCATTGAGCACGATATCGGGGCGAGTAACGGGGCGGATTTCGACGGCTTGCCCTTCACTCAAAAGGCGCATTGTGTCATCGGTGAGCGATGCCGAAAACTCCACGTTATCGGGTTTGGCAATTTCGATGGCCTGCGCATAGGCCACCACCGAGTTGCCCGGCACGATGGCCACAACAGCGACCACACCAGCAAATTTGGCGACGATTTGGCCTGCTGCCACACTTGCAAGTGCTTTGTCGTAGGCACGTTGTGCGCTATCAACGGCTCGTTTTTCGCTTGTCAGCGTGTTATTCATGGCTTCATCGAGATCCGCTTCTGCGGATTCAAGCGCGGCACGTGCACTGCGTAGTTCACTGTTGTCTTGGCCGGCAAGTAGCTTGTCACGTTCTTTGAGTGCCAGCTGATAGGCCTTGGTGGCTGCGTCTACGTCAGTCTGTTTGGATTCCTTGGCACGTTGCACGTTGCGCAAGGCGGTTTGAACGCCCTTTTCTGCGTTGCGTAGCCCATCTTGTGCCGTGGCAAAGGCTTTTTCGTAGGTGCGACGTCCTTCGGCATCGAGCACATTTGCCACATATTTGCTATTGACGAGGATAAATGGCTCGTTGGGGTCGGTGCCGTACCGATTGACCCAGTCCATGTCCCAGTAGGCCGTACTGTAGGTGAATTGGGCATCAATCAGGGTGTTGTTGGCCGTGGTGATGGCATATTCTGCATCATCCACACTCGTATTGCTGTCTTCACTGGTGGTGCGCACCTTGCGTTGTGCTTCGTCTACGGCGAGCTGTGCTGCTGCGAGGGCGTCTTTGTCACCACCGGGGAGTAATTCGTTGAGTGTTTCGCGCGCATTCTCCACGACTTTCCGGCGTGTTTCAATTTGTTTCGCGTTGATTTTTTGCGCATTCGCATAGTCGGCATTCGCCGCATCGAGTGCATCACTCGCTTTGCGCAACTCCTCGTTGGCTTCGGCCTGTTGGAGTGTGGCGAGTACCTGGCCTTGTGTAACACGGTCACCACTTGTCACATCAACGGTTGCCAC
Source organism: Chloroflexota bacterium (assembly GCA_041165505.1). Taxonomy (GTDB): domain Bacteria; phylum Chloroflexota; class Chloroflexia; order Chloroflexales; family Roseiflexaceae; genus UBA965. The sequence goes on along the minus strand of JBEANH010000002.1, from coordinate 51,556 downwards.
GATACCATCGCGACCGAACCCGAGTGTCACCGACTCCACGGGGATTACACGTGCTGATTCTTCGACGACACGCTCAACGGTGCCCTGTGCCACGGTATACGTAATACTCGCTAAGTCTGGGTCTTCGGCGATGGGTGTCGGCGTAGCCTGGATGTCTGCTTGAGTGCTACTACAGGCCACGAGGTTTATGAGTATCGCCACAGCGATGAGCGAAGCAGCGATGCGTGTTCGTGTTGTTGTCATGGGGTCGCCTCGTCGGACATATATCCATCATAGGACGGGTCAGCTTTTTTTGCGCACGACGCATATGTGGGGCTTCCTTTGCGATTTTCGATGGTTGCCACACAGGCAAGAAAGGCGTTCGTCTTGGTTTGCGCATCAAGGAGCTCTTTTTGCACATCAGCCTGTTTGTAGATGATGCGGTCAAGAGCCTGATACATCCAGTATGTGTCTACCATGTAAATAGTCGACACATCAGTGGTCACCTGCAACGGTTGATCAAGCAATTCACGCATTGCATCACGCAGTGGCACGGAATAGGCGTTTTGCTCTTCGAAGAGTGGATCATTACTCTGTGATTTGCGCGCTGGGATACTTCCGTACGAGTTCACGGACGATTGGCGACTCAGGAAATTGATGAACTTCATGCAGGCAGATGCATCACTTGCCGTCGCAGAGATGTGGTAGCCCACCACCGTGATATCCGCCGATACGAGTCCAGTATTCCCAACTGGTGGGGGTGCCATCAACGTGGTGAATGCAGTGGTTGGAGCCGCAGGATCAACACTTGCTTGTTTGGCGTATGTGTTGCCGTAGTCGAACCACATGCCGATTTTGCCTTGTGTCTGGAGTTCCCAGCTCGTGTCAAAATTGGCTGTGCCACCACGTTTGTAGTCAAAAACGGGCATGGGCATCACTTTGTGCTTGGTGGCTAGCTCCGTCCACCAGGTGATGGCTTTCACGACCTGTGGATCTGCAAAATTTGCGTTGATGGTGCCTCCCGACCCGTCAATGAGATTGCCACCGGCACGATTGCTCCAAAAAATGATATCGCCGAGATAATTGCCCATACTCGAATACCCGTATGTGCCGTTGTTGCTCATCGCTTTTGCGGCGCGCAAGAAATCGTCATTACTCCATGACGCTTGTGGTGGCTCAATGCCGAGTTTGTTGAAGAGCTCGTCCTGATAGACCAGCCCACGTGATGTGTACGAATGAGGGAATCCCACCAGCCGACCATCACTACGATATATGTCAAACAACGCTTGTGGGATGTCACTCGCATCCACGGATGTGTCGTTGTCGAGCAACGGCTGCAAATCTGCTAATGCACCACGATCACTGTCGCTCATGGGAATTCCCTGATTCCAGCCAAAACAGTCACTGCGTTCAGCGGCCATGGCGATGGTTTGTGTAGTGGTCAGGTTGTCTGTGGCAATCAGTTTAACAAAGATGGAATCATCTTCGTTCTTGAACGCACGGACATATCGGCGCAATTCCGACAGGGATGAGCCATACGCGGCAAAAGTAATGGTGACTTGACCATCACTTGCGACTTCAGGTTCGGGCGTTGCCACAACCACCGGACGGAGGTCTGGCGTGAGACTGGGTGTCTGTTGTGCGAGATTTTGACTCTCTTTCAAGTTTTTGACCGTAGCACTCAATACATCACTGGCACTTTTTGGTGGCGTTTCAATGAATCCATATGTGGCTGACGAAATCGTGAAGTAGACTATGTAATCGTTGGACTTGTAGAGTTTAACAGGCTGCAGGTTTGACAGGGTATATGCATACGCCTCTGCGCGTGCTTGATTGACAGTATCACCAGGTGCCATAAGTGCCTGTAACGATTTACGTGCCCCCATGAACCCTGCATATCCCGACGTCGCACCTGGATTCAGGTTTTGGCGCGACAACCACTCCATGAGCGTCCAAGCCTCATTGGGGTGTGTGGTGCCGCCACTCATGATTAACCCTTCAGTGTAAAAATTAATCATCTCGTGTGGGCCGTTTGGCATCGAAGTGAACCCGATTTCGAATGGTAAATCGGGTACACCACCATCTTCACTGTAGAGCGAACCTTCCACCCAGATTGCGATTTTACCCGATTTAATCATTTCGGTGGGATCAGTGCCACTATTCTGTGCGGATTGACGTGATCCATACGCCATAAAGTTGGGCGTTGCATAGATGACGCCACGTTTCGTGAGATCTGCGTATTTTTGCAGTGCATTGAGTACTTTCGTGTCGCCGATTTGCAAATCGTTTGGCCCCATGCCCAGAATGTCAACCCCGGCCTGTTCAAAGAGCATGAGTAACGCCACAGAGCCACTACTGTTGTCGTACCAGCCATACCGTTCCACCTGACCATTCTTAACCACGGTCAGTTTTTCGGCTATCGCAAACAAATCTTCGCTGGTCCAGCTCATCTCGGGGATTGGAATTTGTGCTGCGTCGAAAGCGTCGCGGTTGTATGCAATGGCTTGGAGCGACACGGTCCGCGGTAGCACGTATTGTGCGCCATCCACGTCGAATCGTTCGAGTACACTCGGGTAGTAGTCATCGCGGTCGAATGCGGTATCGCCATCGAGGTACGGTTTGATGTCGCGAATCAGCGGGGTGCCGTATGCATCCGGGGTGACCCATGACGACGGCGCGACATCGGCCACACTGACCACGCGTCGTAGCGATGCGGTCAGTGATTCATTGGGGTAATTGCCCGATGCATCCGGAGTCGTCTGCAAGGCATCATCCAGGGAAGTCATCACAACGTTGATGCTGGGATGCTCTTCGTGGAAACGTGCCAAAATGGGTTCCAGATTGGTGCGCTCATAATCAAACACCCCATACGTGATGGTCACACCCGATGCGCTAGGCGTGCCTTCGGCCGGGTTTGGTGTGGTTTCCACCGGGATAGTGGGTAGTGCGGTATTCGGGTTACCACATGCAGCAATAATGAAACTTATAATGATGCAAATTGAGCGAGTACGTACCAGCATGTTGTGCTCATTTCCATGGTGTCAAAAAGCGACAAATAATAGATTGTGTTGTAGTGATTATATCACTTCAATAGCTGATAGTATGATGATATCGCATACCGAAAAGTTCATGTTGTGCATGATTCTCATCTGATTTCCCTTCACTTTATCTATGGTATACTGACCAAAATTATCCTACGCAATGGAGCATATCCCCATGCCCCAGCCACATGACCGCGGTGGGCGGGATCGCCTGTCAGCGGTAATTCATTTTTTGGGTGATTTGCTCGGTGATGTCATTCAAACACAAGCCGGGCAGGATGCATTTGCCAGCGAAGAATTGGTGCGCCGACTCAGCAAAGAGTTGCGTGCACACCCCACTGCACATCGTGTGCGTGAACTCCAACATCACATAGCGACTCGTGACATTGCTGGGCTCAATACCCTGGTCAAGTCATTTAGCACGTATTTCGCACTCGTCAACCTCTCCGAGCAACTTCAGCGAATCTGGGTACTTTCTGAACGAGAACGGCAGATGCGTCGTGCGCACCATGCACGCAGTGAATCCGTTGCCGAAGCCATCCACGCCATCGCCCAGCAAGGTGTGTCGGCGCAGGCCGTGGCAGATTGGATGACCCAGGCGTGCATTCGTCCAGTGTTCACCGCCCACCCCACCGAGGCTCGTCGGCGTACCATCCTCGACAAATTGCGTCGCCTCGTGGCGCTCCTTGATCCCTTGGGGCATGATTTATCGCTTATGGATGACCCAATCATGATTGCCCAAGCCCGCGAAGAAATTGTCGGGTTATGGCAGAGTGATGATGTGCGTGTCGTTCGTCCGTCGGTCATAGACGAGGTCAAAAACGGACTCTACTACTTCGAACAGAGTATCGTGCGTCTCATTCCCACCCTCTATCGTGAACTCGAAAATGCCCTTCGTGCCGAATATCCCGACCACCCGTGGCGTGTACCTGCGCTGTTGCGCTTTGGGTCATGGATGGGTGGTGATCGGGATGGCAACCCGTTTGTACGCCCAGAAACCACCGTAGAAGCAGCCCGTTTAATGCGGGCTGCCGCCATCGAATTCTATATCCGTGAATTCGACCAGATTAGTCGCCGTATTAGTCAGTCCGAACGCCAAGTCCAAGTAACTGCGCAATTACACGAATCATTGGCACACGATGCCACACTCTTTCCTGCACTAGCGCAGGAGCTCGATCAACGCTACCCTCACGAGCCGTACCGGCGTAAATGTTGGTTAATCGCCGAACGACTCCGGGCAACGCTCCGTGCCACACAGACCCACGAAGTCCAGTGGTCGGCAGGCGTGCAATCATTACACCCTGCCGTCTATGCTGACGCGCAAGCCTTGTTGCGTGACGTGCAGGTCATGTACGACTCGTTGATTGCAAATGCGGGTGTCGCAGTCGCCCAAGGTGCCCTGCACGACCTGATGCGCCAAATCGAAGTCTTCGGGTTGAGTTTTGCCACCCTTGATATCCGTCAACACAGTGAGCGCCATAGTGCGGCGATTGCAGAAATATTCGCACATGCAGGTGTAACCGCCGATTACCTAGCCTGTGATGAAGCTACTCGGACCGCAATTCTGCGCCATGAACTCACAGCCATGCGCCCGCTGATTCCTACACGCCTGCCGTATAGTGACGCAACCAACGAAATCGTGACCACCTTCCGCATGATTGCCGCCATCAACGAAACACTGGCACCAGGCACGATTCAAACGGTGATTGTGAGCATGACTCGTGGTGCATCCGACGTGCTGAGTGTGTTGCTCCTGGCGCGTGAGGCTGGGGTAACTGCACTCACCGATGGTGGCATTGACATCGTGCCCCTCTTCGAAACAGGCAACGATTTGGCACACTGTGACCAGATTATTGCGTCGTGCTGGGCGGTCCCCGAGTACCGTGCCCACTTGGCTCGGCGCCACAACCTGCAAGAAATCATGATCGGCTATTCGGATAGCAACAAAGACGTGGGATTTGTGGCCGCCAATTGGGCACTCTACGAGGCACAACGGCGTCTACGTGATTGTGGTGCGCAACACGCCATTACTATCCGCCTTTTCCATGGCCGTGGTGGTTCGATTGGGCGTGGTGGTGGCCCTGCCAACGAAGCCATCTTGGCGCAACCGCCAGGCAGTGTGGGTGGCCAGATAAAAATCACCGAACAAGGCGAAGTAATCGCAGACCGGTATAGCTTGAACGTGATTGCCAAACGCCATCTCGAACAAGTATTAAATGCGGTCTTCAAAGCTGGCTTCGCCCACATAAACGATGCCAAAGCAGAGTGGATTCAGGTGCTCGAGCAACTCGCGGTGACATCCCAACAGAGTTATCGTGGTCTCGTCTATGACAATGACCAGTTCGTACGCTTCTTTCGCGAAGCGACACCAATCGCGGAAATCAGCCGGCTCAAAATTGGTAGTCGCCCAGCTTCACGGAAAAACAGCGATCGTATCGAGGATTTGCGGGCGATCCCATGGGTATTTAGTTGGATGCAGTCTCGCTTCACGCTCCCAGGGTGGTACGGGTTGGGTGCCGCTGTACAACAGTTTATTGCCACCTATCCACAGGGTGCACCTGCTGCAGAGGCCATCCTCCAAGAAATGTATCGTGAGTGGCCGTTTTTCCGGAGCATGGTGGATAACGCACAGATGATTCTGTGCAAAGCAGACATGTATATCGCCCACCGCTACGCTGAACTCGTGCGTGATCAGGCACTTGCTACAACGATGATGCAGGATATCGAGCACGAGTATCAAAATAGTGTTGCTGCCGTTTGTGTGATTACCCAAAGCGAAAAGCTTCTGGCTGGAAATCCCGTGTTGCAACGTTCTATTGCGCTGCGGAATCCCTATGTTGATCCGATTTCGTATGTCCAAGTTGAATTGTTATCTCGTTTGCGGGCGCATCCCGATGGCGTCGGTCACGAAGCACTCGAAGATGCGATTTTGCTGAGTATCAGCGGTATAGCAGCGGGATTGAAAAATACCGGATAGTGCGCTGGGATGCACCACGTACTGTGCGTGTATTCTCGCAAATGAGGAGCATATGACACTACCACTTGCCGGGTTGCGTGTACTCGATTTTTCACGTGCGTTGACCGGTCCATATTGCACGCAGATGCTGGGTGATATGGGTGCAGACATCATCAAAATCGAACAACCAGAGGTCGGTGATAATTCACGGGCTTGGGGGCCGCCATTTGAAGGCGGTGAGAGTAGTTACTACCTCAGTGTGAATCGCAACAAACGGAGCATGGCCATCAATATCCGTCATCCCGACAGTAGACTCGTGCTGGAACGCTTGGTGGGCTGGAGCAACGTGATCATCGAAAACTTCATCCCTGGGACATTGGATCGGGCTGGATTCGGTTATGCAGACTGCCAAAAAATCCGCTCAGACATCATCTATTGCTCGATTTCCGGATTCGGCCAGGTTGGTCCAGACCGTACGCGTGCGGCGTACGACCAAATCGCTCAAGGCGCGGGAGGATTGATGAGTGTCACTGGCGAGCCCGGTGGCCCGCCGATGCGCGTGGGTATTGCCATCGCCGATCTGGTTGCTGGGATGCACGCCGCATATGCGGTTATGGTGGCCGCCTTTCATCGGCAAAACACAGGTATTGGTCAATACATCGATACGTCGCTGTTGTCGGGTCAGCTTGCCATCATGACATACCAAGCAGCCCGCTATTTTGCAACGGGCACTGCGCCAGTGACAAGTGGTAACCACCATCCGAGTATTTCTCCGTATGGTGTCTACCATGCACGTGATGCCTGGTTTAACTTGGCAGTGGGAACCGACGACCTTTGGCGCCGCTTTTGTGATGCCCTGCAGATTGATGCAATCAAAGCCGATAGCCGATTCCAGACCAATCGGTTGCGTTGCGATAATCGCACGGCGCTCAACGACGCACTCGCACCGGTGCTGGCACGCTACACGGTGACCGAACTCGAGGCATTGCTCACTCCTGCCGGAATTCCTGTAGGAGCCGTGCGTGATTTGGCCACCGCACTGACCGACCCACAAGTCGCCGCACTCGATTTAATCCAAACCATCAATCACCCCACCGCTGGTTCGATACGCGTGGTGGGTCCGCCGTACCGCTTTTCTGAGACACCAGGTACGATCCGGCGGCATCCACCACGTCTCGGCGAACAAACCGATGAAATCCTGGCGAGTTTGGGCTTCGATGCTGCGCAAATCGCTGCGTTGCATGCTACAGGAGCGGTTGCCTGATGCCAGCGCCTCAACGTATTCGACTCGATTTGCTCGTGGTGGCGCGTGGCTTTGCAGAATCCCGTGCCAAAGCACAGGCACTCATTTTGGCGGGTGCGATTCGTGTGAATGGTGAAATCCATCGGCGCACCGCAGAAAGCGTGGCCGTTGATGTACACGTAGAGCTCGCCGAATCACTCCCGTATGTGAGTCGTGGTGGTACCAAATTGGCCCACGCCTTGGATACCTTTGCCATTGATGTGGCGGGGATTACAGCCATTGATGTGGGTGCATCAACTGGGGGCTTCACGGATGTGCTTTTGCAACGGGGTGCAGTGGCTGTCTATGCCATTGATGTGGGCTACGGGATCCTCGATTACTCACTCCGTTCGGATGCTCGGGTTGTCGTCATGGAGCGTACCAATATACGCTATGTGACCGAATTGCCGCCTGTAGCTCACGCCCAGTGCCCCGCACATGCGGCAGTCATTGACGTGGCATTCATTTCGCTTAAACTCGTGTTGCCCGCAGTGGTGAACCTCATTGATGCGCAGGGCTGGATTGTGGCACTCATCAAACCGCAATTCGAGGCTGGAGTCAACCTCGTGGGCAAAGGAGGAGTGGTGCGTGATCCGCAGGTGCGTGCTCAGACCATTCGCAATGTCATCACTGCTGCTACCGCACTTGGTTGGGGGTGCACCCAGCTCACTCGGTCCCCGATTACCGGCCCCGCAGGCAACGTGGAATTTCTGGCCTGTTTTCGCCATGGCGAGGGACAACCCTTCGATACATTAATGACAGATTTAGTATTGACATAATAATGAACGGGTGCATTTCACCGTATCGCCATCGAAAAACTGTCCAACTGCACAGCATCTGCACAAGTTGACGAATGCACAGATATGCATATAATCGGTATGTGAAAAAATTCTCGTCTTGTGGTCGTTCTCGGGACTGCACCACACATGGCGGGATAACGCGTCACATCGGTGGTGTGACTGGTATAAGCAAGGAGTTCGAATGAGAAAGGACGCGCGACAGAAAGTAGTGCTTGCTACGGTGTTGGCCAGCATTACGATGGTGTTGGCGGGTTGTGCAAATCTCCCTGCCACGACCATGTACACGTACGGCGACCATGCCACACGCATTCTTGATTTACTCATGATCGTGTTCTGGATGGCGGTAGCGGTATTTGTCGTGGTGCAGGGTGCATTGGTATATACCGTGGTTCGTTTCCGTAACAAACCAGCAGCCACCACGTTGCCAAAGCAGATTCATGGCAACACCAAGATAGAAATCGCTTGGACGATTGCTCCTGCTATTGTGGTACTTATCATTGCAGTGCTGACCTTCCGCACCCAAGCCGCCAATTCGGTGATGCCACCGGAGGCCATCAAGATTCGTTCGGTAGCGCACCAGTGGTGGTTCGAATTTCAATATTTCAACCAAGATGGCGTGTCGTTGAGCACACCGATTGTTGTTGACGATCAGAATCAACCCACCATCACAACTGCTACCGACATGTATGTGCCGGTAGGTGTGCCCATCACGGTGCAACTTGATGCAGCCGATGTGATGCACAACTTCTGGATTCCCAAAATCGCTGGGAAGACGTACATGATTCCGGGGAAGTCCAACTATCTGACCTTCACGGTAACCGAGCCGGGAATCTACAAGGCCTTTTGTGCGGAATTCTGTGGCGAAGCACACGCCCAGATGCACTTCCGATTAATCGCACTCCCAGCAGCGGAATACGAGGCATGGAAGGCGAATGTCAGCAAGATCCCCGCAGCGGCCACAGGCACGGTGCAGGTGCTCGGCTTGACGGGTGATGCGTCACGTGGTGCCGCGCTCTTCGCAGATGCCAAAAAGCAATGCGCGACGTGTCACATAATTAACGGAACAGACGCCAAGGGCAAAATCGGTCCCAATCTGACGTATCTCGGTAGTCGTACGGCACTCGGTGGTGCCATTCTGCCGTATTCCGTTGACAACCTTGCCAAGTGGTTGCAGGATTCAAATGCGATCAAACAGGGTAATCTGATGGGACGCGTCATCAAAAAGGGGACGCTCACCGATCAGGAAGTTGCAGACCTCACGGCATATTTGGATAGCATGAAGCTGTCAGTTGCGCTCCCAGCAGAGAAATAAGGAGTCTGGTAATGGCGATTGCAGAGCAAAAACTCACGTCAACGGCTCCCACGACCAAAGAGTCATTTCAGTGGCGGTCGTGGTTAGCCACCGTTGATCATAAAAAAATCGGGATTATCTACATCATCAGTGCGTTCATTTTCTTCATCATCGGCGGCATCGAAGCCATGTTGATGCGGGTGCAGTTGGGTACGCCAAATAGCACATTTTTAAGTGCAGACCTCTACAACCAGCTGTTCACGATGCATGCGACCACCATGGTCTTTTTGGTGGTCATGCCAATGAACGTCGGTATCGGTAACTACGTCGTACCGTTGATGATCGGTGCGCGTGACATGGCCTTCCCGCGGCTCAATGCCTTCTCCGTCTGGTTGTTCTTGGGTGGTGGCTTTTTGCTCTATCTCAGTTTCTTGACGGGTGGAGCGACCAACGTCGGCTGGTTTGCCTACGCACCATTGACACAGACGCAGTTCAGTCCTGGGCAGGGTGTTGATTACTGGATTCTGGGTCTCGGTCTGACCGGTGTCGCATCCATTGCTGGTGCGTTGAATTTCATTGTCACCGTACTCAATATGCGCGCTCCAGGCATGACCATCAATCGTATGCCACTCTTCGTCTGGATGAACGTTGTTGTCAGCTTCATCTTGATTTTCGCATTCCCGACCTTCACCGTTGCGTCAATTCAGTTGCTCTTTGATCGTCAATTCGGTGCCGCCTTCTTCAATCCGGCACTCGGTGGTGACGCCGTCCTCTGGCAACATCTTTTCTGGTTCTTCGGTCATCCCGAAGTGTACATTCTGATTCTGCCGGTAATGGGGATGATTTCCGAAGTATTGCCGGTCTACTCACGCAAGCCCATCTTCGGGTATTCGTTCGTTGCGTTCTCTGGTGTTGGTATCGGATTCCTCGGTTTCATCGTGTGGGCACACCACATGTTCGGTACCGGTATGGGGCCCATTGCCAATGGCTTTTTTGCTGCAGCCAGTATGGTGATTGCGATTCCCACGGGTGTCAAAATCTTCAACTGGATTGCCACGATGTGGGGTGGAGATGTGCGCCTTACCACATCCATGCTCTACGCCATTGGATTCATTTCGATGTTCATCATTGGTGGGATTAGCGGTATCACCTTGGCATCGCCGCCCATTGACTTGCAGCAGACCGATTCATACTATGTGGTTGCGCACTTCCACTATGTGTTGTTTGGTGGCTCCATCCTCGGTTTGTTTGCCGGTGCCTTCTACTGGTTCCCCAAGATGACAGGGCGCATGCTCGATGAAAAACTGGGTAAAGCACAGTTCTGGCTGATGTTGATCTCCATGAACGTCACCTTCTTCCCCATGCACATTCTTGGTACCGAAGGGATGCCTCGCCGCATCTACACGTACGAGTCTGGTATGGGCTGGGAAATGTGGAACTTCATCGAGACCATCGGTACCTTCTTCTTGGCCTTCTCAGTGCTCATGTTCATCTACAACGTATTGGTCAGCTTGCGCAGTGGTGAAGTGGCCAGCAACGATCCGTGGGATGCGGCAACGCTAGAATGGGTCGTCCCATCACCCCCGCCGTCATACAACTTCTTGCACATTCCACACGTCACGAGTCGCCGTCCTTTGTGGGATGCCAAATACCCGCACACCACTGCCGACGATCACCACGGTGAAAAGAGTGCACCGTCACAGATTCGTTACGAATACTCGCACGAAGATAGCCCTGGCGCCAAAGAGATTCACATGCCCACATTGACGTTCATGCCCATGGTGCTTTCTGCCGGTTTGACGGTTGCAGCACTTGGGTTCATCTACATCAATCAGGCCATTCTTGGTTTGCCAATACGTACCGCTTCGTACGTCTTCGTGGCCATCGGGATTGTCATGGTCTTCTACGCAATCCGTGGGTGGGTGCTCGATTCACGGCGCGATTCGCCCTATCTGGGTCATCACTAGATGCATACAGCGTTGTCGGGTACGGTGGCATCCGTTGCCGTACCCGCTTGCATGAGGAGGATACATGAGTAGTTCTGCGGGTCAGGCGCATCACGGCGAAGCGCACCAAAAACCACTAGTGGGCTCGATGGGCGTTGATAGTCGTAAACTCGGACTATGGGCGTTTATCGGTTCTGAGACGTTGTTTTTTGCTACGCTCATCGTGACACATCTTATTTTCTATGCACGCACCAGCAACACGTTGTCGAGTGTCGGTGCACTCGAGTTGCTCGATCCACGTCTCGGCTATTTGGCCATCGAATTGACCACCGTGCTTGCTACCCTATTGCTGGCCAGCTCGTTGACGATGGTGTTGGCGCTTGCTGCCTCCAAAGCCCGCGACTGGAAGCGTTTTCGCATCTGGCAGTTGGCAACCATCTTGTTGGGCGCATCTTTTGTGGGTGGTCAGATCTACGAGTTCATCCATCTCTACCACGAGGGGTTGAAGCTGGCCCCTGCCTTTGAAATGCACTTGAGCCACGAAGCCCACAAGGCCTTGACGGCGCTTAATCTCGATCCATCCATCGTACGCCTCAAAGAAGCCGGCGAGCACGCTACGGCGCTCGTGCCCAGCCTCTTCGGGGTGACGTTCTTTGTCATGACCGGTTTCCACGGCTTGCACGTTACCATCGGCATTATTTGGCTCATCGCCATCTACGTCAAAGTATCGCGCTTTCCCGAATCCCCCGAGAATCCAATGGACATCGAACTCGGTGGTCTCTACTGGCACTTCGTGGACTTGGTCTGGGTAGCAATCTTTACATTGATTTACCTCATTTAACAGGAGGGACACATGGCAGACCATGATTCAGCCGTGACACACCACGAAGAACACCATGAAGCACATGGTACCGGTTTTTATTGGCAGGTCGGTGGCGTCCTTGCAGTTGTTACTGCTGCTGAAGTTGCGGCCTTCGTCTACCGTGACTTATTTGGGCATGTCACCTTTTTGACCTTGCTCTTCATCCTGATGTTTGCCAAGGGGATCGGCGTCGTATTGTATTTCATGCACTTGCGTGGTGATGCACGTATCTTCCAGTTTGTATTTATTGTACCCTTCACCTTTGCGGTGAGCATGGTACTCGGATTCTTGGTGCTCTTTTCGCATCATGTGGGCATCGCCGGTTAGTCATACGTCGGTTGCGCGCGTCACAGCATGCCTGTGACGCGCGCTTATTGTTTTGAAACTGTTTATAATGATGCAGTGGATTGCGTCACTGGGGGCATCATGAATCTCTATACGTGGAACTTCGATATTCGCATCCTGGTTGCGTTAGTCGTGCTCACACTCGGGTATCAACTGATGACGGGACCGCTTGCAGTGCGTTGGGGTGTGCCCGTGGCCACACCGTTGATGCGTAATCGCTACATGTTGGCCATGGTATTGCTTTTTGTGGCATTGGTATCTCCCATTGACACATTGTCGTTGGTGTCGTTGTCAATGCATATGATTCAGCATCTGATTCTGATTATTCTCGTGCCACCTTTGGTCATTCTCAGTATTCCCCCTGCACTGGCCTCACTTGCGTTGCAAAATCAGAGTGTGTTAGCATTGGTACGAGCCATTGTGCATCCAATCTGTGCATTTTTCATCTTCAACATTATCTTTGTGGGATGGCATGTGCCAGCCAACTACGACCTTGCTGTGCGCGATACCAATACCCACGCACTCGAACACATCATGTTCACGTTGGGGGCTATTCTGTCGTGGTGGCCCGTCTTTAGCAAGCAGCCCGAGCTCCCGCGCTCGACGCCAGGAGTGCTGATGCTCTATCTCTTTTTCATGTCGTTGCCACCCACGATTATCGGGGCATTGTTGACATTTGCCGGGTATATCATCTACCCAGCCTATGATGCAGTATCGCGGCCATGGGGAATGTCAGCACAGGTGGATCAAGAATTGGCCGGACTCCTGATGTGGTTGCCCGGAGGGTTGGTCTATTTTGTCGTGTTGACTGTTATTTTCTTTCGCTGGTTTAATCGCCCAGGTGACGACAGCGCCGTCTAGTACCAAAGGGGTATCACATGGAAGCATTTATTCGTTGTTATCCACCACAGTTGCCCACTGCCAACACGCACGTCTGGTACGTGTTGCGTGGCGAAGAATTCGTCGTAGATGTGCATGCTCCCACACAGCCATTAGCTGGTAATGCGCATGCACCACACAGTATTGCCATTCAGCAGCACTTCCCGTTGGGGCAGCAGGGGCAGATTGCAGTACATGCTGCGGTTGTTGCTCCAGACTGTGAACTTTCCGAAGGGTTGCAGACGGTCAATCTACGCGCCATGATGAACATGCAAGATGTGCGCCAAGAAGTAGTCATGGCAGCGAGCTATGCCAAACAATTGGTGGAGTTTCGTACGCTTACGCGTTTTTGTAGTCGGTGTGGTGCCCCCTACCGTGCCATCCCAAACACCTGGGGGTTACGCTGTGATCCCTGTAAACACGAAGTCTTTCCGCCAGTTAGCCCAGCCATCATCGTCTTGATTCACGACGGTGACCGTGTCTTGTTGACCACTAAAGTCGGTTGGGGGAATCGCTATAGTTTAGTGGCCGGCTTTGCTGAGCCAGGGGAAAGTTTCGAAGCCTGTGTGGCACGTGAAGTGCGTGAAGAAGTGGGTGTCGAGGTTACACAGATCCGGTATGTGGGCAGCCAGTGTTGGCCGTTCCCGCATCAAGTCATGGTCGGCTTTTTGGCACAGTACAAATCTGGTGATATTGCCATGGATGCCGAGGAACTCTCGGATGCCCGCTGGTTTGCACGTGAACAGATGCCCGAAATTCCTCCCCCCACGGCAATTTCTGGTCAGATCCTCGATATTTGGCTCCGTGGCGAAACAGCGCATGGTATGATTCGTGGGTTTGATTACCAAGCCTATTAAGCAGTATCCACCCCACCACATACCAACAGTATGTTGCGTGTGGTGGGGTGATTTGCAGAGATTTTCACAAGTGAGCGTTTGGTGTGAAATGATGAAAAAATGATGATATGAATGATATCAGCTGATTCTTATGCAATTCTTATATTTCATCACAATGTCTGTGGTATAGTACAGACATCAGGTGATGAATGCGACGGTCATCACGGTACATCGCAAGAAGTACACACGCTTCACGTCGCCCCCTAATCCTCCCGGGGCAACCCGGTTACTTCAACAGGTGGGTGAGAGCAAACGCTCTCGCCCACTCCTCTTTTTGGTCGTAGCAAGGCAATATTTGACACTGATTGTGGTACAATTCACTAACGAGAGTCGCAAGTGCTACAGTAGGGGAGTAGTGCATCGCTACTTGAGAACATTTGGGGATAGTCTATGAGAGGAGCAGGTGTGCTACGAGAATTCCGCACGGGGAATGAATACCCCTACGATCGGCGCTCAGCGGCGCGATGGGTGCTCTCGCATGTGATGCGATATTCGTATTTAACCATCGGATTCATCATTCTTGCGATTTTTGCGATTTCAGCGTTCACGTATACGTCGTTCCAGATTCAACAGGCGTACGAGGTTATCGAGCAACGTGGCACACTGGCTGCGTTGGCGACGGCCGCACTTGGGTTACTTGCCATCCGTGCACTTTTTGCCATTGTTGACATGATCAACACGGTGATTCGTGAATTCCTCGCATCACGGCTCGAACGTGATGCTCGTGAGGAGCTCTACATCAGTCTGCTGGGTAAAAGCCAGACATTTCATAATCGCCAACGTGTGGGTGATTTGATGGCGGCCGCCACAGGTGATGTGACGCAGCTTAATTTGATGATTTCGCCGGGGATTAGTCTGATTATCGAAGCAACTACGCAGATTATTTCGCCGTTGGTTGCTATTGCTTTTTTGAGTTGGCAACTGCTTCCCGTGCCCGTACTGTTCGTATTTGCATTGGTATGGGGGCTGATTAGCTACAATCGCCAGCTAGGGCCAGTGGCTGGCATGTTGCGTGGTCAATACGGGCAGGTGAGTGCGCGTCTCAATGAAGCCATCCAAGGCATCGAGGTGGTCAAATCCACGGCGCGTGAAGAATTCGAAGTTGCACGATTTTACGATGTGGCCAAGCGCTACCGTGACTTGTTTGTCCAAGAAGGTGAGATCCAGGCACGGTATTTGCCTGCACTCTACTACGGGGTAATGATTGGGATGTCATTTGGGTATGCAGTCTGGATGCAAAGCATGGCAGTGATTACTACTGCACAGATGATTGCCTTCTTGTCGTTGGTGACACTATTCCAGTTTCCTACCTTTATTTCGCTCTTCATGTTTGCCTTGGTGCAGTTTGGTTTGGCAGGTGCTAATCGTATTTTGGGTATCATCAACACGGAAACCGAAATGGATGAAAACCCACAAGGGGAGTCGCATCAGGTACGTGGTGAAATCGAGTTCAACAATGTGGACTTTGGCTATGCCGATGGCTCCATTTTGACAAATGTCAGTTTTACCGCCAAAGCTGGTGAGACGATTGCGATTGTGGGGCAGACAGGTTCGGGCAAGACCACGTTAACGCGATTGGTGAATCGTACCTACGACGCCACAGCGGGGAGTGTCAGCATTGATGGCGTTGATGTAAAACGGTGGAACCTCGATTCGCTCCGCTCGCAGATTTCGATGATTGAGCAGGACGTGTTCTTGTTTTCCAAGACAATCGCTGAGAATATTGCCTTTGGTGCACGTGGCGATGTGCCACGCACCCAAATTGAGTGGGCTGCCAAACAGGCACAGGCGCACGACTTCATCTGTTCGTTCCCAGACGGCTACGACACGGTAGTCGGTGAACGTGGAGTCACGCTGTCGGGTGGACAGCGTCAGCGTATCGCCATTGCACGTGCCTTCTTGACGGATCCGCGCATTCTGATTCTCGACGATTCGACGAGCGCCATTGATAGTGCCACCGAAGACCAAATCCAGCGCGCCATGCACGAAGTGCTCAAGGGGCGTACAACGCTACTGATTACGCATCGGTTGGCACAAATTCGCTGGGCCGACCGGATAGTGGTGGTACGCCGTGGTCGTATCGAAGCACAGGGGACACACGAAGAACTTTTGGTGAAAAGTGAGTCATACCGTCGTATTTTTGTGCGTGACGATCACGCCGCAACGATGGCGTAATCGAGGAGAAAAATCATGGGTTTTGTGCTCGACGGGTTAGACGCCGAAGCGTACGACCGTCAATATAGCGACGGTGTGCTCATCAAGCGTATCGCCGCATACTTCCGCCCCCACTTGCGTGTCATGCTGTTGGTGGTACTGGTTACCTCGATTGGGGCCGGCTTTCCGTCTATTTCTGCCATATTGATTTCGCGTAGTGTTGATGAAATCACACAAGGTGGCGACACCATGACCACGCTGATGTGGGCAGCAGTCATCACCGTGTTGGGCGTGCTCGGCTGGTTGGTCAACTACATCCGCCAACGCTACACGGCCATCGCTGTGGGTGATGTGGTGCTCAAGGTACGCCAAGATGCCATGAATGCAGTGGTGGCACGTGACATGTCGTTCTATGACCAGTTTGCCTCTGGCAAAGTGGTCAGTCGCGTGCTTTCTGATACCCAAGATTTCTCATCGGTGGTAACACTCACCATTGAGCTCTTGAGTCAAGTCTTGTTGGTGCTTGTGGTCACGGTATCGCTCTTTTTCGTCAATACCACTTTGGCCTGGATTACCTTGGCGGTATCGCCACTGGTTATTTTGGCGGCGCTCGTTTTTCGGCGTGTGGCACGTGCTGCCACGCAACAGTCACAGCGTGCGAGTGCGTTGGTCAATAGTGCGGTCTCCGAAACGGTAAGTGGTATCGGCGTCGCCAAAAGTTTCCGGCGCGAGGCAACCATCTACCGTGAGTTCATGGAAACAAACATGATGCAGTATGGCATCAAATTGCGCCAAAGCATCATCTTTGGTTCGATTTGGCCTGTGCTCAACATTATTTCTGGTTTGGCACTTGTGATTATCGTCTATGTGGGTGGACAAATTGCTATTACCACGCCGGAATCACTTTCACCGGGGAGTTGGTATCTCTTCATTCAGAGTGTGGCACTGTTCTTTTTTCCGCTCACGAGTATCGCATCGTTCTGGAGCCAATTTCAATTAGGACTTGCCGCAAGTGAGCGCGTTTTTGCGTTAATGGATGCCGAATCACGTGTGGTACAACGCAACAACTTGCCGGTACACGACATGCACGGTGACGTGGTCTTCGACCATGTCACATTCGCCTACAACCCGGAAAGTGTGGTGCTCCGTGATTTCAACCTTCACATCAAATCTGGCGAAAAAATTGCCATAGTAGGGCATACGGGTGCAGGGAAATCGAGCCTCATCAAACTGCTTTTGCGCTTCTACGAGTTTCAAGGCGGGCGTATCATCGTTGATGGTCAGGATATTCGTGAGCTCGATTTGGCCGACTACCGCCGTCATACCGGTTTAGTACCACAAGTTCCATTTCTGTTTTCGGGGTCGGTCATGGAAAACATTCGTTATGGTCGTCCCGAAGCAAGCGACGACGACGTGTTACGTGCCGCACAATCACTCGATCACGGTGATTGGATCAACGATCTGCCAGACGGCTTGCAGAGCGATGTCGGTGAGCGTGGTAGCCGGCTGTCTCTTGGTCAGCGTCAACTTGTCGCATTGGCACGCGTTCTGCTCCGTAATCCGTCCATCTTTTTCCTCGACGAAGCCACTGCGAGCATTGACCCGTTCACCGAGCACCAGATTCAGGAAGGGCTCGATGTGGTGATGGCAGGACGTACGAGTATCGTGATTGCCCACCGACTCTCGACGGTGCGTACCGCGAATCGTATTTTGGTACTCAAAAATGGTGATATCATCGAAGAGGGCAATCATGAGGCACTATTGGCCGCGGGTGGTCACTATGCCGAGCTGTATAACACGTACTTCCGTCATCAAACGTATGACTATCGCCCTTGGGAAGCTTAGAAAGGGAGTTTCATGGAGTGGATTAGTTGGTTTTTGTCGTTTGTGCTCCACATTGACGAATCGCTCAAGGAAATCACCGCTGCGTATGGCTGGTGGACCAATGCCATCTTGTTTCTGATTATTTTCTGCGAAACGGGTCTGGTGGTGACACCCTTTTTGCCCGGGGATTCGCTCTTGTTTGCCACAGGAGCCATCGCTGCTGATCCGAGCGCCGGGCTCAACCCCATGTTGCTGTACGTGATTCTGACCATTGCTGCAATTCTGGGCGACTCGGTAAACTACGCCATCGGGCAACGGGTGGGGATGCGCATTCTCGATTGGAATCTGCCATTCGTGAAAAAAGAACACATCGATCGTACCACGGAGTTTTATGCCAAACATGGTGCCAAGATGATCGTGTTGGCACGGTTCACGCCAATCGTGCGCACCTTTGCACCATTTGTGGCAGGTATGGCCAACATGGACTACAAGGTCTTTGTGACCTACAACATCGGTGGTGGGATTCTGTGGACCACGTTGTTCATCTGGTCTGGCTACTTCTTCGGCAATTTACCGTTTGTCCAGGAAAACTTTGAACTTGTCGCATTGGCGATTGTAATCATCTCGATATTGCCAATGGTGTACGAATATTGGCAGGCACGCCGTCATACCGCCAAGTAATCCAGGTCTCGTTGACGACCGTTCGGTGTACGCACCGAGCGGTCGTTTTTTAATGGGTATCAGGCATGGTTGGTGCGTTGTGGGCGTAGAGGGGGTTGATGCACAGAATGTCGGTACGGTAGAGTGCCAATGCGGGGTCGTGGTAGACGCTGGCTCGTTGCAAGTAATGCTGGAGGGAGCGGTTCTGAGCCATCTGTACCGGGTCTACGATGCCGGCGTTGTGCCAGGCCAGCAACGTTTTCCACGTAATCGGCACATGTTCGTGTTGGGCACGAATAATGCCACGCTCGAGATTCGCCGCGAGCAGTGCGAGTGCAGTATCGGTGGTGCGGGCGAGTTGATTGGCATGCTCGGGTCGTTGCAGACTCTGTGGTATCAATAATGCGAGATTGGCATGCCCTACCTGGGGAATCTCGTCGGAGAGGATTTCGTCTACTACGGACGGACGCAGATTGGCTGGCCACACACTAAAGTTGGTGCCCAGGTATTCGTTGCTGACGGCTTGTGCTTCCTGGTAGACGGGGGTAACCGGCCGTATCGAGGGAATCACGTCTTCGAGCCAACCCAAATGCTCGGTGTAGAGGATGGTGACCATTATTGCCGCAAATTCATGGTCGCTGATGTGTGTACTCTGCGCGTGATTGTGGCGTTGTGCTAGGGTGAGGAGATAGAGCTGTTTTTGCTCAACAATTGTGGCAATGTGTGGTCTGATATACCCACTTGGTTGCGCAAGATAGGGAGCTACGAACGCACTCGATGTGGTCGTAAAGAGGCTCGTAATTGGTGTGGTTTTGCCAAAAAATGCGAGCAACAACGTCGTTGCACAAAAGCCGAGATACAAGGCGCGCACGACGTTTCCTCCCTTGCTGACGCCAACGTGGTATAATACCAAAGATAAGTATAGCATAGTGAACATGTAGGCAATGGAATATCAACCCGATTTACAAAAAATAACTGGCCAAGGTGGCGAGATTGCAGAGCTCACACCGCACGGTACAGGGGCAGCGGCCGGCTTGCAAGTCGGTGATTTGGTCGTTGCCGTCAACGGGCACCGCCTGCGTGATGCCATTGATTATCGCTTTTTGATTGCAAATGAGCTCGTCGAGCTTGAAGTCATGCGTGCAGGTGAATCATTCATCTACGAAATCGAGAAGGACGACGACGACGATTTGGGCATCGAATTCACGGAGCCTCTTTTTGATCGTCTGCGCACCTGCAACAATAAATGCCCCTTTTGTTTCCTGACGCAAATGCCCAAGGGACTGCGCAAAACTCTCTATCTCAAGGACGATGATTATCGGTTGGGGTTTTTGTATGGGAATTTTGTGACCTTTACCAATCTCAACGAAGATGATTGGCATCGCATTGATACACAACGCTTGTCGCCACAGTACATCTCCGTGCATGCCACCGACCGTGCGGCACGGGCTGTCTTGCTGGGTAAAGTTGACGTCCCCGATGTACGCGAGCAGATACAGCGACTGGGCAGTATGGGTATCAGTGTGCATGCGCAAATTGTGGCCATGCCCGATATCAATGACGGGCAGCTCCTGCATCAGAGCATTCGAGATCTGGCTGCACTCTATCCAGTGGTGCAGTCCATTGCCGTGGTGCCTGTCGGCTTGACCAAGTATCGTTTCGAGGGCAAGCGCCCGCAAAGTATTCGTACCGCTATTGAAATCCATGAAACACCCGATTGGATTGATGCGAACTGGGAGCGCCAGCCGTTGTGGGATCAGGCCATCAAAGCAGAAGATCTCGGTTTCTGTTCACGGCTTGGTGCGGCAACAGATGTGCCAATGCGTGTCTACAATGCAGACGAAGCAGCGCGTGTGGTGGCTATCATCGAAACCTATCAAGCGCGTTTTTTGACTGAGTACGGCACTGCCCTGGTGCATCCATCAGATGAGTTCTACTTGCTGAGCCATCAACCGGTGCCGCCTGCTGACCGTTATGCCGACATGCCACAGTACTCGAATGGTGTCGGCATGACACGTGATTTCTTGGATGGATGGGTCAAAGCGCAACGTCGCCTGCCCAGTGCCTTACCGGTGTCACGTCATCTCGCCATCGTGTGTGGCACATTAATTGCCCCAACCCTGATGACCATCGTTGAGCGACTGAATCGGATTACCAACCTGCAGGTCACGCTGTTGCCCGTGGTTAATCAGTTTTTCGGTGAAACAGTCACCGTTTCAGGGCTGTTGATGGGACAAGATGTGATTCCCGTGCTACAACAAGCAGGGGTCACGCGCGCCTTGTTGCCACGGGTCATGTTTGACCACAAAGGCGAGCGAACAATTGATAACATGACCCTCGCTGACATTGCAGAGGCGAGTGGTGTGGCAGTGATGATGGCGGGTGAGCCTGATGATGTAGTGCGCTACGTCAAGGCGCTAGCACGTGCCGATGTAAAGGGATAACAATGAAACCGATTGTGGCAATCGTTGGCCGCCCCAATGTGGGGAAGTCGACGTTTTTTAATCGTCTGATTGGTCAGCGCAAAGCAATCGTCGAAGATTTGCCGGGGACAACCCGCGACCGTCTTTATGGCGAATGTGAGTGGAATGGGCGCATTTTTACGGTGGTGGATACCGCAGGTCTCTTGTTTGAACACGACGATTTAACCACGGGGACACCGCAAATTGAGATTGCGCGCCAGGTACGTGCCCAAGTCAAAATAGCGCTCGAAGAAGCCGACATCATCATTTTTGTGGTGGATATCATGGCCGGTATTACGGCTGCCGATGATGAAGTCGCAGTCATGTTGCGTCGTTCCAACAAGCCGATTATTCTGACAGCCAACAAATCGGATAGTTTGGCCCGTAATCTCGACGCGGTTGAATTCTATGCATTGAATCTCGGCCACCCCATCCCGATGAGTGCATACCACGGCATCGGTACGGGCGATGTGCTCGACGCAGTAACTGCCTTGATGCCGGCACTCGCGGATCCAGAGACCGACGAAACGGTGCGTATCGCTTTGGTCGGGCGCCCCAATGTGGGCAAATCGTCGTTGCTTAATCGGCTTGTTGGCAGTGAGCGCAGTGTGGTCTCCTCGGTTCCGGGGACGACGCGTGATGCCATTGATACGCCAATCACCATTGATGGCGAAGCAGCCATGTTGATTGATACCGCAGGTGTACGCCGTCGTGGTCGCGTTGAGCCGGGTGTGGAGAAGCACAGTGTGTTGCGTACAATGCGTGCCATCGAACGCGCCGATGTAGCCGTATTGTTGATTGACGCCGAGGAGGGTGTTACCGCCCAAGACACCCATATTGCGGGGATGATCCTCGAGCAGCTCAAGGGTGTGGTGATATTGGTCAACAAGTGGGACCTGATTATCAAAGACGACACCACATTTAACGCGTTCACACGCGGGGTACGCGATGCATTCAAGTTTATTCCATATGCACCGTTGATTTTCATTTCAGCAAAGACCGGTCAACGCGTAGACCAGGTGTTGCCGACGGCGCTGAAAGTTGCCGTGGAACGTCGCAAACGCGTGGCTACGTCGCAACTCAATGCCTTGTTGCGCCAGGCACTCTACGACCATCCGCCCACGTCTATTAAAGTGGGTGCGCATTTGCGGATTTACTATGCAACACAACCGCAGATTAATCCTCCTGTCTTTCTGTTTTTTGCCAACGATGCCCAGATGATTCACTGGGGATATGCACGGTATCTGGAAAACAAGTTGCGTGAAAAGTTTGGGTATATTGGGACCCCCATCAAAATTGTGTTCCGGGGGCGTGTCGAACGTGACCCCAACGATCCCAAGCCAAAGAAGCGCCGCCAGTCGTTGCCGGATCCACAGACCACAGTGGCAGTTCCACTCGATGAAGAGGCAGTGATTGAGACCTGGGACGGCGATGATTTCGACGACGAAGCAGAAGTCTTTTGGGTTAAAGAATAACGGGTAGTGTGGTTTAACGCGGGACTCCCCCGAGCGCACGTTGTAGCTCGCTGTAGATGGCACGTGGCGTGCCATCTGCGGCGACGAGGTTCCAGCCGTCATGGTATGTGCGGGTTGGTGTAGGGAGGCCAAATTGCCACAGGGCGAATGTGTGTGCCCACGGCCACGCTGCGGCCAATGCATATGCGTCAATACTCCAGCGGATGCGTTGGGCTGGAGTTACTGCTAGTTCCCACCTGCTCGCATCATTCCAGCCTCCTTCGGTGACATAGATTGGCACATTGACATAACGACTGATTTGTGCATGCACCAACTCCGTCCTGCGGATATTTACCACATCCCATGAGGGGGGAGCGTTTGCTGCAAATTGACCACCGTACGCGTGTACTCCCCATGCATCCATGAACGCTCCACCACCTGCCACCAAAAAACGTTCTGCGTATTCACGATCACTGATGCGTACTTCGCCGTTGTCGCCTAATGTGGGGCCGGGTGAGAGGGCCCCAGCAATGACGGTGACTGCGGGGGCGACTGCTTTTACTGCCGGATAGACGGTTGCCATGAGCTGTGCATATGCCTCTGGGTTTGGCGTACGTCCACCCCATTCAAAACGCAGATTGGGTTCATTCCAGATGATGATATGCGACACCCCCCGATGTTGGTAGCGTGTGACGAATGCCACCACGTAGTCACGGTAGGCGTTGTACCTGTGTGGGAGCAGGAGTCTGTCGCTACTGCCACTAGCACGCGCCCATTGAGGCACGATGTCGAGGCGTGCGATGATGTGGAGCCCCCGTGCGTGAGCATGATCAATGACCACATCAAAGCCACTCCAGTCGTATCCGTATGCAGAGCGTGGTTGGGCATACGCCCACGGAAAGAGTTCGATGATCCAGGGTGTGCCCAGCTGTGCCACCAAATCGAGCTGTGTGGTGACGTAGGTATGGTCGGCTACTCCCGTCAAGCGTGTATGGACGGCGGCCTTGGGATTGGTGGTTGTGACCGGTGTATCGGGTGGGAGGGTAATTGCATTGGGAGTGCGTTGTTCGATGCGTGTGGTCACAATCATGGTCACGCAGAGTATGGTGCAGAGCGCATAAATCAGCGTAGTGTGATGTTTCATAGCGCTAGCATACCATAGCAGACAAATCACGCCAGTGCATGGCAGTATTTCGTGTAGATGATTCGACAGACTGACGGTTTTCGGGTATAATCGCAGACGCTTTATCGTAAGCCCATCGTGGGGCGACGCAAAAGAAGGATGTAATATGGCGGCTGCAACGGCTCTGTATCGTTCAACGATTGGCAAAAAAGCCATCATGGCGGTTACGGGGATCATCCTGTACGGATTTGTCATCGTACACATGATTGGGAACCTCAAAGTGTTCGAGGGTCCTGAAGGGTTTAATGCGTATTCGCATTTTTTACGCGTGGTTGGTGAGCCCGCGTTACCTGCAGGTACATTGCTCTGGTTGATTCGCATCGTCCTGTTGGGATCGGTTGTGGCGCACGTGGTGGCTGCCATCCAACTCACGCGCATTGACAATGCAGGTCGCCCTGTGGCCTACCAGAAGGTCCGTCGCAAACAGGCGAGCTTTGCGTCGCTGACGTTGCGCTGGGGTGGTACGGCCATCTTCTTTTTTGTGATTTACCACTTGATGCATTTCACCGTGGGGAGTGCACATCCGCAATTCATCGAAGGTGAACCGTACCACAATCTGGTCTATGGCTTCACGGCACAACCGTGGGCCGCTGGAGTCTATCTTGTGGCGGTTGCTGCGTTGGGAACACATCTCTATCACGGGGTGTGGAGTGCCACACAGACGCTCGGACTCAACAACCGTCGCTACGACAAACTCTTTCGTATGGTGGCTGTCTTGTCTGGTGTCGGGTTGTTTGTGGGCTTTGCGACAATTCCTGTGGTCGTTTTGTTGGGGATTATCAAATAGCATCGTAGCAGATGTGGAGTGGATACAATGACAACCGATACGAAGCCATCAGTAGATGTGCGGAGCTCTGTCGTCTACACTGACAGCCGTTTAGACGCCAAGATTCCAGCTGGACCCATTGAGCAGAAGTGGGAAAAGCATAAGTTTGACATGAAGCTCATTAATCCAGCTAATCGCCGTAAATACACGGTGATTGTGGTGGGGACTGGGCTAGCGGGTGGTGCAGCTGCCGCAACCATGGCAGAGATGGGATACCGTGTTAAAGCGTTCTGTTATCAGGACAGTGCGCGTCGTGCCCACAGCATTGCGGCGCAGGGTGGCATCAATGCGGCCAAGAATTACCGCAACGACGGTGACAGCGTGTATCGCCTCTTTTATGACACCATCAAGGGTGGAGATTTCCGCGCCCGTGAAGCCAACGTCTATCGCTTGGCCGAGTTGAGCGTCAACATCATTGATCAGTGTGTGGCCCAAGGGGTGCCGTTTGCGCGTGAATATAGCGGGTACCTTGATAACCGTTCATTTGGTGGAGCACAAGTATCACGCACGTTCTATGCACGCGGTCAAACAGGTCAGCAGTTGTTGCTCGGTGCATACCAGTCGTTGAGCCGACAGGTAGCCGAAGGTAACGTGGATTTGAACGAACGCACCGAAATGCTCGATTTAATTGTGATTGATGGACGTGCTCGTGGGATCGTGACTCGCGACATGGTCAATGGCACGATTGAATACCACCTCGGTGATGCGGTGGTGTTGGCAACGGGTGGCTACAGCAATGTCTTTTACTTGTCAACGAATGCCAAAGGGTGTAACACATCCGCAACGTGGCGTGCGCACAAACGTGGGGCGTTTTTTGCGAACCCCTGCTATACGCAGATTCACCCGACCTGTATTCCTGTGAGTGGTGATCATCAGTCCAAGCTGACGTTGATGTCGGAATCGTTGCGCAACGATGGTCGTGTCTGGGTTCCAGTGAAGCCTGGTGACACACGTTCACCCGATAAGATTCCCGAAAACGAGCGCGACTACTATCTGGAGCGTCGTTATCCGAGTTTCGGCAACTTGGCACCACGCGACATTTCATCACGGGCGGCCAAGGCGGTGTGCGATGAAGGACGTGGCGTTGGCCCTGGTGGATTGGGTGTCTATCTGGACTTTACAGATGCCATCAAGCGCTTGGGTGAAGCCACCATTCGCGAGAAGTACGGTAATTTGTTCGACATGTACGAGCGGATTACCGGTGAAAACCCCTACAAAGGGCCAATGCGCATCTATCCCGCGGTGCACTACACCATGGGTGGTTTGTGGGTTGACTACAACTTGATGTCCACGATTCCCGGATTGTTTGTGGGTGGTGAAGCCAACTTCTCAGACCACGGTGCGAATCGTTTGGGTGCGAGTGCGCTGATGCAAGGATTGGCAGACGGCTATTTTGTGTTGCCGGCTACCATTAGCAACTACCTCGCACAAGGTGGACTCAACAAGGTGGATGGCACACATCCTGCGGTGCAAGAGGCCGTTCAGCAGGTTACCGATTTCAATCAGCGAATTCTCAACATCAAAGGAACGCGTTCGGTTGATTCGTTCCATCGTGAGCTGGGCAAGATTATGTGGGAATACTGTGGCATGTCACGCACCGATGCCGGCTTGCGCTACGCATTACAGCGCATCCCTGAGCTACGCCAGCAATTCTGGAGTGATGTGCGCGTCCTCGGCAGTGGCGATGAACTCAACCAAGAGCTCGAAAAGGCTGGCCGAGTAGCCGACTTCATCGAGTTGGCGGAATTGATGTGTCTCGATGCGCTCAATCGTGCCGAATCGTGTGGTGGCCATTTCCGTGAGGAAAGCCAAACAGCAGACGGCGAAGCGTTGCGCAACGATGATGAGTACTGTTATGTGGCGGCTTGGGAGCATAGCGGGAATCCGAGCACGGCCATTTTGCATCGTGAAGCGCTCATCTTTGAGAATATCAAATTGGCGCAGCGTAGCTACAAGTAGTGTGAATGGAGTAGACGATGAAGTTGACCGTCAATGTCTGGCGCCAAAAGAACACTGCCAGCAAGGGAACAATGGTGAAATACCAAGTCGATCATGTGTCACCAGACATGTCGTTCTTGGAGATGCTCGATATTCTGAATCAGCAACTCATCGCCAAAGGTGAAGAGCCGGTTGCATTCGATCACGACTGTCGTGAAGGCATCTGTGGATCGTGTGGTGTGGTCATCAATGGGGTGCCGCACGGTGGCCAAATTGCCACCACGACCTGTCAGTTGCACATGCGCAAATTCAAGGATGGCGACACAATTACGGTGGAACCGTGGCGTGCCAAGGCTTTTCCCGTATTGCGAGACTTGGTCGTAGACCGAGGGTCGTTTGATCGCATCATCCAAGCTGGTGGCTTCATTTCGGCGAATACGGGGAGTGCCCCTGATGCAAACGCCACGCCAGTTGCCAAAGACAATGCGGACATGGCGTTTGATGCGGCTCAGTGTATCGGGTGTGCTGCCTGTGTTGCCGCCTGTCCCAATGCCTCTGCCATGCTCTTTACTGCGGCCAAAGTCAGCCATCTCAGTTTGATGCCACAGGGTCAGCCTGAGCGTCAGCGTCGTGTCTTGAACATGGTGGCGCAGATGGATGCTGAGGGATTTGGCGGGTGCACGAATATCGGTGAATGTTCGGCTGCGTGCCCTAAAGAAATCGGCTTGCACTTCATTTCGCGCTTGAATCGTGATTTGCTGGGTGCCACACTCCGTGGTGGGAGCACCGTTGATTAAGTGGAACGATGGCAACGGGGGGCGTGCACTGCACGCCCCCCGTTCTATTGTTTGGTAGTGGAATTCAGGAGTGTGGCAGCCATAATCAAGGCGTCGCGTTCACGCTGGAAACTGACGCGTTGGAGTGCCTCGTTGAGTGGAATCCAGCGGGCATCGTCTACTTCGCTCTGCTGCGGGGTAATCGTACCGTGCTGATAACGTACAAGAAAGATGTCAACGTATTTGTGGATGCGGAGCGTGTGCACGCGAAACCAGTATTCGATGGTTGTGAGATGTCGTTCTACGACACCGTGCAACCCGGTTTCTTCGGCAATTTCACGTTCCGCAGCGGCTTCTGCGGTTTCACCACGACGGACATGCCCCTTGGGTAACCCCCAGCGTTTGCCGCTGTGAGTAGAAATCATGGCGATTTCGATGCGTTGCGGGAGCACACGGTAGATTATCCCACCTGCTGAATATGCCGTCCGCTGGTCGTGTTCAGATGCGGATGGATGCGTCAGGAGTCACCTCACATGCCGTGTGACGATTTTGCGACACGTCCTGCACGCATGTCCCAGTAGCGATTGACTGCATAGCGGACGCGTTCTTTGGCGACTTCTGCATTTTCCCAACCCAGTGGTTCCACACGTCCACCTTCTAAGTCTTTGTACACGGTGAAGAAGTGTTCGACTTCGCGGATGTAGTGACTCGGGAGTTGTGTGAAATCCGTGTATCCCTGGAAGAACGGGTCGTAGTGCAAAACGGCCAAGATTTTGTCGTCGTGTTCGCCACGGTCGAGCATGCGGAACATGCCGATAGGGCGCGCTTCGACGATACAACCAGTAAACGTCGGCAAATTGGTCATTACCAAGACATCGAGTGGGTCTTCGTCGTCGTAAAACGTCTGTGGTGTGAAGCCATAATCACCGGGGTAGTGCACGGCTGAATACAACACACGATCGAGCTTGAACGCCCCTGTGCGCTTGTGAAATTCGTATTTGTTTCGTGAACCCTTGGGGATCTCGACCACTACATGGATGACTTCGGGCCAGCTGGGACCGGGGTCTAATTCATGCCAGAGGTTCATTGATGGCTCCAATCACCACTCTTCTCTTCTGTTTTGATTATACCACGATGCTTATGACCCTGCCCGTTGCCACATGCGCAGTTTATCCACCCAACGAAAGCCACACGCCTCGTAGAGGTACTGCGCCGGATTATCTGGGCGTCCATCGCTCATCACGTTGGCGATGGGGATCCCAGCGCGAGCCAAGCGTTGCAAGGTTGCGCTTATTAATCCACGTGTAATTCCTTTGCGATGATGTTCTTGACGGCATCCCACGGGCTCAAATAGCGCTGTTTGACTCCATGCATCTACCCACACTGTGCAAAATGCATCTACTTGGCCATCCACGTGTTTGGCGACCATGTCCCATGCCGGCGTGTATCCCGGGTGCTGGCGCATGAATTCATAACGCGCTGCGGTCATTTTAGTTGATTGGAATGCACTATGCTGTGCGGTGACACGTGATGCGGTGTCTACCAGTTGCAATGGTTCCGCATGCCAACCTGTAGGGCATGCATACCGAGGTGCATGTGCAGTGGCGATTTCGTTGAGATTGAGTGTGGTATCACTTGCAACAAATCCATGTGCAGCGAGTACCGCTGTGCGTTGTGTTTGTCGGTCGAATGCCCACAAGGCGAGCGCAGGTGAGTGTGTCGCATAGTGCGCCACAATACTTGGCCATACCTGTGGGTCACTACTGTCAATGCACACATCAACTTGGGTATCAGCCTGCCATGTCCACGCCACCATCGTGCCATTGTGGTGCCAAATGTGGAGTTGCGACAAGCCACTATCGTCTGGTGTTGCACTGCGCCACCATGCCAGATCTCCAGGTACGGAGGGGCGATACGGCGCTTGTTGTACAGCCATGCGCGCAGTAAAGCGGAGTACCTGGTCGAATTCAGCGACATTGTGAAGGGGGCGAATCGTGTATCGTGACATACCTAAAAGAGCATCGCTCCTGCTTCACGCGCGATGCGGCGCACACGCTCGGCTTCCTCTGTTTTGCCTTTGGCCGTATATTCTTCGGCAACTTCGTTGAGTCGTTTGACAACGGCACCGGTAATATCAGTAATATTCTCGCGAATGTATCGTGTTGCATTCTCGGCACCTAGTAGCGCATTTACCACACGATCTTCGGGGCTGAGAGCGGCTTCTTTGATGAGTGGGATGCGGGTGGCAATCGTGGTTAATCGTTCTACTGTTGCCTGGTCACCGGCACGTTCTGCCATGGTGATTTGGCCAGCGACGAGATTCATAAAGACATCGTCGAACTGTGCCAGGTGTGCATGCAGTGCGGCATCGAGGTCTTCTGCCACAAAGATAGCGTCGAGTGTTTCGCCGGCGTTGATAAACGCTTGTTCGAGCTCTGCTTGCAGTTCTTGGTAAATTGTGACCACATACTCCTGGATGTGTGTCAGTTCGGCTACACGTTGTGCATCTGATTGCTGTTGTGCTTGTTCGATGCGTGATTTGATGATGTCGAAAAAAGTGTAATCTACTACATCTTGATTGGCCACAATAATCGTTTTGCGTGCGGTGTCATCTTCTGCATTCAGCAGTTGTTCAATCAGGTGCTCATAGGCAAATGTGGCTTCGCCACCGGCAAATTGTGCCAATTTCGATTGTAGCTGGCTCAGTAGTGCGATTCCTTGTGGGTCGCCGCTCATCTGGCTGGCATCGAGGAAGGCTGCTAATGTGCTCGTGAATTCTTCATCCATGTCTGCGCTGTGCTTCTGGACGACTTCAAAGAGTGCTTGGTCGCCTTGTTGCATGGCCTCGAGCATGGCACTGATTATTTCAACGCGTTTGCGCTGATTGTCGAGCATTTCTTTGGTGACCCCATCACCTTCAAACACGGCTTCGATGAGTGACTGCATGGTCAGGAAACGGCGTGGTGCGAGTAAATAGCCGCGTGGTGCCTCGGCGGGTAGTGCGTTCATCAGCATGTTGGTGACACTGCCGACAAACTTTTCGATTTCAGTTGAATTTGCACTCGCCAACAGTTGTTGCGGAATGTGGACGAAGCAGAACTGTTTTCCCATGTCGTGATACACGAGTGGGGCAGCCAGGGCGACTGGTGTGCCACAGCTTGGGCAGGCACCAGTGTTGAGTCGGCCACCGAGGAGCAGACTTTTGAGCTGTGGCTGTGCATCCGCATCAATGATATTTACGATTTGTACGCGTAATGGCGTTTGACAACTTGGACATGCTACTTGGGTGACTTGACCTTGAGGCGATGACATGCGCTCAATCCTTTCTCTGCGTTATTTTGATATTATACAAGATTCAAATGGCTTTTCCATGATGGTGTGTACACCGTGCGTATGCCGTGTGTAAAGGCATCCACGGAATGCGATATAATACAAAATTGGGGAACCGTTTTGATTGAGGTGTCATGGACGCATTTCATAATCTGCTCAATCCGCCCGTCTTGTTCTTTTTTCTGGGCTGTGTTATCGCGTTATTACGTTCAGACTTGACCATCTCTGCATCTATGGCAAACTTTTTTTCGTTGTACCTCCTTCTTTCACAAGGATTCAAAGGTGGGGTGGCACTCTCTGTGAGTGCGGTAGGTTGGCCGCTGTTGATTGCAGTTGGTTGTGGTCTGGTTATGGCCGTGGTGGTGCCATTACTCGCGTATCAGTATTTGCGGCACCGTTTTGCACCGTTTGATGCGGTTACTATTGCAGCTGCGTATGGTTCGGTGAGTGCGGTCACCTTTATCACTGCCATGCAGTTTCTTGAGCAGCAAGGGGTATCATACGCCGCATACATGACGGTGGTTATGATTCTGATGGAATCACC
Organism: Chloroflexota bacterium; assembly: GCA_041165505.1. GTDB lineage: Bacteria > Chloroflexota > Chloroflexia > Chloroflexales > Roseiflexaceae > UBA965. The sequence goes on along the minus strand of JBEANH010000002.1, from coordinate 20,128 downwards.
AGCTATCATCATGGCGCTTGTGTTGGCGCATCGGGTTCGCCGTGCGCACGCGGGATCTGACACCGCACGTATTGGGCCCTTGATTGTGAACGCACTCCGTGAAGGTCCAAATCTTCTGCTCCTGGGGAGCTTGGTGATTGGACTGATTGTGGGTGTGGATGGAAAGCGCATCATGGAGCCATTTACGGGTGCCATTTTTAACGGTATTTTGGCATTCTTCTTATTGGATATGGGGCTAACCGTGGTACGGCGTGGACGCGAGCTTGGACGTGAGTTTGTGCGTCTGATTCCATTCGGTATGGTGATGCCGTTGCTCAGCGCCACTCTTGCATGCGCATTGGCGTACGTAAGTCACATGCCATCCGGTGATGCATTGTTGCTTGTGGTTTTGGCAGCGAGTGCTTCGTATATCGTTTTGCCGGCGATAGCCCGACATGCCATCCCCGAAGCCAATGCGAGTTTATATCTCGGCGCTGCACTCGTTGTCACCTTTCCATTTAACATCATCATTGGTATCCCGCTCTACTATCAGGTGATTCAATATTTGTGGGGATAACGGCACGTGGTGATAGCAACACCCCCCTGCGCAACGCGCAGGGGGGTGTTGCTGGTGGGATACTTACTTTTTGGCGCCTTCAAGGACTGCTTGCGCAGCTGCCAAGCGTGCAATGACCACGCGATACGGGCTACATGAGACGTAGTTGAGACCAGCGCGGTGACAGAACTTCACCGATGCGGGTTCGCCGCCATGCTCACCACAGATACCCGTCTTGAGGTTGGCTCGGGTGCTGCGACCACGATTGACGCCCATTTCGATAAGTTGACCGACACCCTCTTGGTCGAGGACCTGGAAGGGGTCTTCGGGCAGAAGCTTCTGCTCGACGTACTTGGGCAAGAAGCGCCCAGCGTCGTCGCGGCTCATGCCGAAGGTGGTCTGCGTCAAGTCGTTGGTACCGAATGAGAAGAATTCGGCTTCTTCGGCAATCTTGTTGGCAGTCAAGGCAGCACGGGGCAATTCGATCATGGTTCCGACCAGGTACTCGAATTCCACGCCACTTTCCGCTTTGACTTCAGCAGCTACGCGGTTGACGATTTCTTTCTGCTTTTTGAGCTCGCTGACATCGCCGACCAACGGAATCATGACTTCGGGCAACACGGTGATGCCACGCTTCTTGACAGCCACCACCGCACGGAAGATGGCGCGTGCTTGCATCTCGGTGATTTCCGGGTATTCGATGCCCAAGCGGCACCCGCGGAAGCCCAACATGGGGTTGGCTTCTGACAATGCGTGCACCGTGCGCTTGAGTTCGACTGATGGGATGCCCATCTTTTGTGCCAACGCATCAATTTCGGCGTCGCCATGAGGCAAGAATTCGTGCAACGGTGGGTCGAGGGTACGGATGGTTACTGGGTACCCGTCCATCTCCGTGAACAAGCCCTCGAAGTCGCTCTGTTGCAGTGGCTCAATCTTGGCCAAGGCGGCTTTGCGCTCTGCGAGTGACGATGCAACGATCATCTGGCGCACGGCGTCAATGCGGTCACCTTCGAAGAACATGTGCTCGGTACGGCACAACCCGATACCCTGGGCTCCGAACATGCGCGCAACACGTGCATCGGTGGGGGTGTCGGCATTGGCGCGCACGCCGAGGGTGCGTACTTCGTCGGCCCAGCTGAGGAACTTGGCGAAGTAGCCGTACAACTTTGATTCTTCGGGTTTGAGCGTACCACGAATCACCTGGATGACTTCGGATTCGCTGGTCTTGATGGAACCGTTGTAGACGGTACCACTATGGCCGTCAACAGTGATGAAGTCCCCTTCTTTGACGGTGATATCGCCGACCTTGAATTCCCCTTTGGCGTAGTTGATGTCAATGTCGCCACAACCACACACACAGCACTTACCCATTTGGCGGGCAACCACGGCGGCATGGCTTGTGAGCCCACCACGTGCGGTCAAGATGGCATCGGATGCCACCATGCCGTGGAAATCTTCGGGGGCAGTTTCGGTACGGACCAGAATCACCTTTTCGCCCTTTTCGGCCCACTCTGCGGCACGATCGGGATCCAAGCAGACTTTGCCACTCGCTGCGCCAGGGCCGGCAGCCAACCCGGTTGCCAACTTGGCGGTACCAGCGGCTACCTTGGCGTCTACGATGGGGAAGAGGAATTGGTTGAGCATTTCGGGTTTGACGCGGCCGAGTGCCGTCTTTTTGTCAATGACGCCTTCTTCGACCAAGTCCACAGCGATGCGGACGGCGGCCATGCCGGTGCGCTTGCCGTTGCGGGTCTGGAGCATCCACAAGCGACCACGCTCGATGGTGAACTCGACGTCCTGCACATCTTTGTAGTGTGCTTCGAGTTTGCGTGCAATCCCCAGGAACTCATTGTGCGATGTGGGCAAATCTTTGGCCATCTGTGCAATCGCCAACGGAGTGCGGATACCGGCGACCACGTCTTCGCCTTGGGCGTTGATCAGATACTCACCGAACATCTCGTTTTCGCCGGTGGCCGGATTGCGCGTAAAGGCCACGCCGGTGGCACTCGTGTCACCCATGTTGCCGAAGACCATGGTCTGCACGTTGACACCCGTCCCAATGTTATCGGGAATCTTTTCGATGCGGCGATAATCAATGGCACGGCGCCCCATCCACGAGTTGAACACCGCCATGATGGCCATCTGCAACTGCTGATGTGGATCTTCGGGGAAGTCGTGACCGGTATCTGCTTTGATGATTTTCTTGAACTCAGCAGAAATCGCTTGTAGTTCTTCGGTGCTGAGGTCATTGTCGGTGCGGTTTTTGCCCTTGGTGTGATTCATCACATGTTCGAGCTTTTCACCATCCACGCCCAGCACAATTTTCCCAAAAAGCTGTACAAAACGGCGATATGCATCGGCTGCAAAGCGCGGATTGCCGGTCTGGTCGGCCAATCCCTTGATGGTGGCCGTATTCAATCCCAAGTTGAGCACGGTGTCCATCATGCCGGGCATTGATTCGCGGGCACCTGAGCGAACGGAGACAAGTAGCGGATTGGCGGGATCGCCAAACTTGCGGCCCACGGTACGCTCGACTTCACTCATGGCGGCAAGTGCCTGTTCCCACAAGCCATCGGGCAGTTTTTTGCCGTAGTCGTAGTATGCGTTACAGGCTTCGGTAGTAATCGTGAATCCAGGAGGCACGGGGACGCCAGTGCGTGTCATTTCACCGAGTCCGGCACCTTTTCCACCAAGCAAATCGCGCATGGTGGCATTCCCCTCTGTAAAGAGGTATACCCACTTCTTTGACATTACAAACAGCTCCTCTACTGTGCAATTTGTTCTGGCTGTGCGGCAGCGCTACATGCCACGTTGCACCATAGCTCCACGCATTTGCACAGAATACCGCGCATACTATACGGCATGTTGGCAGTTTGTGCAAGCGGATAGCCCCGGAGACGGGTAGACACACGCAACCATTGCATGCCAACATGCGGTGTGTACGTGTGTATATTTGGTTCGTGTGGGATTGTGGTACGACTATGCGATACCGTTAGCTTCGGCGCAAATAGCCTGCGCTACTGAGTTGCGAGATGACTTCTGCGGCAGTTCGTTCGCCGGCTTCTACGGCGCCCTCGATGCTTCCCGTCCAGTCACTCGCTGTTTCGCTACCGGCCCAATGGAGCCGGCCCACTGGCGTGTTGAGGGCATGGATGAATCCCGCACTTCCGGGTGGCATAAATCCCACTGTACCACGGCTCCAACGCTCACCATTCCAGTCGCGTTCAATCATGCCACGATATGCCATGGTTTCGTCGCCGAACCATGTGGCCAACTGTGCCACCAGTGTTTTGAGGCGTTCTCCACGGGGTTGTGCCCCCCAGTGACTAGCGTTATCGCCGACGATAAGACATGCGAGCGCCCCTTCGCTACTCGTGGTTGGGGATACGTCGTGTACCATGCAAGCGGGACCACTATTACTTAACATAAAGCCAGATTGTTTGTTTTCGCGCCAAAATGGGTAATCGTAGCAGAGCACGGCGGTAATCGCTCGTCCCATGATGACCCGTTGATTGAGTGCATCGCGGTGTGGGGGTAATGCGGGCTCATGATAAATTTGAGCAGCCACGGTAGGCGGTGTTGCTACAATCGCATAGCGTGCCCGAAACGAAGAGCCACGGGAATACGCTGAAACACTTTCTTCATCTTGACGGATTGCAAGCACTGGTGTGTCCGTGTTGATTTGGGGGCGGAGTTGCTGGGCGAGGCGTTCGACGAGTCGTTGCATGCCACCCGGGATGCGTTCTTGGTTGTGCGCAGGCCGGAGTGGAAATACGTGTTGCGCCCCTCGGAATGCTTGTACTTGGTCGAGGACATATACAAACGATATTTCGCTTGGTTCTGCGGTAAAGTGGATTTGTGTGAGGACCGTGAACAGCATGCGCATCATCCGATTACCGCAATGTTGTTGGAGCCACTCCCCAAACGATACGGCATCGAGTGCAGGGATGCGGGCCGCACTTTTAGCACTGCGTTGTTGGAGTTCGTTGGCGAGTGCATTGAGTTTACGAATGATGCCGTGATAGCTCAATGACACATGAGGTGCAAACAGTGGGTCACGGTGCCTGAAGCGTTTCTGGGTTTTGCCCAGGTGAATGACACTTTCTCCTGTGTGGTACTGCGGGATAAGTTGAATGCCCAATTCGTGTGCGAGTTGATGTGTTTGGGTTGCGGTGCTACGAATCCAACGCGCCCCTAAATCGTACGATTCGCCGTTGAACGTGCCACTACTGATGCGTCCGCCAACACGGTCCTTGGCTTCGAGTAACACGGCGTCCACACCCTCGCGCACGAGGCGCCATGTCGCAACGAGCCCGGAGACGCCTGCTCCCACCACAATGACATCCGCATTGTATCCGAGTTGATTGGGATCAAATTGCAAGGTGCTCATACCATTCCACCTCTCCTTGTGGCGGCGTGCGTGTTGTCGTTGAGGGTTGCAAGTTGGATGCCTTCAGGGGTGACCGTGAGTCGCGAAATTGCACAATTGTCTATACGAAGTCTGGGGTGATGATTAATGTTGACCTGCAAAATTGCACAGACGAGGGCGCTGATTGTGCCCGCATGGCACACGATGCAAATCGTGTGTGCGTCTGCATGCGTATGAATGCAGCCCTCGAGCACGTGCCAGGCACGCTGTTGGACCTGTTGAAACGATTCTCCACCGAGGTACGGCGCTTCACCTGGTCGCATGCGAAAGTCTGCATATTCGCGTGCATACGAGCGGGCCACCTCGACTTCGGTGAGGTGTTCCCAGCGTCCCACATCCACTTCACGTAGTCCTGCATCGGTGTGGACATGGAGTGGGTGGTGTGCGGCAATAGATTGTGCTGTTGCATACGCCCGTACGAGGTCGCTACTATAGATTGCATCTATCGGTGTATCTTTGAGGCGATTCGCGACTGCCTGCGCCTGCAACTTCCCACGTTCGTTGAGAGGAATCTGGGCGTGGCCGTAAATGCGATGTTCGGTGTTGTAGTGTGTTTCACCGTGCCGAATCAGTAGTATGTCCATGCAGTTACTCACGCCAATCAGCCTCGGCATGTGCATTATCGTTGATTGTGCCGATACGAAAAACGCCGTTTTGGTAATGCACGCTCGTTATCGCACAGTTATCAATCCACATGTGAGGGTAATAGTTGATATCAATATGTAAAAATGCACAAATTAATGCACGAATGGTGCCACCGTGACAGACGATGCAGATGGATGAATCTGCGGGATGTTGGGCAATCACCTGCATTAGGGCATCCATGGCACGCAGTTGCATGAGTGCATAAGACTCGCCACCGGTATACACGGCACGGCCAGGTGTTTGTTTGTAGATGGCGAAATGTTGGGGATACTGGGCAGCAATTTCATTGACGGTGAGATGTTCCCACAGCCCGACGTCAATTTCACGAAAGCCGGCATGTTGAACAATCGGCAATGCGTGATGTTGTGTAATTGCTTCTGCCGTCTGCACTGCTCTGAGTAGATCGCTACTGTAGAGTGCGTCAATGCGACTATGGCGGAGTCGTTGCGCAACGACAGCTGCTTGGGCGAAGCCTCGTTCGTTTAAGCTAATTTGGGTATGGCCCTGGTAGCGTCCGTTGGCGTTGTACGCGGTTTCACCATGTCGAACAAAAACGATATACATACAGACCTACAGTAGTTGAAACATCTTTATCATAACAGAAAGCAGACTAGTGCATTGCACTAGTCTGCTTTCTGTTATCAGCGGGCAACGTTACTTCTTGAGCTTGGGGTCAAGCGCATCGCGCATGCCATCACCCACAAATGAGAAGCTGAGCATGGTTAGCCCGATCATTAATGTGGGGAAGAGCCCAAGGTGCCAATAGACTTCGATGAACGAGAATGAATTTCCTGCCATTTTGCCCCAACTTGGGGTTGGGTCGTTGATGCCAATACCGAGGAAGCTGAGACCGGCTTCGGCAAACATGGCTGCCGGGATACCGAGAGTGAACGAGATAATCAGCGGAGTCAGCGCATTGGGCATGATATGACGCACGGCGATGCCCAGCGGGGTGACACCGATGGCACGAGCCGCTTCGATGTACTCTTTTTCACGGAGTGTCAGTACCTGTGCGCGTGTCAAACGGCAGATTTCGATCCAGCCGATTAGCCCGAGTGCTAACACGACGTTGAAGAGGCCACCCCCCCACATCGAAAGCAAGAAGAGTGCGAATAGGAGCTGCGGGATGGCAGTAAACACTTCCATGATGCGGTTGATGATGTAGTCTGCCCAGCCACCAAGGAATCCTGCTATGGCGCCGAGTGATACCCCTACAACGACGGCAATCACCTGAATTGAAAGACCAATAATCAGCGATACACGTGCACCGTAGATGATGCGACTGAACACGTCAAATCCCACATTGTCGGTACCGAACCAGAATTGAGCGTTGGGGAATTGGCGTGTCTTGCCACGCACAATCTCATCGTAGTGGTATGGGGCGATGACATCTGCGAAAATGGCCATGAAAATCATCAACAAGACCACAAACAATGCCCCCATTGCCAACTTGTTCTTGCTGAATCGTATTGCAGCATCGCGCCACAAGTTTGCCGGTTTACGCTCAAACGGAGTGCTTGCTGAAGCGGTTGTTGTCGTTGCTGTCATTGTGCGTTCCTAATCAAACTTAATCCGCGGATCCAGAGTGGTGTAGAGCAAGTCAGTCAACAAATAGACAAACCCCCAGAGTGAAGCGATGATGAGCATCAGCGCCATAATCATTGGGTAGTCACGGTTGAGTGTGCTGGTGACGAAGAACTTACCAATCCCGTTCACTTTGAACATGGTTTCGACGAATATGGTACCTGTCATCAAGTTGGGGACCATGGGGCCGACGACGGTGATGATAGGAATAAGCGCATTTTTGAGGGCGTGACGCCAAACGACCATGGTTTCGCTTAACCCTTTGGCACGGGCTGTGCGGATATAGTCCTGCGAGATGACGTCTACGATGCTGGCGCGTGTGTAGCGGGCAGTGATGCCCATCGGTCCGAGCCCGAGTGCAACGGTAGGCATAATCCATGCCTTCCAGTCACCCCAGTTGTCGTTATTGAGACCTAGAGGTAGAATTTTGAGATTGATGACGAAAATAAGCATCATCCAGATAGCGAAAATGAAATTAGGCACCGTTAACCCGAGCGTGGAAATAAAAGTCACAACCGTGTCTATCCATGAGTTTTGTCGAATGCCAGCAAGAATACCAAAGAGAACACCCAGAGAAATCGCAACAACCACAGTCAAACCACCGAGTTGGATGCTCTTTGGCCACACCTGTCCGATGATTTCGGCAACTGTTGAGTCGGGATTTTCAAATGACGTTCCAAAATCACCTTGGAGCGCCTTGCTCATGTATTTGATGTATTGAATGTGGATCGGCTGATCTAACCCGTATTTGGCAAGAATGTTTGCCTTCGCTTGTGGGCTGAGTGGCATATTATCTTCGTCAAAAGGTCCACCGGGGACTGAATGCATCAATAAAAAAGCCACTATTGACACAATAAAAAAGACGAAAAACAAGCCAGCCAAGCGGTTAAGAATATAGGCTACCATGCAGTGATCCTTCTATTGAACTGGGGTCTCGGCTTGAATGGGTAGAGGGTGCATCTAAATACAGGCGTTGACGATTGCTCGCCAACGCCTGTATCGAGAGGAAACTTACGGAGCCTTCTTGTAGTCGGCTACGCTCTTGTGGATGTAGAGTGTGCTCAACACATTGCTGTAAGTTGAGATCCCCGGCCACTGGACGCCGTTGAAGCCAGCTTCGTTTGGCTGGAGAGCTTCACCAGCAAGGTATGGCTTCTGCAAGCCCGTGTTGATGCGGTGCACGATGAAGACAGCTGAAGCGTCTTCAACCAAAATGCGCTCTGCATCCTGGAACTGCTTGAGGCGACCTTCGGTGTCGGTGCTTGCTGAGGCTTCGTCGACCAACTTGTCGTAGGACTCGTTGACCCAGCTATGGCGACCACCGCTGCGGAACACGCCGAGCATGTTCGAAGCGTCGAAGTAGTCGATACCGTATGACACCATACCGAACTTAATCTCAGTGGGCTTGGCGTTCAAGGCTTCCATGAAGACCTTGCGCTCCTTGTTGCTCACTTCACACTCGACGTTCAAGTTGGCCTTGATGTCGGCGCAGATGCGGTTGGCGGCGTCAATGCGGTTCTGTGACTCGGCGCGCAACCAGAGTTCGAGCTTGGGGAAGCCCTTACCATCTGGATAGCCGGCCTCGGCCAACAACGCCTTACCCTTTTCGGGGTCCCATGCCTGGATGTCCTTCAAGCCTTCGCTGTTTGAAGCGTGGAAGCCGGGCATCAAGAATGAGTAGGCGGGAATGGCCTGTGCCTTACCGAGGATGTCGGCGATCAACGTGTCGCGGTCTACCAAGTGGCTGAATGCCTGGCGAACCTTGAGGTTGTCGAACGGAGCCGACGTGGTGTCGAAGAACAAGTAGTCAGTGCGGAAGTCCACCGCATTGGTGTACTGCTGCTTCTGCAACTCTGGGTCGCCAGCGATGATTTCGGTTTCGGCGGCACCGATGAATTCACCACCGAGGCGGTCAATTTCACCATTGCGGTAACCGATGAAATAGGTCTCTGGCTTGGCTGCAATGCTGACCAACTTCTGAATCAAAGGCTTGTTGGTGCCCTTGTAGTCAGGATTGGCTTCCCATACAACCTTTTCACCCTTGGTCCACTCGACCAAGCGGAAAGGACCGCTTGACACTGAGGTGGCTGGGTCGTTGTTGTACAACGGACCATGCTTCTCGAAGGCGGCCTTCTGCAACGGAGCGCTGTAGAGCAACTTGGCTGGCAAGAAGGGGGCTGGGGTTTCGGTCTGGAATACCAACGTGTTGGCATCCTTGGCCATTACGCCGAGGTCGGTGTCTGGGACTTCACCTGCACCGACCTTGTCCCAGTTCTTGATGGCGCCAGGAGCGCTGTAGTACCAAGCAAAGTCCCATGCATGGTCCTTGTTGGCAGCATACTGGAAGCTGGTTACCCAGTCCGCAGCGGTCACTGGTGTGCCGTCATTCCACATCAAGTTGGGGTCGAGCTTGAAGGTCCATTCGGTACCGTCAGCATTCGGTTCCCAGCTCAATGCAGCACCGGGCAACAAACGGAAGTTCTTGTCCAAGCGAATCAATGAATCGCTGGCCAAGTCGCGGAATGCACCGCCACCACCGTTGTACACAGTTACCAAGAAGTCGAGTGACTCAAAGGCGGCTGTGCTGTCGAAGTACTCGGTGATGACCTGCTGGTCGGCCGGAGCGGCATCCTCGGGGAGTGTGACCCCGTTGATGGGCTGGGGCGCAGCAGTCGGCTCGGGAGCTGCAGTTGCTTCGATGATCGACTCAGCGGTCGGGATCACGACTGCAGTTGGCTCCTCGGCGGGCTGTTCAGCTGCTGGTGCACCACCACCACAGGCTGCAATGAACATTGCAGCGACGATGGCTAGTGCCCAACGCGAATAGCGCTTGTGGGACATCTGTAACCTCCTAAACGAATAACCTGAATACAACCACAACAATGCACCATGCATTTGCTGTGTTATCACAACCAACTTGCGTTGGATTGGATACAAATAATAGAACCTGGCCGGAGAATTCGGTCACCACTGCTATGAAATTGCATGCGTCTTGAGAATTGGTGTACCGTTGCAAAGTAATATATCATTTATGCAGTACAGTGTCAACGTAAGAAATCAAATTGAAAGTTTCGTATTCACAACAATTTGATGAGACGCACTGAACACCGCTCGTAGGATGCCAAATTTCTGGGATTGTGTGGTGAGTTCGTTGGCTCCACATCCACCCTTAATCAACACGCCATACGCCAATCTACGATAAAATACCCGCAGGACAGCACTCGAACAGATACGACAGCTCATGCAACGATACATCTTGTTTCTCTGGTATACGATTATCGCATTCGTCATCGTGATTATGGTTGTGTCGCCACTCACGACTGCCGTGGTGCGTGTTGTTGATCGCGTGGTATCGCGCAACGCTCCAATTCCCGAGCTGGTTGCATCACCACAAGACGAAACAATTGCGGTCACATCTAATGTAGACGATGAACCCGTCCTGCTGGTCGCAGGTGACCTACAGACGCTCGCAAGCGGTACGGCTCACCTGTGTGTGGTGGTGCAGTCTGCATCTGTGCGCTGCTGGGGTGATAATCGTGTTGGACAAATCGGTAACGGTAGTGATAGTCAGCCAGCAACCATCGTTGATACTCCCACTGTGGTGAGTGGCCTGATTGATGTGGCTAGTATTGCACTCGGCGATGCACATGCCTGTGCAGTGCGCCAACGTGTCGGTACCGTCTGGTGTTGGGGTGACAATCAATATAGTCAAATTGGCAATAATTCTCAGGGTCCACAAACGCAACAATCATTGCCACAACAGGTGAGCACACTGCGCGATGTGGTGCAAATCAGTGCCGGTAACAACCATACCTGTGCACGTCGCGATGATGGAACTGTCTGGTGTTGGGGTGATAATCGTGTGGGTCAGACTGCGCAATTGGAGCCTTTGTCATTGCCGCAACCCGTACAGGTGGCCTTGCCGCTCCCTGCAACCGCAGTAACCGCAGGAGGCGATAGTACGTGTGCCATTACTACGGATGGCACCGTTTGGTGTTGGGGTGATAATCGTCAACGGCAGTTATCGTTAGCTGCCGGTGAAAACATTACTACACCGCTTCAACTCGATGATGTATCGGGTACAACGTCATTGACCCTCTCTGCAACACAGATGTGTGGAATCACCGCAGATCGCCTGTGGTGTCGCGTGGGTGCAACCGTCACAGCACCGGCGATTTCCGGTGTATCACTGATTCGTAGTGATGGCGATCAACGCATGTGTGCCATTGATGTTGCGACTCATGTGTGGTGTTGGAGTGGTACGCAATCCCCCAGCGATGAAGGTATTTATGGTGCCGTAGATGTTGCCGTTGGGGCACAACATACGTGTGTCACTCTGCGTGCTGCCAAAATCATTTGCCGTGGTGATAATCAGTATGGACAACTTGCAATGGCTGCCACCGTCGCCGCACGCGATCGCTATGCGGTTGTATATTTGGGGCATACGGGTGGGGTAATGAGTGGTGGTCAGGCCCACATGTGTGCGCTGTGGCAACAAGGGTTGGTGCGCTGTTGGGGGCGTAATTTGGAAGGGCAACTCGGTGCCCCCGAACAACGTGACTCAGCGGTGCCGGTGACCCCCGACATCAATGGGGTGACACGTGTCGTTGCTGGTGGCCAGCATACCTGCATCGTGCGCTATGACCACCATGTCTACTGTTGGGGAGCGAACGATTATGGCCAATTGGGTGTGAACAGTCTGCAGCGCATGTCACAGCCACAACAACTGTGGGCTTTGACAGCAGTGACGAGTGTGACTGCTGGGTTGCATCATAGCTGTGCACTTGCCGATTCGGGTGCGGTGTGGTGCTGGGGAGATAACAGTTACCAACAGATCTCTGGTAACGCATCCATGCAGACGTTGCCGACTGCGATTCAGGCACTCCCCGCAGTTGTCAAAATTGCTTCCGGTGGTAATTCGAATTGTGCACTGCAATACGACGGTACCGTCGTCTGCTGGGGTGAACCACTCAGCCGTGATCATGTCGCGTTTGCCCCTATTCCCGCGCTGCAGAATGTCATTGATGTGCAAATCGGCTGGCGTTTTGGTTGTGCGTTGCAAAATGCTGGTCAATTGCTGTGTTGGGGGGAGAATGCACCAACGCGTGCCGATGAATCTCGGACCCAACCACATACGGTGGCTGGCATGCCGCCACTCTACGCCATGGCAGTAGGTGGTAATCATGTGTGTGGAATTGATAGACTGCAACAGCTGTGGTGTGTTGGCGATAATCGGTATGCGCAAACCGATATGACAAGTATCAATGAATTCGTGCGTGAACCGCGCATGGTTCTCACGGGTGTGTCACACGTGGCACTGGGCTTTGCCACGAGTTGTGCTCGCTTGCAAATCGGCCAAACGACCTGCTGGGGAGATGCCAGTTATGGGCAACTCGGTACTGGTGCCTATGAATATTCCGCAGACAACCGGATTGTGGAAGGGCTCAATGATGGGTTTATTGTGGCAGCTGGTGGGAATTTTAGTTGTGCCTTGCTCAAGTTCGTGAGTGTTCGCTGTTGGGGTGGCAATGAATATGGCCAGCTTGGTGACGGTACGACAAATAGTGCGTCGTTGCCACAGTCACTGCGGAGCAACGAAGAATACATTGACATTGCGTCAGGCGGGGCCCATGCCTGTGCCATCGTCGTAGATGGCACAGTGCGCTGTTGGGGGCACAACAATTATGGACAGTTGGGGAATGAAGCGAGCGAAGATAGTAGCACACCGGTGATTGCGGCTGTGCAAGCCGTCGTGGATATTTCATTAGGACAATCGCATAGTTGCGCCTTGCTCCAAGATGGCGGCGGCGCATGCTGGGGGCGCAACGATGATGGTCAGCTGGGGAGTGGAAATACGGCATCATCCGGAATGCCACTTCGTGTGGCTGATTTGACTGCTGCCATCGAAGTTAAAGCCGGGGGAAACCACTCTTGTGCCTTGCTCCAAGATACAACGGTGCTTTGCTGGGGGCGCAACCAACAAGGGCAACTTGGTATCGGTGATACGGGCCCTGGCTTGTCAACGCCCGTCGTTGTGCCCGGATTGAGTGATGTGGCGCATATCAGCCTCGGTCTCGACCACACCTGTGCCCTAACCAATGCTGGTGCACTCTATTGTTGGGGGTGGAATCGTTATGGCCAAGTTGGGGTGGACGTGGTCGGCGAGAACGCGTTTGTGCCACGCCCTCTGTTGGTTGCGAACGTCATTGATGTGGCACAAATCAGCACTGGCGAGAATCATACCTGTGTGCTCCAACGGAATAGTCAGGTACGGTGTTGGGGTGATAACTTTAGTGGACAGCTCGGCAATAGTGAAAATACGGGCAACGACGCATTTACTACGGTGGCTACCTTGGTTGCGGGGCTCTCCAATGTGGTAGCTATTTCTGCTGGTGGTGCGCACACGTGTGCACTGCTCCAACGTGGTGATGTGGCGTGCTGGGGCTGGAATAACGTGGGACAGGTTGGCAATGGGAGTGGCGGAGTGTATCAGGATGTCGCGATTCCTCGCCCCATTGTGGGACGACTTGGTGTGGAGTCGGTGGGTGTCTCTGCCCAACACATCTGTATTGCAGATAGCGATGGTACAGTGTGGTGCTGGGGCGATAATACGTTTGGTCAGTTGGGGATTGGCAGTGAAACAGGGACTGCGACCCGCACACTCCCTAGCGAAGTTGACGCGGCTGCAAACACGGTGGCAGTTTCCGTGGGAACACATCACACCTGTGCGTTGCTTGTTACCAACGATCTTAATTGCTGGGGACGAAACACCATCGGTCAACTTGGAAATTCGTTTAGTGGTGATCTCGCAGATAGTCCGGTACCGTATTTCGTAGGAAACTTTATTGGTGTGACTGCGTTTGCAGTAGGCGGCAATCAAAGCTGTGCAATCAAAGAACAACTCGTGTACTGCTGGGGTGATAATCAGTACGGACAAATCGGGAGTCAACCCACAGGTGTAGGGGAATTCCGTACCACACCCACCCTTGTAGATGGGATTACACAGGCTCGCGATTTAGTGGTGGGTGAAACACACGCATGCGTGTTACGCGATGATGCAACCATTGCCTGTTGGGGACGGAATAATCAGTACCAGCTCGGGTATGCAGGCCCAGAAATGAGCCTGTATGCGGAACCGGTTCCCGATATGGGTAATGTGGTTGCTTTCGCCGCAGGTGACAATCATACTTGTGCTGTCCGCACAGATGGACAAGTCTGGTGTTGGGGGAGTAATCAGTATGGCCAACTGGGCGTCGTCGGTGAGGGTATCACATCGCCGCAACGTGTACCCGACATCACTGATGCGGTGGCTGTGGCCACAGGGAGTGCCCATACATGTGTCTTGACACGTCGCCAAACCGTGCAATGCTGGGGTGATAATACCCACTTCCAACTCGGCCAACAATCCAACGAAACAGCACCGATGACGACTCTCACGTTGACAGATACACCACGCCAAATTGCTGCGGGTGGCAATCGTACGTGTGTCATTGCTGTTTCCACTGCATTGTGGTGTTGGGGGCAAAATACGAACAATCTCCTCGGTGTGACCGCAAATCCAGACAGACAAGTGCCGGTGATGGTACAGCAGTTATGGGAAATGCGAGTGCGCATGCAACAATTGCTTCAGCCGACACTGGTGCCGACTCTGGCACCGCGACAAGTCACCGCCACGCCGCGACCGACACGCGTGATTCCACCAACTGCCACGTTAATCAAACGCACATTGCCGACACCAATGTTTCGCAGAGTACCACCTCATGACGACTAGACGCCTATTATTTGTGAGCAGTGCGACTTCGTATCGCAATCATGCGTTTATACGGGCAGCTGACCAGTTGCAGATTGACTGGATGCTGATGTGTGACCACCTGCCTGTGGGTATGCCTACAACGCAGTGTTATGTGGTGGATTTTGCTGATTCCACACTCTACGATACCGTGCGTGTGTATCACCAAAACTCTCCATTTGTTGCGGTCCTCGCACTCGATGACAGTGGTGCGCAGGTGGCAGTACGGATTGCCGAAGCACTTGCGCTACCGCATAATTCGCTGACTGCAACACATGCCGCCCGAAATAAATATGCGATGCGTTGTGCGCTTCAGTATGCACAGATTCCACTTCCGTGGTTCGCCTGTTATCATGCTACCACTCCACTTACTGAAATACTGGCGCACATTCCATTTCCATGCGTCATCAAACCGCTCGAACTCAACGGCAGTCGTGGTGTGATTCGTGCCAATACCCCCCAGGAATTCATGGCGGCACGTGCACGGGTGTGTGCGTTGCTTACAGACCTCTATGGGGATCAGTCCGCCCATCATTTTTTGGTGGAATCGTTTATTCCGGGGGTTGAAGTGGCACTCGAAGCCGTCCTCGATGGAGGGGAACTCACGCCATTGGCGTTGTTCGATAAACCGGATCCACTCGATGGTCCACTCTTCGAAGAGACAATTTATGTCACACCGTCACGATTGTCTGCGCAGATACAGGCAGAAATCCTGCGTGTGACGACGCAGGCGGCACAAGCGATCGGCTTGCACATGGGGCCACTGCACGCCGAATTACGCATCAATGATACGGGGGTATATGTGGTTGAAGTCGCTGGGCGGAGCATTGGCGGTCTCTGCTCGCAGACGCTCCAGTTCGGTAGTGATGAGTCACTTGAAATGTTGATTCTACGCCAAGCGGTTGGCCAGCTTATTGGACGACCACAACGCAACACGGGAGCGGGTGGTGTGATGATGATACCCATCCCCCGCTCGGGAATTTTGCAACGTGTTGATGGTATCGCCACAGCGAGCTCGATTCCGGGCATTGTATCCATCGAGATTACTGCGCCGTTACACCGTGCCATTCGCACATTGCCCGAAGGGGAGAGTTATCTCGGCTTCATATTTGCTCGTGGCACTACCCCCGAAGAGGTTGAGGCTGCACTTCGGACGGCACATGCGGCGCTGACTATCCAAATTACTCCGGACATTCCGTTGCACGGATAGCCTATTTACGCGGTCCACCTTTGCTCGGTGTTTGTGGTGGAGTCCAGCCCTCAGGGAGTTGTGCACCTGCGCCGAAGAAGAACTCCTCCATGGCTTGCATGAGGATTTGTTGCGACTGTGGGTCTACCAGACTGAGACCGTAATGGTTGATGAGGACGCGTTCTTGTTCGGGCCATAGTGCCCACGCCCGCTGCGAAACTTCGTGGTAGATGCGCATGCCCAACGATCCGGGGAAAGGTGGCTGTATGAGCCCAGGGAGCTCGATGCCGAATTTGACACATATGACGATGCGTTCATTACTGGGTGGTCCGAAGAAGAACTCGCGGATGACACGCGTGCGCCGGCTGGTGTATTCGTTGCTCCGTGGATCAAGCTCGAAATGCTTGATATAGGCACGTTCCACACGGAGCCATGCCTCCCACCCCGCACGCGATACCTGCATGCGAATTTGTTCACCGAGTTCTCCTGGAATGGGTGCACTCGTCATGGCGGGGAGCACTTGTTTGTAGTAGGCACAGATAACGGTTGGCTCTGTCATGGGATTCCTCAAGGTCATTTATTCTTTCGTATCATAGCATGCATGCAATAGGGGTGGAGATGATACTTTTTGGCATGGAATCGTTGCTCACCCGTGCTTTTTTACAAGCAATAGTTCCGCTTCAGAACGTAGAACTCTGTGTGCTTCCCGCATTTGGTGCGCCACATGCACGTTTGGTGCAGCCCGCCCTGCGGCACCTCATCACACCGTCATCGCTCGCAGAAACTGCTGCCATGCATGCAATTCCTGTACTGTATATGACCAAATGGGAGGACGTGGCTCCGCTGCTGACGCATGATACGCGTATCGTAGTTTGCTGTTTTCCGAGACGCATCCCTGCATGGATACGACAGTACGCACACTGCAATATTCACCCATCGTTGTTGCCTGCATTGCGAGGTCCCGACCCCTTGTTTTATAGTGCACGCGGTGATGCACCAGCGGGTGTCACGCTTCATCGCATGGACGCAACTTTTGATACCGGTGCTATACTCATGCAAATGCCCGTTGATGTGAGCGAATGTCGCAGTGAGTCTTCGTTTGTGCGTGCGCACGCACTCGTTGCAGCAACGCTGGTGTGCGATGCGTCACTCTGGCAGCGCCAGCCAATGCCACAAGCAACGACGGGGGTGACCTATGCATCCCTGCCTACAGGGGCAGATTTTGTGCTCGATGTGCGTTGGTCTCGTGACCGTGTGCGCCAATTTATGCAGTGTACGGATCTACGCCAACATCCGTACTGGGTGCCCCAACTGCAACATTGGGTGTATACGTTTGCAGAGGTGCAACACTTGACATGGGAATTGACATAAGGAATGTGCAATATGCAGACACGTACCATTGTTACGGGGGCGGCAAGTGGGATTGGTCTGGCCTGTGTTGATGCGTTGCTCGCACAGGGTGAGGCGGTATGTGCCATTGACCGCGTACCAATGCCGCGCACGCATGCACGGCTTACTTGGGTGCAATGCGATATCACACACTCAAGTGCACCAGCTACAATCTGCGCACATGCCACGGCTGATGGACATCGCATTGCAGGATTGGTACATGCTGCTGGGATAAATCGCCTTTGTCACCCCTTCGACGTAGATGAGTCACATTGGGATACAGTCATGAATGTGAATGCAAAGGCGACGTGGTTTTTGACAGTAGCTGTGCTGAAACAGATGATTACACATGAGTCAGGAAGTGTGGTGTTGCTTGCCTCCATTGCCGGGAAAATGGCGAGTACCATCCAGCATCCTATCTATAATGTGAGTAAAGCAGCGGTGATTGCCATGACAAAGACGTTTGCGCAGAGTGTGGCAACAAACGGGGTGCGTGTCAATTGTATTTGTCCAGGTATCATTGATACGCCGATGCAGGATCATGTTACTGCCGAGCTTGCGCGTGATGTACTGACACCTGCTCAGATTGCGCAACAACGTATCGCCAAAGTTCCCATGGCACGGATGGGGACTGCCAGTGAAATCGCACAGGTGGTGCTGTTTCTCCTAGGGGCACACGCCAGCTATATTCACGGACAAGCAATAAACATTGACGGTGGCTTGATTTCGTACTAAACAAGGAGTAAACGATGTCATCTTCTACGGTGAGTTTGATTAGTGCGCATATTGCAACACCCGCATTGGTTGTTGATGTGGCCACGGTACAGCACAACATTTTGCGCTGGCAACAGCACGCAGATCGGTATGGGGTGGCGTTGCGTCCGCACATTAAAACGCATAAAACACTAGAAATTGCACGCATGCAACGTGCCGCAGGTGCGCGTGGCATTACAGCAGCCAAACTCTCCGAAGCACAGGTGTTTGCCGATGCTGGGTTTGACGACATCTTTGTGGCCTATCCGGTCATTGGCGCAGACAAAGCGCATCATGCCGCTACCATGGCACATACGGTCAAACTCATCGTTGGTGTAGATTCGATGGTCGGGATCACGCAGTTGCAGGAGGCTGCAAAGGCTGCTGGATCGCAGATTGGCATCCGTGTCGAATACGATACTGGCCTCCATCGTTGTGGGGTTGCCGCATCTCACATGGATGCACTGTGTCGTGCGGTGGTGCAGGCATCCCACTTGCGACTCGATGGCATTTTTACCTATCGTGGTGCATGGTTTGCGGGGGCTAATGGTCGTAGTGCGCATGAGCTAGGCATCGAAGAAGCAACCATGATGGTGCGCATGGCACAGTCGTTGCGCGACCAAGGACTGACCATTAATGCGGTGAGTGTGGGCTCCACTCCAACGGGAATGGCATGCGCAACGGTACCTGGTATCACCGAAATCCGCCCCGGCACATACGTGTTCGGTGATGACATGCAGCGCTTGAATGGTGCGTGTCGCGATGAAGAGGTGGCGTTGTCCATCGTGTGCACCGTCATCAGTCGTCCCGATGCTACAACGGCAACCGTGGATGCTGGCTCAAAGACGTTTGCAGGTGACGTCAGTTACGAAAAAATGGGACTCACTGGTTTTGCCACGGGCGTCGAACATCCAGTGGCACTGGTACGGATGTCCGAAGAACATGGTGTACTGCAGATTCCTGCGACCCTCGATTTGCCCATCGGGAGTCGCATTGCACTACGACCAATCCATGTCTGTACCACGGTCAATTTATCGGACACACTCTACTTCGTAGAAGCTCCTGACAAGATTACGCCGGTGTCGGTGGCAGCCCGTGGCAAACGGAATTAGTCTATGGGTGACACAACAAACTTGGTGGCATATCCAGCAATGCAACAGTGCCCAAATTCGTTGTTTCGGTCGTTGCACCAGGGGATGGCGCGTCTTGGTATCGCCTGTGACATGCCACACCTGCTTGCGGCCACAGGGTTGGGGTTTGGTATTGTAGCCGCAGAAGAATGGTGTGATCCTGCCACCCTGCTCTGGCACCCGATGCGGGTATCAACGCCAGTTGCACCGCTGGTACACTTGCTCGGGCGCGCACTGCAACGTATGTCATTGCTCGGTGTGGTATGTGAACAAGCCTGGTTTGATCGTGACACGCTCCCTGCGCTCCCTGCATTTGTTGCAGCACCGCAGTATGCTGATGGGGTGCTGATCGTGTGGGGCTGTGGTGCTCCCGGGTATGCAGTCGTAGAGTGGCACAACGACCGATTTGAGCTTGATAGTGGGAGCATTGCCCTGGCACAACTCGACCTGCGTGGAGGCGTGCACTGTATTGTGTTACGGCGCGAGGTACAAGTGCCAGTACAGGGGATACAATGGCAAGATGTGGTGTCACCACTCATGATGCGCTTACGTGTGGATTTTGCCACGCCCAATCATCCACTGCGCCCGTATCAGACGTGGCATTGTGGTATTGACGCCTGGCATATGCTTGCGGCAACAGCGCAGCAGGCTGCCCCACTTTCGTTGATTTCGACACATGTGGCAC
>JBEANH010000001.1:0-184478 GCA_041165505.1 Chloroflexota bacterium | reverse complement strand
GCACAGATCATCACCGTAAGTGAAGCGGAAATCATCGCAGGAACGCAAAGTGTGTTGCTCACGTTGAAACAACTGATTGAACCGAGTGCGGGCACAGGCCCAGGCGCGTTGTTGGCAGGTAAACTTCCTGCCGGAGTGCGCAAGGTCGGTGTTGTGCTGTGTGGTGGCAACATAGAGCCACCCATGGTGGCTTCCGTGCTGGCATCACCGAGTTTGTGGTGATGTGTACCATACCAACCCGTCCGCATACGCAATGACATTTCCGAATTGACTAAATGCGCCACCGAGACAACTTCCGAGTGATGGGAGGACGGGGTGTGTCCACGTATCCGCAGCAGTACCCGGCGAACGGGCATAGATGCGTTGCACGTTGCAAAAGAGCGCGGTTGCGTCATCTGCGACGCTGAGAAGCCGACTCTGTGCGTCGAGTGCCGTGGTGTGGTACTGCCGTTGATCGTACATCCAAACAAATGTTGCCCGACTGCCATAACCGCTATAGAGTTGCCACCCGACGCCACCAGCGGTTACCCCACTGCGTTGCGGAAAAAATAGCGTGACTTTTGCGGCATCCCAATCGAGGGTGCGTAATTCGGTGGGCACAAAGCCCTCTACTGCCAGCTGTGTCAAACTATGGCTGGCACGACGATACAGGTACCCGTCGGCGCCACTAATCAGGGCTCCACCCTCGTACTCTGTAGCTTGATTCCCGGCAAACAGTGGTAATCGCCCACCATCAACCACATCAAATGCTTGATTGGCAAGCACGATAATCGTTCCGTCGGGGCTCAACAACGGTGGGAATTCGTTATACCCGGCAATGGCAGCCGTTGCCCAGCGTAACGTGCCACGCGTATCAAAAAGCTCGATGCGATCAACCACGCTCACCGCAACGTTCCCCTGCAGATCCACAACCGCACTACTTGTGGCCAATGCCCGCGTGGTGGTGCGGTATGTGCGTAGTACTACACCATCCGGTGAAATATGCGCGATGTCACCGGAAGCAGCAACTGCGACGACGTTACCTGTAGGATCGAGTGCTGGATTGCCGATTGGCAGGAATGGTAGCGGAAATTGACGCCACTGACCTCGATGCCACTGCAAGAGCTGTGCAGTGGCATATACGTATACTTCGCCACGTGCACTCATCACTGGTGCACTTGTGATTGTCAGCGGTGTCCGAATCGTTTCTAATTGCTGTGGCGGATCAAGCGTAGCGCTACGATAACTCTGGCTTGCATCACCACCTTCCATTGCCCATGGGTGGTTGCGTTGCATGATGATTGGCGCAGGACGAGTGTCAGCGACCAGTGCAGGATTTGTCGGTGTAATCACCCATAGCATGGAGGCGCCAAGCGCGATTACGGCCACTACGAGCCATACAGCTGAACGGCGTGCCAGCCACCATTCAATGGTTGTTTGCGCGTCTTGGAGCCATTGAGGACGAATACGTGGCAACGCAATCGGTTGCATCAACAAGAGTTGCAACCCGACTATGATACTGCCAATGTATGTGCCTACTACAATTAACGCTTCGGGGCGTAACACACGCTCAAAGCTCGTCGCAAGGAGTTGGCCGAGCTCCGGGTAATCTGCTGCACGAGCGCCAATAGGAATCGCATCTCCAGCCACAATAATCCATGTTGCCCCACCCACGAAGTAACCCAAAAAGCCAACCATCGCGAGCACAGTCAAGGCGGCTCGCACTTCTCGGATGAAGAGGCGTTGGAGCACGGGGGCAACAACGCGACCACCATGCCGTATCAAAATACTGTATTGCCGGTCACCACCACTTTGGGCGGCGAGATAAAAGGGTTGTCTGCGTAGTTCAGTGAGTTGTACATGCACCTCTGTGGTCACATTTGTCCAACTACTCCACGTTAACGCAAGCACGAAAATGGCAAGTGTGGTGTCTGGTTGAAGCGTGAGTACGATGAGCGCTGCAACAAACTCTGGAATCGCCCCAATCACCGACGTAAGTGTTGTCAATACTCCACGTATGTATTGTGGGGCGAGCACAACGATAATGCTTACACTGCACCCAATCAGCAGTCGGAGTAATGCGACGATGAGTATCGTGAGCATTGTGGGTTTAGTGCCTACGATAATGCGACTCAACAAATCGCGACCATATTGATCACTGCCAAGCATGAATCCGGGTGTGCCAATGGGAAAGGGTGGGGCAATCACCGTATCACCGGAAATGGAGACGGCATGGCGTGCACGGGCATCGTGCGGAGCAATCCAATCACCAAAAAATGTGACGAGTGTAACCGTGATGACAACGAGTATGCCGATCAGCGTGCGTATGTTCATGCTGACTCCGCAAAAGTAGTGTCGTGCTCGTGGCGTGGTATGGCAATTGCACGTAGACTCTCACCACAGGCATAGAGGATAAGGAAGCCAACAAGACATGCACCAATCACGCTACTCGAAGCATAGAATGACGCTGCTTCGATGTTGCTCATGCGCGGTGCAATCACTGCAGTCGCAAAGTGGTGACCGATGCCCTGCCAGCGAAACAGATATTCCACCACGATGAGTTCGGCGAGCATCAAGCGAAGTTCATGTACACTACCAGCAATAATGCGTTGTTGTTGTGCAGGCCATACATGGTGCTGCAGGAGCTGCGCTTCGTGGACCCCCTTGGCACGTACAGCTACGATGTGCGGTTTGCTGTATTCGTCATTGAGCGAGAGCGCAGTATGTACACTGATGCTACATAGCGACCGCAGACACAGTGCGATGAGTGGCACGACGAGATGGGAATCCCACCCGAATCCTTGAAGTGGGAAGGGCAGATCGTACGAGGTGTAAATCAGGATGTAGTAGAGGAGTGCGATGTTGCCGCTCGCAAAAAAGAGGGCAGGTAGTGCTGCACCGGTGCTCATGATGGTGCTAAACCATGCCGGCAATCTGCCCCGATGCTGGCGGATGATACTCAGTCCACTCCACAAACCACCCAATACTGCGATGGATGCCGCCCCTAGATAGAGTCCCAAGCTACGCACAAAAGCATCGTACATCCCAGGTATAAAGCCAGTTTCACTTCCAGGTATGCGTGATTCCCCGTGATAGAGGAGTTGGATTTCGGCACTGTACGACGCAACGACCGACTGGAATGTGAGGAGTGATTGCGTATGGTTGGCTGCCAGTAATTCCCCATACAAAAAACCGAAGAAATGTACCACAGGCAGGCATGCCACACACACAGCTCCGACACGGAGCAAGCGGATGTATGGATGATTCATGATTCTCCTCGGTGCGCGTACAGTGCGTCGTCTATGATACCGATATGTGGTCAGCCCGTTTATGCCACCCACCAGCGCAGATGCGTAGTGGAACCAGTTACGATGGCACGTGCAACATGTTTGGCGCAGATGGCTCCCACAATATTACCTGTGCCGTTGTATGCGCCACACACCCATACTCCCGGTGAAATCTGTGCGACCAATGGACGCACATCATCAGTTCGGTAGGCAACAGAAGCACCCCAGCGGTGCGTGATAGGAGCCTGGCTCCCCACCACTGTGCGTAATGTGGCTTCTATGCTCTGTTGTACGGGCTGCGTCGGCATGACGTCAAATCCCCATTCTGCTGCTTCATGCAAATCGCGACAGCCACCCATGGCAATGCTCCCGTTGGGGAGTTGTTGCCAATAATCATACCCATATCGGTAGTACACCGGGCGTGCGAGCGTTACCTGCGGGTCGGGAGCAGTTGCGAGCATCTGTAAACGGGTAGTTCGCACTTGGTGTTGTAGGGTGGGAAGAAGGTGTTCGAGCCGCCCATCTACTGCAACAATCACTGTCTGACAACGAATAATTGAGCCGTTGGCACGCACGAATCCGGGTGCTACCAGTTGTGCGGGTGTGCGTTCGAAAATCTGTACTCCACTGTCATGCAGTGTGCGCGCCATACGGCGCACGCGTAGGAGTGGTTGGAATACGCCATCATGCGGAAAGAGGATTCCCTTGCCTTCTTTGCCCTCATACCACTCAACAGCCAGACCATCGCGACGCATACATTCATACTGGGCCACACAGTCTGCGTATTCTTCGGCGTCGGCTGCAATGCGTATTGAGCCACTCTGACGAAAGAGCGGCTCGTGTTGTGCGAGGAGTGCGATTTCTTCGAGTGTTTCATGATAAAGATGGGTAGCGATGTCGTGACCGAGTGCGCGTACCGCATCGTGGTGAAATGCAGCAATGCCTGCCAAAATAAAGCCACCATTACTACCTGCGGCGCCACCGCCAACCATGCCCGCGTCAATGCCAACGACATTCACGCCGTGTGCGACGAGATATTCTATGGCGTGTAATCCGGATGCGCCTAAGCCGATGACGCATACATCACATGTCACGTTTTGATGCAATGACTGGAGTGCCGGCCACGCACGTTCATTCCATACGACGTCATTTAGCGTGTTGCTCATTCATCCCTCACAATCGTTGTTACTGTTAGCGTATCACAGATACATGCAGTGCATGCACGTGTCGTGCTGTGGCGAAATCCACGTATAATTAAGGCACAGTCGTACAGTGACGAGAGGGTGCCATGTTGTCACAAGATAAGCCGATTCCACTGAGTGATGCTGATATTGCGCATGTTGCGGCGCAAGTGTACGGATTTACCCCAAATGTAACTCGTTTGCCAGGCGAATACGACACGAATGCGCTTGTTATAGCGCCAGATGGTCGGCGTTTCGTACTAAAAATAATGCATCCCAATCGTGAAAGTGCCTTCGTAGAGATGCAGATTGCAGCACTGATGCACATCGCCACGCATGCGACCACGATTCCCGTGCAACGGGTCATGCCGCAGTCAAATGGCGCTTACTGGTCGCTGCAACGCATCGGTGAACATGCACACATTGTGTGGATGCTCGAATACATCGAGGGAACGTTATTTGCAGATGCAAACCCCGTTGATGATGCACTCGTCACTGGTCTCGGTCGTGTGCTTGCACAACTAGCCGGAGTGCTCGAGTCGTTTTCGCATCCTGCCACGCAGCGCACGTTGGAATGGGATGTCATGCGTGGGGCGTGGATAGGTAAGTATCTTGACACCTTCACTGATGCGACACAACGCCAGCTGGTCACCAAACATTTGACGCGTTTCCAGGCGTCACTTGCGACCCACGCTTCACAGCTCCGCTACGGGGTAATTCATGGAGATGCAAACGACTACAACGTGGTGGTGGGGCGACCGGCGTACATGGCACGCACCATCTCCGGTCTGTTGGATTTCGGCGATATGATGCAGTCAGCGATAGTGAGCGAACTCGCAATTGCAGCCGCATATGCGGTGATGCGTCATCCGCAGCCCGTGGATGCCTTGGTTGCCATGGTGGCCGCATACCATGCCCAGTATGCCCTCAACGATGCAGAAATTGCAATGCTGTACGATCTGGTATGTATGCGTCTGTGTATTAGCGTGACGGTTTCGGCGATTCGTAAACATGAGCGTCCCGATGACCCATACATGACGGTGAGCGAAGCGCCTGCATGGGCGTTGCTCCATACACTGAGCGCACAACACCCACGCCTGATGCACTATCGCTTGCGGGCAGCCTGTGGCCGTGTTGCAGTGCCACACCACGATGCGGTGGTGGCATGGATTGCGACACAGCCTACTGCTCCTATTTTAGGGCGCGAATTAGCCGCTACGGAAACCGTCGCACTTGACCTGAGCGTGGGGAGTACGGTGCTTGGTGCGGATCCGCGCAATGCGACTATGCCACGATTTGCGCACGTCATTGAATCCTTCATGGATGGACGTATCGGTGTGGGTGGGTACCTTGAGCCTCGCCTGATTTATACGACAGACCGATATGCCACCGCAGCCGATGTGACGAGTGAACGGCGCACGCTCCATCTGGCCATTGATTTTTGGAGTGCTGCGGGTACGCCCGTGCATGCGGTGCTGCCTGGTCGCGTCTACATGCTCGAATACTTGCCTGCACATCTCGACTATGGCTACTTGACCATACTGGAGCATCATACTGACACGGGTGTTCCTTTTTATACCGTTTACGGCCATCTCAGTGATGAATCCATGCGGACTCTGACGATTGGCCAGCATGTAGAGGCTGGCGAGCGGATTGGGAGCTTTGGTATTCCCGATGTCAATGGCAAATGGCCCACGCATGTCCACTTCCAAATCATTCTTGATTTCCTTGACATGGGGCGCGACTTCCCTGGTGTCGGGTATGCGTCACAGCACGCAGTATGGGCGGCACTTTCCCCCAACCCGAATCTATTGTTGCGCATGGACGCGTCACGATTTCCGGCACCACAAGTTCCGCTTAGTACAACGCTCGCTGAACGACGGCAACGCATTGGTCGTAATCTCAGCATCTCGTACAAGCGCCCACTCAAGATTGTACGTGGCTGGAAGCAGTATTTATATGACAGCACCGGTCGTGTCTACATAGATGCATATAATAATGTGGCGCATGTGGGGCATTGCCACCCACGGGTTGTTGGTGCCGCCACTGCGCAATATGGTTTGTTGAGTACCAATACGCGCTATCTCAATGATGCGATGCAGGAATATGCACGGCGCCTGACTGCCACGCTCCCTGCCGCACTCGAAGTCTGTTATTTCGTGAATTCTGCGAGTGAAGCCAACGAACTCGCAATTCGTTTGATGAAAGCCTACACCAATGCGCAGGACATCATCGTGCTCGAAGCCGCGTATCATGGACACACCAATACACTCATTGACATAAGCCCTTATAAACATGACGGGCCTGGTGGGACGGGTGCCCCAGACTGGGTTCACACTGCGCCAATTCCCGACGACTACCGCGGTCCATTCAAGCGCAACGACCCACAGGCTGGCCCCAAGTATGCAGCCCAAGTCCAGGACGTGATTGCCAAGATTCATGCCAAGGGTCGTCGTCTCGGTGGATATATCGCGGAGACGTTGCCGAGTGTGGGTGGTCAAATCGTGCTCCCACCTGGTTATCTAGCAGATGTATACGCACATGTGCGTGCTGCAGGTGGCGTGTGTATGGCCGACGAAGTTCAAGTGGGCTTTGGTCGTATCGGCACTCATTTCTGGGCATTTGAGGCACACGGTGTGGTCCCCGATATTGTCATCATGGGCAAGCCGATTGGTAACGGCCAGCCGATGGGTGCCGTGGTAACCACACGTGCTATCGCAGATGCGTTTGACAACGGCATGGAGTATTTTGCCACGTTTGGTGGCAACAACGTGTCAATGGCTGCTGGCTTGGCCGTTCTCGATGTGTTGCGTGATGAGCCACTCCAACAAAACGCACTTCATATCGGCAATCGCATGCTCGCTGGATTACGCCAAATTGCCCCTCACCATCGTATGATCGGTGATGTGCGTGGTGCCGGTTTGTTCTTGGGGGTCGAATTAGTGCGCGACCCAAACACCTTCGAACCAGCCGATACCGAGGCTTCATACGTTTCCAATCGTCTGCGTGATTACGGCATTCTCGCTGG
The DNA here is from genome assembly GCA_041165505.1 of Chloroflexota bacterium. Taxonomy (GTDB): domain Bacteria; phylum Chloroflexota; class Chloroflexia; order Chloroflexales; family Roseiflexaceae; genus UBA965. The sequence goes on along the minus strand of JBEANH010000001.1, from coordinate 177,003 downwards.
CACCGATGGCCCATTTCACAATGTGGTCAAAATTCGACCGCCGATGCCATTCGATGAAGGTAATGCGGATTATTTGCTCGCATGCTTCGACCAGATAATGCGCGAAGATGTGCTTCGCTAGCGAAGCACAGGGGTGTACGCTCGTACCGTGGCACGCAAATAATGTGTGTTACACTGTAGAAAGTATTCATACGGGAGGTTTGCGATGATCGCGACACAACCTTTTGGGCGTATTGGACACCAGAGTACCAAGACGATTTTTGGTGCAGCTGCACTCAGTAACGTGGACCAGTCTGTTGCAGATAACACACTCGATGTATTGCTTCAGTACGGTATCAATCATATTGACACGGCTGCAAGCTATGGTGCATCCGAAGACCGCATCAAGCCCTGGCTCCAAGGCAGTCGTCGTGATCAGTTCTTTTTGGCAACCAAAACTGGCGAACGTACCTATGCTGCTGCCCGTGACCAAATCCGCACATCGTTACAACGGATGGGTGTGAGTCACATTGATCTGATTCAGCTCCACAATTTGGTTGATGAATCCGAATGGCGTACGGCCATGGGTGCAGATGGCGCATTGCGGGCCTGTGTCGAGGCGCAAAAAGCAGGAGTAGTCAAGTATATTGGCGTCACTGGTCACGGATTGCAAGTTGCGCAACGGCATTACGAATCGTTGGCTGAATTCGATTTTGATAGTGTCTTGTTGCCGTATAGCTATATTTTGATGCAGAATCAGACATATGCACACGATTTCGAACGACTGCTCAATCGTTGTCGAGAGCGAAATGTGGCCGTACAGACGATTAAAGCAATCGTACGTCGACCATGGCCGGAAGGAATCGAGCGTAGTAGTGCTACTTGGTACGAGCCACTCACCGAACAAGTACACATTGATACCGCTGTGCATTGGGTGTTAAGTCGCAAAGGGATTTTTCTCAATACAGTGGGTGATGTACGTCTCCTGCCGCATGTCTTTGATGCGGCGACACGCTACGTGCATGCACCATCAGAATTAGCCATGGATCAACTGCTGAAGCTCCAAGAAATGGCTCCCCTGTTTACCGCATAAGACGAGGAGTACACCGATGTACGATGCACATGTGCGAGCTTTTGCTGCCGAGGGGTATACCGTGGTGCGTGGTTTGTATCAGCGTTCAGAAGTGGATGCAATGCTTGCGCACTACATGCAGATGAACGAAGAGAAGCGCCAAAAGGGTGATACGAGTGCCATCAAGGATGCACAAGACCCGCTCAAGCGCTACCCACGTATGTTGCAGATGCATCGCTGGGACACGGTGAGCATGCGATTTTTGCTCGACACGCGTCTGCGTGATGTGATGACTGCGATCCTTGGTAGTGAACCGTATGCCGTGCAGACGATGATTTACTACAAGCCACCGTCAGCACGTGGGCAAGCACTGCATCAAGATCAGTACTATCTGCGTGTAGAACCAGGTACGTGTTGTGCGGCTTGGTTGGCACTCGACGACTGCGATGAAGAAAACGGTTGTCTGCAGGTGGTGCCGGGGAGCCACACGTTGCCAGTCCTGTGTACCACTGCCGCTGATACCACACAAAGTTTCACCGATGTGACGGTGCCAATTCCTGATGGGATGACCGTCCAACCTGTGATCATGCAAGCCGGAGATGTCCTCTTTTTTAACGGTCAGCTCATTCACGGGAGTCTTCCCAACACGAGTAGTACGCGTTTTCGGCGGTCGCTGATTGGGCATTATGTGGTCGGTGAAGCGGAAAAAGTGTACAAGTGGTATCATCCCGCACTCAAGTTTGACGGGAGCGAGATGACACTTGCTGAAAGCCAAGATGGCAGTGAATGCGGTGTGTGGGTCGAACACGATGGCACCCGTACCGTTGAAATGATCGGTGTGACGAAGGCGGTAGGTGTCGCACAATAGATTCCGGCACGAAGACGCAGGCTGCCGGATGTAACCGGTAGCCTGCGTTTTGTCATGAATGAAGGAGTGTTTGTGTTTTTTAGTAAATTGCATCAGCAGCTTGCATCTGGCCGCACCGTGGTTACCGGTGAAATTGCCCCACCACGAGGCGCAAATGCGGCAGCTTTGCTCAAAATTGCCAGCCAGCTCGCCCCAGCGGTGGATGCACTCAACCTGACCGACAACCAGCGCGGGTTGGGGCGCATGTCGGCAATGACTGCTGCCATCTTTTTGCGCCAACACGGCCACGAAGTCATCGCACAGATGACGTGTCAGCATCGTAACCGGATTGCCCTTCAGGCTGATGCCCTCGGTGGTGCGGCCTGTGGCGTCTCAAACATTCTCGCCATGACCGGTGACCACCCCAAAATCGGTGATCACCCGGATGCCAAGAATGTGCTCGATTTGAACTCATTCCAGCTCATCAAAACGCTCCGCACACTCCGTGATCAACAAACCTTTTCATCGGGAACTCCTCTTGCTGAAGCGCCATCCTTCTATGTGGGTGGTGTGGCAAATCCAAACATCGAAAAGGCGACGCGCCTCGAGCGCAAAATCGAGTTCGGAGCCGAATTTATCCAGACGCAGATTATTTTCGATGTGCAGCGTTTCGCAGAATGGATGCACGATGTGCGTGCCCTCGGATTGCATCAGCGTGCGGCCATCATGGCTGGCGTGATGGTGATCAAATCAGCACAATCTGCGCGTTTTTTGCGTGACCATCTGCCTGGTTCACGTGTGCCCGAAGCAATCATCGATCGCATGCAGGCTACGAGTGATCCAGAAGCAGAAGGTGTCGCCGTTGCGGCGGAGCTGAGCCAACAATTGCTCGCCATCGAAGGTGTCCGTGGCGTCCATCTCATGTCGGTTGGTTGGACTAAAGCCATCCCATTGGTGGTGGCACAGGCCGGTTTACAACAGCGCTAGCCGCAAAGTGTAGGACTATCATGCGTGTCATCAAATTCGGTGGGATAGCGTTTTCAGATGCGCAACGAATGCGCGAGTCCATTAAAATCGTGCGGCAACTCCACCAAACAGAAGGTGCAACCCCCGCCGTTGTTTGTAGTGCGTTGCCTGGAATTACCGATGCCCTGCTCCGCGCAGCGCGTGCGGCGGTGCATGGTGGCGAATCGGAAACCGATGTGGCACGGCGTGAACTGTGGAATCGTCATCGTCAGATTGCCGAAAAAATGGTCACCGACGATTGGGAACGCGAGATGTTGTTCCAGAAGCTTTCTGAATTGCTGAAGCAACTCGATCGCTTGACCCGTGCCATGGCAACCCTCGGCGAATATTCACCACGTGGGATTGATGCTATTGCAAGTCTTGGTGAGCGCTTTGCAGCACATCTGGTGGCCGTCATTTTGCGCCAAAACGGCGTTGCAGCACAGATGATTGATGCAGCCGAGTTGATTGTCACCGACGAACACTTTGGATCTGCACGTGCTTTTGTTGATGAATCATTGCAACGCATCCGTGACCGACTCTTGCCGAGCATGCAAGCCGGAATAGTGCCCGTTGTAACTGGGTATACCGGTTCGACACGCGCAGGAGTGACCACGACTCTTGGTCGTGGAGGTGGAGACTACACCGCCGCGTTAATAGGTGCAGCACTCGATGTCGAAGAGGTCTGTTTGTGGACAGACGTGAACGGAATTCTGACCGCCGATCCTAAGATTGTTGCTACGGCGATGACCCTGCCCAAACTCACGTATGCCGAAGCTGCCGAGATGGCCACGTTATCGGGGTCTGAAATATTGCATATTCGCACGTTGATGCCACTTGCGTCACGGCGTATTCCATTACGCATCGCCAACATCTATGAGCCGGCATTGGTCGGGACCGTGGTATCCGATGAACCGTTGGGGAATCATGCTTCCGCGGCCATTATTTCCACGCGTGGTCTGTCACTTGTGGCAGCCTCGGCGAGTCCACTCCCAACCGTACAAGATGCGTGGACCCAAGAGCATGCGAGTGCGGTAACGACACGATTGGCTCGTTCGGGTATCGAAACCTTGCTGGTCCACCAAAGTGATCTCGATCGTACATTAATGGTGCTTGTGCGACAGCCCGATGCGACGTATACTGCCGAGATTTTCGCTGAAGCGTTCAGCGAAGGATATCAAATTACGCAAATTACACCGGTGGCATTGGTCTCAGTGATTAGTGCGGCACACGGTGGTGCGTTGGTTCCCATGGTAGGACTCGCCCTCGGTAAAGCGCAAATACACCCCATGGTGGTGGCACGAACCGTTTTTGGCCATTACATGTCGTTTGTGGTGCCCGATGACGAGGTCGTAGCTGCCGTCCAGACATTGCACGATGACTTACAGTTTCATGCGTAAATCACGGGCAAGTGCTGCGAATAAGGTGCGACTCGCGACGGTACTCGCCCGGTCGCTCCGCTGAATGAGTGCCATTTGACGCGTCAACTTCGGTGCGGAAAGTGGACGTGCCACAATCTCTTCATTGCCGCGAATGGCGAGTTGCGGCACGATGGCCACACCGAGCCCTGCTGCAGCAAGTTCGAGGAGGAGTCCTACATCTCCACCATCGAGGGCGATTTTTGGGGTGAATCCAGCCGTTTTACATGCCGCAATAATCGTGTTGTGCATCTCGTATACCGGCGGATAGAGCAAAAACGATTCGTCACTCAATGCCGACAATGCAATTTGGGTGTGATGTGCGAGTGCATGGGTGCGGTGCATCACCACTACGAGTGGCTCGTCAAACAACAGCTCAATGTGGTGGTTGCGTGTGGGAATCGGCATTGTTACCACTGCAATGTCTATTTCCCCCAAATCGAGATGCGTAAGCAGTTGAGATGTACCACCTTGCTCGATACGCAGTTCTACGGCCGGGTGCAACGCTCGAAAGCGCGCCAACGCTGGTGGAAGCAGGCGTTGCCCAATCGTCGGTGGCGCCCCAATACGCACCCGCCCGGCTGTGGCATGACTGCGTGCCTGCATGCTCATCTGCGCATCGGTGACTTCTGCCAAAATTCGGTGCGCATGCCCAAGTAATACCTCGCCTGCTTCGGTGAGACGGATATTGCGTCCGACTTTCTGGATGAGTGCGACATCTCCACAGTCATGCTCAAGCTCGCGGATTGCACGGCTAACTGCTGGCTGCGCAAGATGCAGCGTTTGTGCCGCTTTGCTCACATGTAAGTGTGTGGCAACTTCCACAAATATGCGTAACTGTTGTACATCCATCGCTGATTCTCCGCGGTTTTTTCTCTGACACTTATTATAACAAAATTGTTATGAAATATTTTAAAATAAGTATTTGTGCGAATATGTACAAAGATGGTATAGTAAATTCAGGAAAAGCAGACGACTCGGAGGGTGACATCATGACACATTTTCTGTTACGAGTCGATCGCACGCTGACGTGCTGGATGCAACGCAACGCAACGACGCTTTTGCGCTGGTCGATGGGAATCGTTTTCATTTGGTTCGGTGCGCTCAAACTGGTACCTGGCTTGAGCCCTGCTGATGGATTAATTCGTGCAAGTCTCAGTTTCTTGCCGCTCGAATATTTTATGCCCGTCTTGGCACTCTGGGAAATCGCCATTGGCGTGGGTTTTCTCCTCGGGCGTGGTATGCGCGTCACTATCATGTTGCTCTTTTTGCAAATGGGTGGCACCTTGTTGCCGTTGGTGGTTACACCCGATTTAGTCTGGAAAGTCTTCCCCTTCGTGTTGACGCTCGAAGGTCAATACATCATCAAAAACGTGGTGCTGGTGAGTGCCGCAGTTGCAATAGGAAGCCGACTTCGCGCAGCACAATCGTTTGATATATGGCAGGCTCCACAGTAAACGATTTAGCCGTTCATGACCCCGTGTGGTACTCACCACACGGGGTCATCTGATTTCTTTACGAAAAATCAGAATGAATTGATGGGTTTGATTAGCCACAAACGTATGTGGATATCCAAATGGAAAAAGATTCACGTTTGCATCGTGCCAGATACGGTAGCCACGGAAGCGCAATGCGGGGATTCCAGTCATTGCGTTGACCACATCTGCGTGGAGCATGTTGTGATGGAACGCATCGGGTTGCATATCTTTGATAAACACGGCCATATGACCATGCGGTCGTAACTGCTCACAACAGAGGTTCAGCGTGTGTACGAGTGTCGTAAAGAAGTCGCTTGGGAGCATGTTGCCCAAATCACGATGATCGCCACTAAACGGTGTCGCTTGCGCCTGTCCCTTCTTTGCGCGATGTCCCGTACGCCGCTTAGTGAGCATGGAAAGATAGGGTGGGTCGGCAACCACAAAATCAAACGTCCCCGTAGAGAGCTGCGTGTACACATCTGCGGTGCACGCATCACCAACATGATACGGAAATGTAGCCATCTGGAGTGTACTGGCTACTTCGTGGTAGAGTGCGCGGTATTCCGCCGACAAATCAATCCCTTCGCCCCATCGTTCCGTCATCGCACATGCCAACAAACTACTCCCGGATCCGCAGAATGGATCGAGTACTCGCCCATGGCGCTTCGTGAAGAACCGGATGAGTTCGGCGATGAGTTGTGGTGGTTTCGGGGATGGGTGCCGTTTGCGCAGATGATGTGCCAAACTTTGTTGCCCACGTGCCGGGTAATGCGTACTCATCACCGAACTCAGCGCATACGTCCATTCTTTGCTCGTTAAATCGTTGAGTTTGTTGCGAGGGTCGTATAATGGAATGGAATCATCTTTTGTCATCGGTGTATCCACTGTGCATATTTTGTATCTCTACAAAGACTACTGGCCGGTTATTGGTGGCATCGAGTCGCATTTGCGGATCCTTGCCGAAGGGATGGCCGCACTAGGACACCAGGTGAGTGTGGTCGTCTGTCAGCCACAACAGCAATCACTTGCATCGGTTGAGCAGCACAACGGAGTCGCCATCTATCGTGTACCGCGTCACGTTGATGTGGCATCATCACCCTTTTCATTTGCGCTTCCTTCCATTGTACGTCAGCTTGCCCCAGACGTGGTGCATCTGCAAATGCCATGGCCGGGTGGAGATGTGGCACTTTGGCAACGCAAAACGCCATTTGTGGTCACCTATCAGAGTGATGTCGTGCGACAGCATCACCTGTTGCGTATCTACGCGCCGTTATTGCATCACACGTTGCGTCGTGCACAGGCAATCATCACCACGAGTCCGCAGTATCGTGATTCGTCGCAGACATTACAGCACTACCGTGATAAATGCCACGTCATTCCACTCGCAGTGCCTGCATCTGCACCCGTCGAAGCCTCACGCGTTGCCTACTGGCAGGCGCGCTTTCCTGAGGGATGTGTGCTGTGGGTGGGACGGATGCGCTACTACAAAGGTTTGACGACGCTCCTCGATGCGCTTGCACGTACGCCCCCATCGTTGCACGTGGCGCTTGTGGGTGATGGACCGCTCATGCCCGAATTGCAAGCGCAAGCGCACACGCTGGGTATCACCGCACGCGTGCATTTCTTGGGGGCGCTTGCGGACGCCGATGTGCGTGCGTTGCAACACATCGCGCGCTTTTTCGTCTTCCCGTCACAGCTCCGAGCCGAAGCCTTCGGCCTGGCGCTTCTAGAAGCGTTATCAGCTGGTCTACCTGCTATTAGCTGTGAAATCGGAACTGCCACGAGTTTCGTCAACCAAGATGGTCATACGGGCATCGTGGTACCACCTGACGATGCGGTTGCCCTTGCGCATGCCATGCATCGGCTCTGGAGTGACGACACCATGCGCCGCCAGTTTGCTACGCATGCGGTAGCTTGGGTGAACGCACAATTTAGTGTGCCACAGATGATCGAAACAACCCTGCAGCTCTACGTACAGTCGTTACGTCAGAACAGCAATGCTGCTAACTGACGCCGTGCTTCAGGTACGAGTGGATGCGTATCTCCCAGGACAACGAACAGTGCTAGCAGTGTTTTGCGTGCCAAATCATCTTCCCAGGCGCGGTCACTCGCAATAATCTGTAATAGTGATGCGATGGTTTGTGCATCGTCGTAACGAGCAAATGTTTCCATCGCCTGTGCAAATTGGATTGCCGCAGGATGATTATTGACGACAATGCTACTTTGTCGCGCGCTCAGTAATGTGCGCCACGCAGCGACAGTGGGTGCGAGTTGGCCATGTGTGGGAATTTGACGTAGGTAGTCGTCTGCATTGTGTGCGTTGGCCCGAATGAGCGTGCCTGCATAGAGCAACCCGGCCTCAGAATGCTGTGGGTGGTTCGTGACAAACTGTGCGAGTTGTGCTTTGGCACCGGCCGGATTCGCCGACATCGCCTGTTTTATTTCGTTGAATTGGCCATCCATCGCGTCAGGGATAATGCGTTTGAGCCACGTACGAATCTGTGATTCGGGGATGGCACCGGTGAACTGTTCGCACATACTACCGTTTTTGAAGGCTTTGACTGCTGGGATGCCCTGGACGCCGTATTGTTGAGAAATGCGCTGGTTATTGTCCACGTTTACTTTGGCGAGTATCCATGTGCCGTTGCTTTCACCAGCCAACCGTTCAAGGATTGGACCAAGTGTGCGGCAGGGGCCACACCATGGCGCCCAAAAATCAACAACAACTGGCACCTGCGCCGATCGTTCGATTACAGCCTCTTGAAACGCGGCTGCATCCACATCAATCACGTAGTCGCTCATCCCGTGTGTCATGGTGTCCTTCCTTAAGCCGTTGTGTCACTTTGCGATTCTATGGTTTTGAAGCGATAGCCGACACCGCGTTCCGTCAAAATATAGATCGGATTGGCTGGGTCAACTTCGATTTTTTGGCGCAAGTACGTTACATACAAGCGTAAGTAGTGCGTCTCATCGTGATACTCCGGTCCCCAAACTTTGGCCAATAGTTCATTGTGCGACATCACGAACCCTGCACGTTGTACGAGGTGATAGAGAAGGCGATATTCGGTCGGACGTAAGTTGATACGTTCGCCGTGAATGAGCACCTCGCGTTTGTTGAAATCAATTTGTAGTCGTTCATCTACCGTGATATTGCCAGGCGTGCTGGGTGCCGGCAAGTAGTGACGACGTAACACGGCACGTATACGGCTAATCAGTTCTCGGTGGCTGAACGGTTTGCCTACATAATCATCGGCACCGAGTTCGAGCCCTTTAATGCGGTCATTTTCCTCATCTTTGGCGGTGAGCATGATGACGGGAACTTGGGACGCTGTGCGGATGCGACGGAGTGTTTCAAAGCCATCCATACCCGGCATCATCACATCGAGTATGACCACTTCAGGCATCTCTTCACGGATTAGGTCGAGGGCTTCGCGTCCATTGCTTGCGGTAATGACGCGTACGCCTTCTGCTTCGAGATTCATACGGACTAAGCCGGTTAGACGAATTTCATCGTCAACAACGAGCACAAGTTTGTCACGGAGATCATTCATGATCGCTATCCTTTGTGAGCTCTATCACTTCGTGGTTGTCGTCGGTTGTTTGCCCATCGAGGCGAGTAATGGCTAACGGTATAGAAAAGAAGAAGCGTGAACCAGTGCCAATCCGACTTTCTACCCAGATATGCCCGTGATGAGCTTCGATGATTGCTTTGGCCAGATAGAGACCGAGGCCGAACCCCTGGGTTTCACGACGGAGGCGATTGTCAATGCGATAAAACCGGTCAAAAATACGCCCTTGTTCCTCTGCGGGGATGCCTACGCCCTGATCACTCACCGAGATAATTGCTACGCCGTTATCTGGTCGTGCATGAATCCGGACCACTCCACCCTGCGGGCTATATTTTATCGCATTACTTATTAAATTTTCACAGACGATGCGAATGCGTTCGCGATCTGCGTACACGTCCGGCATGTCATCAGTAATACGAATTTCCAAGGAAATCTGTTGCGCCATTGCACGGGCAGCAAAGCGTTGACAGATGTGTGCGATGAGTGGTTTGATTGCCCATGCGTGGACTTCGAGTGGCATCGCATTGAGCTGAATCCGCGATACGTCGAGTAGTGAGTTAATCTCTCTGGTGAGCCGGTCCGCTTCATCAATGATGATGCCTAGACTTTCTTTGATTTGACGCGGTTTCCACTTGATATCGGGGCGTGCGAGCATTTCCGCATAGCCGCGGATGATGCTAACAGGCGTTTTTAGCTCATGAGAAACCACTGAGATGAAGGTGTTCTGCATTTCTGATTCGATTTTTTGCTGCGTAATGTCACGCACATGCACGATGGCACCCGCAAACAGCTCTTGGTTATCACGTTGAATCGTGTAGGTGCTCTGGATGTAACGTCGGCGCCCATCACGCGCGGTAATCCAGCCTGCGACCTGTACCGATGTGCCAACTGTAGGGCGTTGTAAAGGGCAATCTACCCGACACAGGTTGTCACCTTCGACGCTCTCGATGCCGACCACCTCCGCACACGGGCGTCCAGCGGCTTCGTCGCGTGGCCAGCCAGTCAACTGTTCCATGGCATGATTGAAAGTGGTAATCCGCCAGCGTGCGTCGAGAATCATCACCCCATCCATGCTCTGCTCGACGATGGTGGTGAGGTGTTGTTTTTCACGGAAAAGTGTCTGGAAGAGGCGTGCGTTGGTCACAGCAATTGCTGCCTGATTTGCAAATGCAAGCAGGGCGTGGTGCTCATCGTCACTGAAGGCGACGTTGAGTGCCGCACGAAAGACCAGAATGACTCCAATATGCGTGCCATGGTATGTCATTGGCAGTGCGGTCACATGCCGTAGTGGCATATCTACCATCAAGCGAATGTTGGCCAGATCCGTATCAGCACACTGAAATTTGGGGTCTTGGTAGTGTTCGACGAGTGCTGCGAATGCCGACCACTGTGGTGTCGGGATATGGGCGGCTGCGTTGATGTGTAATTCGCCCGACTCATCACGCAGGGCAATCAGCCCGGCATTCCCTGCCAACAAGTCAACAGCAGCGTGTATGATCAATGAAAGTAAGGCATTGACATCGAGTTGCGCAGTCATCGCATTGCTTATTTGCAACAGAAGTTCGTGTTGACGTAATTTGCCAGTTACGCTATCGGGCATTGTAATACCTCATCGCCAAGTGCATTATGATTGCTGTCTGATGAATAATCATTTACAAAATCATTTGCACTTATAAACAAGCATATTGTACAATAAACAATGAAGTTGTGAAACAACGTATCACGAGTGATGGGAGCCAGAGATGCAAAACGCTGACACGAATCGTCGTGCGAAGAAGTTGATTGAAGATCTCAATCTGACTCCAGATGAGATTCAGCAGATAGTTGCCACTGCCCGTGTGCACTTAGCCACATTCGACCCAGACTATCGCACCAATGTGACGCAAATTGCGATTGCGCTCGACAAGAGTCGTCCAACCATTTATGGGTGGGCAGATAAATCACTCGAGGCACTCGTGTTTGCCCTTCGCAATATTCGCACGGGGCGTCCCCCCAAAGCAATCAAAGAGCAAGCGATGATGCGCAAGCGGCGCATGAAAGACAAATAACATGCGCGCGCTCATCAGCGTCTCTGACAAGCGTGGGGTTGTCGAATTTGCAACTCAACTTGTGGCATTCGGGTATGAACTATTTTCGACGGGGAATACCAAGCAAGCGATAGCAGCGGCAGGGATTCCGGTGCGCAGTGTGAGTGACATTACGCAGTTTCCCGAAATCCTTGATGGACGGGTGAAAACACTCCATCCTGCCATTCATGGGGCAATCCTCGCACGTCGTGATCTTGCAAGCCACATGGAGACGCTGGCCGTCCATGGTATCGTGGCAATTGACATGGTCGTCGTAAACCTTTATCCATTCGCCACCACGATTGCCAAAGCAGGTGTCACCGACGAAGAAGCCATCGAGCAAATTGATATCGGTGGTCCGGCGATGATTCGTGCGAGTGCCAAAAATCATGCGAGCGTGTTGCCTGTGGTGTCACCTGAAGACTATGATGCAATCGTGACCGCATTGCACTCCGGATCAATCTCCCACCAATTCCGGCGTACACTGGCTGCCAAAGCATATGCGCACACAGCGGCGTACGATGCAACAATCGCCACCTATTTGGCACCGTCCGTAGCTCCTGGGCTGCCTGCGCTACTTTCTATCGATGTGCCACTCGCCCGAGTGCTCCGTTACGGAGAGAATCCGCACCAAGCGGGTGCGCTGTACGGTGCATTCGACGAGCAGTTCCAAGTGCTACACGGTAAAGAGCTTTCATACATCAACATTCTCGATATTGCAGCTATCCAAGAGCTCATCGAAGAATTCGATTCACGTGATGGTGTTGCCTTGGCGATTGTAAAACACACCAATCCGTGTGGGGTAGCAGTAGGCGCAACGCCACTCGACGCTTGGCAAAAAGCCTTTGCCACAGACCAAGAAGCTCCATTTGGTGGTGTGATTGCGTTGAATGCGACCGTGGATTTACCGCTTGCACAGGCCATTGATGAGATTTTTTCTGAGATTATCATCGCTCCTGACTTTGCTGCGGATGCCATGGCACTCTTGCAACAAAAGAAGAATCGGCGCTTGGTGCGTGCGATTGGTCGTATCAGTTCCGACCAGCGCCCGTTGGTACATTCCGTTCCCGGTGGCTATCTCGTCCAGCAACCAGACCGTGAGCTTCCCCGTGGTGAAGTCTGGCAGTGTGTTACGACGCGCCAGCCCACCACACAAGAGCAGAAAGCCCTTGCTTTTGCGTGGCGTGTTGTCAAACATGTCAAATCCAATGCAATCGTATATACCGCTGAAGATCGCACATTAGGTATTGGTGCAGGCCAAATGAGCCGTGTAGATAGTGCGCGTGTTGCCGTTGAGAAGGCATCCCGCGCAGGTCTATCGCTCCACGGATGTGTGATGGCAAGTGATGCCTTCTTTCCATTTCCTGACGGCGTCGAAACGGCCGCCGCCGCCGGGGTAACGGCCATCGTGCAACCGGGTGGTTCGGTGCGTGATGACGATGTCATCGCGGCTGCCAATCGGCTCGGTGTCACAATGATTTGTACCGGTCGTAGACATTTTAGGCACTAATTTATGACACTCACATTTGATGCGAATGGCTTGATTCCCGCCATCGTGCAACACGCACACACTGGTGAAGTTCTGATGCTCGGTTTCATGAACGACGAAGCCTTGTCGGTCACGCAAACGAGTGGACGAGTCACGTTCTTTAGCCGTAGTCGGCAACAGCTCTGGACCAAAGGAGAAACGTCGGGTCACTTCTTGCAACTCGTCGAAATTCGGCGTGATTGCGACAGTGATACGTTGCTTGTGATGGCGTTGCCCAATGGGCCAACATGTCACACTGGTGCGCCAACGTGCTTTGCGTGGCAACTCGATGGTACGGCAACAGAAGCACGTCTCCCTGCGTTGAGCATGTTTGGTCGGCTTGATGCGCTCGTGCAAAGGCGCAAAGCGCAGATGCCCGAAGGTTCGTATACGACGAAACTATTCACTGGTGGGGTTGACCGGATCGGGAAAAAAATCGGTGAAGAAGCGGCTGAGATGATTATCGCCGCCAAAAACAATTCGACAACCGAACTGACCTGGGAAACTGCGGATTTCCTCTATCATGCACTCGTGCTGCTCGCCAACCAAGGCGTGCCACTTGCGGATGTGATGGCAGAACTCGAGCGTCGTCACACAGAATAGGGATTCTCCGCCCAATTCCTGGGTCGCTCAGCGCATTTTATGCACGAAACGTAGCCCGAGGATGCCCAGGACTACCATAAGTAGCGTGCCGCGTTCAAATCGCGCGCCAAACTGCGGCTGTGTGGCGTCGAGCCATGCCAGTGGCCACACGAGCACGTCGCTGATATTGAGAATGAATGACAGTGAGCTGTTGTCGGGGCGAGCCGCAAACAGCAACACGATGAGTCGCACCGTCAGGAGCGCACACACGAGTGCGAGCACGACAATGGTCGTCTGTTTAGCCACGCGCACGTTCAATGCGAGCTCCTAATGTTTGTAAGCGCTGTTCGATGGCTTCGTATCCGCGGTCAATTTGCGCAATGTTGTGTATCACACTTTTGCCACGTGCACACAACGATGCAATCAACAATGCCATGCCAGCACGGATGTCGGGGCTCGGCATACCGTCAGGTTCACCAAAGAGACGCGAGGCACCGACGACCACAGCGCGGTGCGGGTCACACAAGACGATTTTGGCACCCATGCTAATCAAACGGTCCACGAAGAATAAGCGACTCTCAAACAATTTCTCGTGGATGAGCACCGTCCCTGTTGATTGTGTGGCGACGACTATGGCAATACTCAATAAATCGGCAGGAAAGCCTGGCCACGGCATAGATTCGATTTTTGGAATAGCGTTGTGCGCATCTTCGAGCACCCGCAGCTCTTGATTCCCGGGGACCACGATGTCTTCGCCATCGTCACGCCAGTGCACACCGAGCCGCCCAAATGCGATTTTGGTCATGCGATGCTCACGTGGGCGTGCACCGGTGATGCGCAGTTCGCTGCCGGTTACCGCCGCGAGTCCGATAAATGAGCCGACCTCCATGTAGTCCGGGCCAATTTCGAAATCAGCACCGTGCAACGTGGCCACACCTTCAATGGTCAGGAAATTCGTGCCGATGCCACTAATTTTTCCACCCATGGCATTCAAGCAGTTACATAAATCTTGAATGTGAGGCTCTGAAGCGGCATTGGCGATGGTGGTTGTGCCACGTGCACATACGGCAGCTAGAATCGCTTGCTCGGTGCCCGTGACACTCATTTCATCTAAAAAAATGTCGCTGCCGTGCAATCCATGTGTGGTGAGCACATATTCGGTGGGGGTAATCTCTACTTGCGTGCCAAGTGCTCGTAATGCCTGGAAGTGGGTATCGAGGCGTCGCCGGCCAATGGCGTCTCCGCCGGGGCGTGGTAAGCGCACATGCCCACGACGCGCCAGCAACGGCCCCGCCAACAAAATTGATGTGCGGATGCGTCGTGCCAATTGGGCTTCGGGTTCCTGCGCATTGAGTGCTGGTGTGTGGAATTGCCATGCATGATCCCCCGCCGACGTGATGTGCACACCGAGCCCACCCAAGAGGGCACGTTTGGTCACCACATCACCGATTTCTGGCATATTACGCAAAATAACCGGTTCGGCGCTCAGGAGTGTGGCGGCGAGGAGCGGCAGTGCTGCGTTCTTGTTCCCCGCCGGCCGGATGCTCCCAGAGAGACGATGACCACCTTCGATGATAAACCGGTCCATCGGTGCTCCTTACTGCACTTTGGTTGACGTTCCAAATAATCCGGGTTGACTTTCACGGGCCTGGGTGATGGCACTTTCGCCGCCGAGGACAATCGCTTCCCACTGTTGAGCGGCACGACTGAGGACTTCGCCATAGCGCGCGAAGTCTGCGTTTGTGACATGTAACGCCTGGTCGCGAATTCGCTGACGATAGGCGTGGTCCACACCATTCAGATAATCGCTAAACGCGGTGAACCCACGCGTGGCCGGGAGCATGTAGTTGTCGAGGTCTCCCGAGGCGCCGATAATTGATTGCAACAATGTCTCTTCATCGAGTGTTACCTGTTGTAGCCAGGCACCGGCCTGTGCATACACATCCAGCGTTTGTGTAATGTTGGGATCGCGGTACGACAACATGGTAAGCATGCCGCTACGGATTTCGAGGACGCTGAATGCCCCATATGCGCCACCCTTTTCACGTATCTGCTCGTGCAAATAGCTCTGTGAAAGGTAGCGATTGACGACGATGTCCGCACCACTCGCCGTGTATCCCAGTGTGTGGAGTGATGCAACTACACCCACATAGTTGACTTGAGACGTTGCAATAAGCGCTTCATTGGTGGGGATGTCAACTTGTGGCCACTGTGTGGTGGGTACGTGGTGCTGTGGGAGTGTAGCCAGGAAGTCTGCTGATGCTGCCTGAAGCGCAGGGATGTGCTCGTGACTGCATACTACATTGATACGCATACTATTCCGGTGAAAGATGGCAGCATGGATGCGTTGTAAATTGTGATAAATGTTTTCCCAATCAGCTTCAGCGCGTTCGGCCAGTGTGCGAATGAACTGCAAATAGGTAATGCCGCCGAGTTGTTCGGTGATATTTGCCAATGGATTGTGCTTGGCTCGTAGGCGCGTATTGATAACTGCATGTCCACTCGGCAACAGCCGTGCTTCGCGGCTCGCTTTGTCTTCTTTGATGATTTGCAGAATGCGTTCCCGATTATGCAGGTGTGGCGCGGTAATCATGTGTGTCATCAACGAAAACATGGTGGCGCAATTTGCTACGACTGCCCGCCCACTAAAGAGTACATGCCCGTGCGTATCACCGGTAATGCGATTTCGCCCCCACAACGTTGATGCACTTATCCCTCCGGTGTGAATGTCAATTTGTTGCATCAATTTTGTCGCATCGAATGGACCAGCACCAATGCTGTCAAGCGCATTGACATAAATGGGCAGATAACTTAGTAATTCTGGTGGGATGTGCGCCAGACTAAAGGTGACATGTACATAGGCGATACCGTTGGTCTGCAGAGGTGCATATGAAAATGGTGTTCCCACGACGTCGCCGATTTCGAATGGGGTATCGCTCGCCTTTTCGTCAATATCTTGGCGCGTTAGCCGCGGCAATTTGTTCAGCTGTATCGGGTCATCCGGGGTACTTTGTTTGACACGAAGCCGTTCTGCATCAGCCACGATTTGTGCCCGTTCGGCATCTGTCAACGACGCTTCTTTGGCGGCGAGTGTCTGTTGTTCTCGTGCATCGTATTGCGCGTTGAGCGTGGCGTCGGGTGCCACGATTAATTCGAGGCGATGTTGATTATTGCTGATAAGTTGTCGCAATAGCGTGGGAATTCGGTTTGGATCTGCCAATCGGGTTTTGACTGCAGCCAACGATTCTTCGTAGCGAAATGCGTTGAGCATTTCGTCGGATACGTTGTCATCGTGGACCCACTCATCGCATAGCCCCATCATGATGCCCAACCCTTTAGGCATATCCCCATAACTGAGTTCACGGAGGCGGAACTCGAAGTTGTTGAGTGTGGCCAGGATTTGGTCGGGCTCAACGCCATCACGAATAATCGTGTCAATTGCACCATCTACTGCGGCAATTACGCGCGTGATGTTTTCTGCCTGCACACCTTTGAGCCCCAGCACAAAGTAATGCTGTTTGTTGCTGCCAAACCCGCCACCACTCAACTCTTCTCCGAGATTGCTGTCGCGCAGCATCTTTTGTAGTGGGGCAACCGCAGAGCCGAGTAATGCTTCATTCACGATGGCGATTTCCATCGTGTCTACGGCGTCGTCACTGACTTCGATTTGCCAAGCCACATTCACGTGGTGGCGCGTCTCGTCAGCAGATGCCGGGTACGGCACAGTCATTTGGCGTGGGGCCTGCCAACGGGGTTGCATCGTCTGCATCGTTGGTTGTGTTTGTGCGCTAAAGGTGGCAAGGTATGGTTCGAGGTGAGCGAGGCGGGCATCTTCGTCGTCATCACCGTACCAGTAGATGAGCGCATTGCTCGGGTGATAGTATGTGTGATGGAACGCCACAAAATCTGCGTATGTCAACGCGGGAATGACTTGTGGGTCGCCACCTGAATCGTGCGCGTAGATGGTATCGGGGAAAAGCCCGGCCATCAAGGCGCGATAGGCAACGCGTTCGGGGGTAACAGACGCCCCTTTCATCTCGTTGAAGACGATGCCTTTGTATGTCAATTTATTGGCGTCATCGAATTCGAAACGCCAGCCTTCTTGACGGAGTGTGTCTTCTTCGATGAGTGGATGGAACACCGCATCCATGTACACATCCACCAAGTTGTACAAATCCTTCAGGTTGGTACTGGCCACAGGGTAAATGGTTTTGTCGGGGAAGGTCATCGCATTCATGAACGTGTTAAGTGAACCCTTCATCAATTCCACAAAGGGGCTTTTCACGGGGAAGCGCTTGGATCCGCATAGCACGGAGTGTTCGAGAATGTGCGCAACACCGGTCGAATCGGGTGGTGGTGTGCGCAATGTTACGGCAAAACACTTATTTTCGTCGTCATTGTTTACAGAGACAAAGACTGCCCCGCTCGGATGATTATAGATGCGTACGTTGACGTGAATGTCGGAAATTTCAGCACTGTGACGTAAGGTAAACCGGTGTGTCAATGGATGACTCCTTTCTTTCTATGTATCATACCACGTCATTTTGGAGTATACTTGCCTGTGGTCATCATTCGCAGGAGTAGTCTATGAACAAACAAACAATTCGCGATGTGCACTGGCAAGGTAAACGTGCATTGGTACGCGTAGATTTCAATGTGCCCATTGAACATGGCGTCATTGGTGATGACACGCGTGTCCGTTCAGCGATTCCCACCATTCAGTATTTGGTTGAACACGGTGCGATTGTCATTTTGATGTCACATCTCGGCCGCCCCAAAAACAAGGTGGTCGAAGAGCTCCGTTTACGCCCTGTGGCGGCCCATTTATCACAACTCATGAATGTCCCTGTAACTGCATTAACTGACGTTGCTGGCCCCAATGCAGAAGCCGTAGTTGCATCACTACGCCCCGGTCAAATCGTCATGCTCGAAAATACGCGCTTCGATGCACGTGAAGAAGCCAATGACGAATCACTGGCTCGCGCATATGCCAAGCTCGGTGATGTCTATGTCAATGACGCATTTGGTGCGGCGCATCGTGCACACGCCTCCACCGAGGGGGTAGCCCGCTTTCTACCGGCAGTGGCTGGACTCCTCATGGAACGCGAACTCGAGGCGCTCGCTGGGACGTTGGCTGCGCCACAGCACCCATTCGTGACCATCATCGGGGGTGCCAAAATCAGCGATAAAATCGGCGTCATCGAGAACCTGCTCGCCAAAGTGGATGCGCTACTGATTGGTGGCGGTATGGCCAACACCTTTTTGCTTGCTCAAGGCTATGCCATGGGTGATTCGCTCGTGGAAACGAGTAGTATCGAATTGGCCACGCGCATGCTCGCGCTCGCGCAGAGTCGTGGTGCCAAATTATTACTGCCCACTGATGCGGTGGTGGCAGATCGCTTCGCCCCTGATGCAGCTACAAAAATCGTGCCCATAACTGCGGTAACCGCGGGCTGGCGTATTCTCGATATCGGTCCCGATACCCAGGCACGCTATGCTGCCGAAATCGCTACTGCCAAGACGATTATCTGGAACGGGCCCATGGGGGTCTTCGAGATGCCTGCATTTGCTGCGGGAACCCGTGCCGTCGCCCAGGCGTTGGCACAGAGTTCTGCCAAAACAGTCATCGGTGGCGGTGATTCGGTGGCGGCCATCGAACAAATGGGTTTGGCCGATAAAGTCAGTCACATTTCCACAGGTGGAGGCGCTTCGTTGGAGCTCCTCGAAGGGCGCGTGTTGCCGGGGGTTGCGGCCTTGGCCGATCGTGCATAGCGTTTCATCATGCAACGCCCCCCGTGGTATGAGTACCACGGGGGGCGTTGTGATGCGACAACTCTAGCTCTGCAGGAGCATGCCATCGGGATCTTCGAGAAGTTCTTTGATGTGCACCAAGAAGCGCACCGACGTCGCGCCATCAATGATGCGGTGATCGTAGGTCAGTGCCAAGTACATCATCGGTCGGATGACGATTTCGCCATTCACCACGACTGCGCGTTCCTGGATTTTGTGCATGCCGAGGATCCCTACTTGGGGCATGTTCAGGATGGGAGTGGACATCATCGAACCAAAGACACCGCCGTTGGTGATGGTGAACGTGCCACCTTGGAGTTCACTCATCGTCAACTTGTTTTCTCGGGCACGTTTTGCAAGTGATTCGATGCCCTTTTCAATACCGGCAAAGCTGAGTGTGTCCGCATCACGGAGCACGGGCACAACCAGTCCTTCTTCGGTGGACACCGCAATGCCA
Source organism: Chloroflexota bacterium (assembly GCA_041165505.1). Lineage (GTDB taxonomy): Bacteria > Chloroflexota > Chloroflexia > Chloroflexales > Roseiflexaceae > UBA965. The sequence goes on along the minus strand of JBEANH010000001.1, from coordinate 157,212 downwards.
ATGTCGTAGTAGTGCTTGTACACCACTTCATCACCGTTGATTTCGCTGTTCACGGCGGGGAAGGCTTTGAGTGCACTCACCACTGCCTTGGTAAAAAACGACATGAATCCTAATCCAACGCCGTTTTGCTCTTTGAACGCATCTTTTTTCTTCTTGCGAATGTCAATGACGCGTAAGAGGTCTACTTCGTTGAACGTGGTCAACATGGCTGCCGTTTGCTGAGCGTGCACGAGCCGAGTTGCTATGGTTTGACGTCGGCGTGTCATCTTGACGCGTTCTTCGCGCCGACTCCCAGCAGCTACTGGTGCTGGGGTGACAGGCGCCGGCGTATTGGTCGCTTTGTTGATGACATCCTGTTTGGTGATGCGACCGTCGGGTCCGCTACCACTCACGGTGCGTAAATCCACACCTGCGTTCGCTGCCACATTGCGTGCAACGGGTGTAGCAGGAGCACTCGGCGTAGCAGGAGCTGCTGTTGTCACAGTTTCCTTGGTCGGAGCAGGTGTAGCCGCCGGTGTAGTGGCTGTTGCAGTCTCGTCAATCAGTGCAATTAGCTCGCCTACGGCCACCGTATCACCAGCCTGTTTATGCAGTGCAACGAGTACCCCCGCCGCAGTCGCACTAACCTCTACGTTCACTTTGTCAGTTTCGAGGTCGGCAATGACGTCACCGGCATTGACCGCATCCCCAACGTTTTTGTGCCAGCGTGCCAGTGTACCTTCTACAATGGACTCACCGAGCACCGGGACTTTAATTTCAGTTGGCATCACTCTTCTCCACAATGCTGGAATTAGGCCATCACCACTGGGTGGACATCTATTTCGCCGTATACAGCGGAATGAATCAAGCGCTCTTGCTCTTCGGCGTGATCTGACTGCGAGCCCTCAGCGGGGCTCGCCGACGGAGCACGTCCCACGTATCCAAAGGGCGTGGTGGCGGGCAGGAGCGCTTTGATGCGTGGGGCAACATACGTCCACGCACCCATGTTCTGGGGCTCTTCTTGCATCCACACCACTTCTTTGACGTTGGGGTATTTGGCAATCACTTCTTTGAGCTCTTCTGCGGGGAAGCTGTACAGCTCTTCGATGCGGATTGTTGCAACAGACGGGGTCTGGTCGGGCGATACTGTGCCCACCAGGTCCACGTAGACTTTGCCCGAGCACAGAATCAAGCGTTCTACGCTGTCGCGCCGATCGTGTGTGAACGGGTCATCGAGTACACGATAGAAGCGTCCTTCGGCCAAATCCGCCAGCGACGAGCCAGCACGCGGGTGGCGTAGTAGGCTTTTGGGTGTCATCAAAATCAACGGCCGTGGGTCTTCGGTCCGGAGCATGGCTTGTCGGCGCAAGAGGTGGAAATACTGCGCTGCCGTCGTACAATTGGCCACGCGAATATTGTCATCTGCGGCCAGTTGCAAATAGCGTTCTAGTCGCGCACTCGAATGCTCTGGACCCTGGCCTTCGTAACCGTGTGGTAGCAACAGGACGAGCGAAGGCTGAAGCCCCCATTTTTTGCGACCAGAGACGATGAACTGGTCAATGATGACCTGCGCGCCGTTGGCAAAATCACCGAATTGTGCCTCCCAAAGCACCAACGTGTCTGGTGCGTGTGAACTGTAGCCGTACTCGAATCCGAGCACCGCATTCTCGGAAAGGGAGCTGTTGTACACCGCAAACGATGCGGTTGCGTGTGGCAGGTGTTGAATTGGTGCATATACATCACCATTTTCAAGGTCGTGGAGTACCAGATGCCTGTTGCTGAACGTACCACGTTGACTGTCCTGCCCCGACATGCGAATCGGTACCCCTTCGGCGAGTAACGAGGCGAACGCAAGTGCTTCAGCATGCGCCCAATCAATTCCGCCAGCCTGGGTAATCGCCTGTTTGCGTTTGTCAAACATGCGCGCCAACTTGGGATTCACACTGAAACTTTCAGGCACTTTGAGCAGGGCGTCGTTGTAGGCGACCAACTTGTCTGCACTCACCGCCGTTTGCGTTCGTCGTGCAATCCCTGCGGGTGGTTGCGTGAGCGCTTCAGGTAAGACAGGATTCGTTTCCGCATCGTGTTTGGCTTGACTGAGCGTCTTTTGCAGTTGGTTGATGATTTTGTCGGCCTCACCCTGGGTGATAATTCCTTCTCCGACAATCTGTTCACTCCACCGCTCGCGAACCGTCTTGTGTTTGCTGATTTGTGCATACATGACGGGCTGCGTGAAGGTGGGTTCATCGCCTTCGTTGTGCCCCCAGCGTCGGTAGCCGACCAAGTCAATTAAGAAATCCTTGTGGAATTCGTTGCGATATGCGAGTGCCATACGTGCCGTTGCAATGCTCCAGAGCACATCATCAGCATTTACGTGCACAATCGGAATTTCAAAGCCTTTGGCCAAATCGCTCGAGTAGAGGGTGGTACGACTATCGTGTGGGTCAGTGGAGAATCCGATTTGATTGTTGAGGATGATGTGAATCGTTCCGCCAATGCTATAGCCGGCTAGCCCAGACAAGTTGAGTGTTTCTGCCACGATGCCCTGACCGGGAAAGGCTGCGTCACCGTGAATGATAATTGCAAGCGATGCGTTGCGATCACGCGTTGGTGGTCCACTGACATCGCGCGTGTCTTGTACCGCACGAGCGCGACCGGCCACTACCGGGTTGACGAATTCGAGATGGCTAGGATTGGGGGCAAGGGTGATGGGCATTTGTTCAATGCCACTCTCCTTGAAGACGCGCTTTGCACCGAGATGATACTTGACATCACCTGTCCAGCCGTGTGCTTCGCGCACCACGGGATGGTGTGCATCGCGATGTGCCAGGATGAATTCACTCAGGATGTGATGATACGGCTTGCCCAGGGCATGTGCGAGAACGTTGAGTCGGCCACGGTGTGCCATCCCGATGATAATTTCTTTGGTGCCATTTGCTGCCGCATTGCGCACAATTGAATCGAGCATCGGCATCAAAATATCACAGCCTTCGAGCGAAAAGCGTTTCTGGCCGACGAACTGTGTGTGCAGGAAGCGCTCAAATGTCTCCACTTCGCTGAGTCGTTCAAGGATTTCACGTTTGCGCCGATCCGAGGTGCCATAGTAAAAGCGTCTCGTTTCAATGGCATCGTGGAACCACTTGCGTTCTTCGTAAATTTGGATGTGATCTGGTTCGTAGCCCACAGTCCCAGAGTAGAGCGCGCGAAGCTTCATGACAGCGTCGTATGCATTTTCACATTCGTTTTCAAGCGGGCTGCGCAGGATGGTGGCTGGGAGTTGTTGCAAAATCTGAGGGGTTAGCCCGTGGTATGCAAGATCGAGACTCGGATCGCCAAGTGGCTTTTTGCCGAGTGGGTCTATGGACGCCGCTAAATGCCCGACTTCACGGATAGTACGCACAAGCCGCGCTGCTGCAATAGCATGCACGTTGTCTACGGACGGTGTAGACGTGGTGGTAGGTGTGACCTGCGTGGCGTTTTGTTCGTCGTGCAAAAGTTGCGCATTCTGGGCGAACCAGTTCCGAAACTCTGCATCTACGGAGTCGGGGTCTTTGATGTATTGCTCGTATAATTCTAGTACGTATCCCGCATTGGGACCAAAAAAATCAGCGACAGATCGCATCATGCACTCCTCAATAGCCGTATGCATGAACACACGGAATGGCGCCATTGCCAAGCGCCTCTAGTATATGAGGTGATGGGAACACCGTCAAGTAAAAACTCCGCTTCTCACTATACCGCATACGATGTATCCATGCACCGCATAGCACTTTGTTATAATGCCTATTAAGAAAAGAAACGGAGGGGCATGTGCGTATTCCTCGCGCCTTGATAACCGCGGCATCACCCGCACAACAATCACTACCGTTACAGCGCATCGTAGACCGTGATGGGGTAAGCAAACCGCTGTTGCGTATTATCGCCGACGAAGCACTACATGCTGGGATTGACGAAATCGTCGTAGTGGTTGCACCCGGTAGTGCAGATCCGTATCGTGATGCCGTGCCAGACATCGCCAAACATCTCATATTTGTCGAGCAGTCTGCCCCACGTGGATATGGACATGCAATATTGTCAGCCCGTGATGTGATTGGTGATGCGCCCTTTTTGCATCTCGTTGGTGACCATATTTACATAAGCAACGAGGCCCGCAACTGTGCCAAGCAAATCGTTGATTTGGCTGTAAGTGAGGCATGTGCCGTCTCGGCGGTGCAGTCCTCGCGCGAACATTTGCTCCCCTACTACGGAGTGGTAGCCGGTCGTCCGCTCCAAGGGCATCAGCAGGTGTACTCGATCGAGCACGTCATCGAAAAACCAACCCCCACTGCTGCGGAACAACTGCTGATGACGCCAGGACTCCGGATTGGACACTATTTGTGTCTCTTCGGGATTCATGTGCTTACGCCACAGATCTTTGACATATTGCAGGCACATCAGCACGATGCCCCCAGCGAAATTCTCCATTTGTCTCCTGCGTTACAAGTACTGGCACGGCGTGAACGCTACCTAGCACTTGCGCATATTGGTCGGCGCTACGACACTGGGGCCAAATACGGTCTGCTGACGGCGCAACTTGCACTGGGGATGCACGGCGTGGATCGTGACGATGTCATGGCTACATTGGTCGAACTCATGCTACACCGTCGCAGTGAATAGGAGCCGCCGTGTCACGACTCTGTGCCATAATTGTTGCGGATGAAGCAGATCAGCGCGATACAGCGCTCGAAGAAGTGTGTGCAACGGCATCGTATGCAACGCTTATCGCAGAAATTGATGCGCTTGAAGACTTTCGGCATCAGCGTACCAATCTGTATGAACGTGTGCGTGCGTTGTTCTTTCTTTATGCTATTCATCGCTTCTATCTGCCGGCGCATTACCCGGCTACGCATGCAGCGTACATTCCATATGATGGATATACGCATCTACTCAATCGTCGCTTTGAAGAAGCGATTAGTGAATTTGTGCGTGCGTTTCGTGATGCACCGTCTGATGCGTTGTCGAGCGCACTTGCCACGGCGTACCATCAACTCGCCTTTCAAACCCTCGCCAACCAAGTCAGACAGAGTGTACGAGCGGTACGTGGAAATCAGTGGATGTTTCGTATGGGGCATCCTGCAGATTATCCGCTCCGCATCCACCCACGTCTCCTCCAGCGAGACGCGGATCATGCGTTTCCCATTCTGCGTGAAGCCACTCCTGTACGCATGGATTTAACACACAGCGGATGGAGTGACATCTTTTTCTTGGGCATGGATTTCCCTGCCGGTGCCCAAGTGCTCAACATTTCTGTGGACCTGGCTGTGCTTGGGCGTGACCAAGCTACCCGCCCACCGGTAGAGGCCTATCTCCGCATCATTGATGAACCACTGTTGCGGTTGACAAGCGTGGATCTCGGTGTAACCGCAGATATCACCGAACTCAGTGAAGTCTTTGACTTTGGGCGCGACTACATGGGGTTGTTGAAGGGGGCAATCATTGCTGCGGGAATAATCCCACCAGGGCTCGAAAGCTCCAATCGTTCACTGGCAGACGTGCTTGCGCGACTCGTGGCCCCCGGGCATGGACTCGAGCTGGTTTCGGCAGTCAACGATATCCCCAAGGGGTCGCGTCTTGCCGTATCCACGAACCTTTTAGCGGCACTCATCACCGTGTGTATGCGCGCAACAGGGCAGACCGAATCGCTGGTGGGTGGCCTGGTCGAAACAGAGCGCCGTTTGGTGGCTGCCCGTGCCATTCTCGGCGAATGGCTGGCTGGCTCAGGGGGCGGCTGGCAGGATTCCGGGGGGGTGTGGCCGGGTATCAAACTAATCACGGGTGTGGAAGCGCAGGCTGGTGACCCGGAATACGGCATAAGCCGTGGGCGGCTCTTGCCACGTCACCAACTCCTCGATACCGGCGAAATTTCTGCGCAGGCGCGCCAGCGTTTGCAGGAGAGTTTGGTTCTCGTGCATGGGGGTATGGCGCAGAACGTTGGCCCTATCCTTGAAATGGTAACTGAAAAATACCTGCTCCGTGCGGCCCGTGAATGGCATGCCCGTGGTGAAGCGATTACGCTGATGCAAGACGTTATCGCTGCTCTCAAAGCCGGTGACATGCGGCGGCTGGGTGCAGTCACCACGCAGAATTTTACGGGGCCAATCCAGACCATCATTCCGTGGGCAACCACGCGCTATACCGAGGGACTCATTGACGCGGTAAAGTCGCGTTTTGGCGATCAGTTCTGGGGATTTTGGATGCTCGGTGGCATGTCGGGTGGGGGCATGGGATTCATCGTTGACCCGGCAATCAAGCCGGCCGCACAAGTTGCACTCCAAGAAATTATGGATGCCCAACGTGCAGAGTTGCAGCACGCTCTGCCCTTTGCAATGAAACCCGTGGTCTACGATTTTGCTATTAATGAACGGGGTACGTGGGCAGATTTGCTCCCCGTAGATAACCGATTGATGCCCGTCGGCTATTATGCACTGCATATGCCGCGTTTGCTCCGTGCCGATGCCAAATCAGTCAACATGACGCGTCGGCGTGAACTCGACTATTTCGGGAATGCGTGTCTCTCTCGTCCAGAATTGGCACGTGTCGTACCGATGCTCTTTGACCGCATGTTGCCACATGTGAGTAGCGACACAACTACAACGCCACGTGTGCTCGATGTTCTCACTGCGCATGGATTCGACCGTGAACTCCATGAGCAAATTCGTGCAGACATGAAAATTGGTCGGATCGGGTTGATGCAAAATCGCCTTCCTGCAAGTAGTACCATCCGCGACGTTGAAGTCGGTGATGTTGTGGACGCCACTGCTGACGTGAGTCCAGACGTGTGGCAGGTTGGCCATCATGCGCTTGCCCAAGGCATGGTGGCCGTGGTGTCGCTCGCAGGCGGTGCCGGGAGCCGCTGGACACAAGGCGCTGGTGTCGTCAAAGCACTCCATCCATTCGCAAAATTTGCTGGACGCCACCGAACCTTTGTGGATGTGCATATTGCCAAAAGTCGCCAAATTGCACGTCGCTATGGCGCTGCGCCCGTACATGTATTCACCACTAGTTATCTGACCGATGATCCACTACGTCAGGCGAGTCAAATCGGGCATGCACGAGCCTTCGATTATGCGGGTGAAGTCGTCCTTTCGCAAGGACGTTCAGTGGGGATGCGCTTTATTCCCATGGCACGAGATTTGCGCTTTGCCTGGGAAGAAACGCCCCACCAGCTTCTCGACGAACAGGCCCAAAAAATGCGCCAAAGCGTGCATGCGGCACTCATCAACTGGGCACGGAGTAGCGGTGAAGGTGCAGATTACACCGACAATCTGCCACATCAGTGCATGCATCCTGTTGGGCACTGGTTCGAGCTCCCCAACATGTTGCGCAATGGAACTTTGGCCCACCTGTTTCGCACGCAACCACAGGTCAAGTACCTGATGATGCACAACATTGATACGCTGGGAGCCATACTTGATCCAGGCATTCTCGGGCTCCACATCTGTTCCGGGCGCACCCTCTCGTTCGAAGTGATTGCTCGGCGCATTGATGACCGTGGTGGTGGTTTGGCGCGTGTTGACGACCAAGTGCGCCTCGTTGAGGGCTTGGCTATGCCCCGCATCAGCGATGAATTTGCCCTGCGCTACTACAACACGTTGACCAATTGGATTGATATTGACGCGTTACTGACCATTTTCGGCTTGACGCGCCACGATGTGTTGACCGACGAAGATCGTGTAACACAGGCTATTCGCAGTGTGGCGCAACGCATGCCCACATACGTGACTATCAAAGACGTGAAAAAACGTTGGGGTAATGGCCAAGAAGATATCTTTCCAGTGGCGCAGTTCGAGAAACTATGGGGTGACATGACATCATTGCCTGATGCGAATTGTGGCTTCATACACGTATCACGTTTGCGTGGTCAACAACTCAAAGACCAAGCCCAACTCGATGGCTGGTTGCGTGATGGGAGTGCCCGTTTTGTAGAAGCATACTGTGATTGGTCATGACAATGAACGACGAGATCCAGATTTGTTTGTGGGACGAATTATCAGCTGCGCAACAGCAACAGGTCAACGCACACGTGCCGTCGTTGGCCGTGTGGCGCCACGTGCCACGAGGACGCGCATCATCAGTGGCCGTTGCGTGGCAACGTGCGCAGTTGGTTGCCGCAGTTGCCCTCACCCATGACCGTGTTGGTATTGATGGCGCAGACATTGATGTGGCCGTCGTCCGTGAGACATATTGCGCATCACCAGCGACGCATGATGTCGTAGTAGAGACGGTCATGCATCAAGCATTGTCACTCCTCGACGAAGGTATCAGCATCATCATGGTGCATGGTAACGTCAGTGAATGGACACGGCACGGATTTGCACCAGTTTCACTGAATTCCTCGATTCGTCAGCAAAATGCACCAGCACTTGCCATTCCTCAGTTGGCACGCCACGCTGTTCCTACTGCCACCGAATGGGAAATTATTCGGAGTATGGGGCTGTTGCAGTCCCGCCGTACTCCTACGTGCTACGATACCGCACAGTTGCCACAGCGCCCTTGGGTGCTGTTGGATGGAAGAGATGGTCAGCTTCGTGCCGCCGCAGACGTGGTGCACACCACGGATACGAGTCGAGTGGTTGCCGCGGTGGCGAGTGATGATGGTGCGGCCTTCGATCTAGTGCAGCAGCTGTGGTACACCGCTATCGTACCGCACAAGCCGTTGTTGCAACTCCCCACCGCGCATGCATGCGCACAAGCAGCACTTGCACAGTATGGAGTCATTACGCAACATGCGGCTGTGGATGTCTGTGCCATGGCAGGGGTCATCGATCTCCCCATGATGCTCTCTGCACTGGTGCCAGCGTTTGAACGTCGTTTGCGTGCGTCAGCATATGCTGGGTGGCAGGGTGGCGTGCGCATCGAAATCAGTGATGAGCGTGCGATGCTTATGATCAACGATGGACGGGTGCGTGTTATTGACGGCACCCGAGAAGCAGATGTGCGCATCAAACACGTAGATGTGGCGGCACTTGCGCAACTCGCGTTCGGCTACCGTTCGGTAGCATTACTGCGCCGAGCCGGGTTGCTCAACTGTGATGATACGGAACTTCCACTGTGCGATGTGCTCTTTCCGGCATGCCATCCGGTGATTGTACTTGAGTAGAAAGTAAGCATGTGACGGTTACTGTACACGATGTCATACAACTGATACTGCCGCATCCTGCGCAAATCCTTGCGGGGGAGAGCGGTGCCTATCGTAGTGTGTCATGGCCGGCAGTGGCACGTGCCGTAGCACCGCTGTTTACTGATCTCAACGGCAACGAAATTGCGCTCATTTCCATGAACACCCTCCGTGATGTGGATCCACCGATTACCCTTGCAGCACTCATCGAACGCTTGGCCATGGTGCCAGTGAGTGCGGTGGTCATCTTCGGTAGTAGTGATGCACAGGCTGTAGCCGTAGCAGATCGCCATCAGTTGCCACTCATCAGCGTAACCGCTGACGTTGATATCCGCGAAATTGACCGTGAACTGCAACGGCTTATCAGTGACTTCGAGCTGCACGTGGAGCGGCGTGGCGCACAAATCGCCCTCGAACTCGGTGAGTTGTCGTTGGCAGGGCACGGATTGACGGGGATGCTGGCGCTACTCGCTGGCAAAATAGACCGTTCATTAGCTCTTTTTTCGAGCAAAGGCGAGCTCATCGCGTATCACGGTACAACGGAATATCGCGTGCTCGTACAGACGCTCAGCGTGCGTGCAGGTGAACAGCGGGTGAGTGGCATTGATGTGTGGTCTCTGCAATTATCAGCTGCCAATCAATCCATTGGTACGCTGGTACTTCTTGGTGTCTCTCTGACCAGTGCGGATCGCGCCACAGTGAAACGTGCAGGGATGGCGCTGGCACTGGAGCTTAGCAAAACACAAGCACTCTCCGCCGTCGAAGAACGTTACCGTGGTAATTTTCTTGAGCAACTCGTGGCTGGGCACTTGACTGATCATGCGCTACTGCTCCAACGTGCTCGCGATGCGGGGGTTGATGTCCGTAAAGTGCATGTGGCGGTGTTGTGTCTGCTTCCTGCCTCGGTACAAGGTACTGCACAATCACTATTTTCTACGTTGCTCCCCTCGATGACATCAGCGATTTCTACGATGCCCCATGCGCTCGGTGTAATGTGCATGGTGCCTTGCGATGCAAAGGTTTCCGTCAATGCAGCGCTGCTCATTGGCCTCTTTGAAGATGTCATTAAACGCTTCCCTGCAATTAAATTAGCATACGGACGCGTCGTGGCAACTCCACAGGAATGGGCGCAATCGTTGCACGATGCAGAACTCACCGCCCAATTGTTGCGCAATTCACCACGCACAGTGCTTGGATACGCAGATATAGGTGTCTATCAGCTGTTGTTGCCGATGCTTAAATCACCAGAAGTGCTGCACTTTCACAGACAACAGCTCCAGCAACTGCTCGACTATGAGCATACGGCGGATGGTGAGTTGCTCCAAACACTTGTTGCATATTTTGACTGTAACGGGAATCTTGCGCGTACCGCCGAACATATTCATGTGCATCGGAACACGTTGTTGTATCGTTTGTCGCGAATCACCCAGATTTGTCAGGTTGATCTCGATGATGCCGAAACGCGGTTGTCGCTGTGGCTGGCGCTCAAACTCCATCGTCTCATCGAATCTGCCAAGCACGAGTAGTCATGCTTCGCCGTACGAAATGAAAGGGCACCTATGACATCCTCACACGTAATGGTCGTCACTGGCGCAACCAACGGTATTGGACTCATCACTGCGCACGCACTCGCGCAACAAGGCGCGCGTGTGGTGCTGGTTGGTCGTTCACCAGAACGGCTCGCCATGGCCGTAGCGCACATCCAAGCGACGAATCCAGATGCCTCCTTAGATACGGTTTGTGCCGACCTTTCAGTGCAACGCGATGTGTTGGCTGTTGCATCGCATATAAAGTCACACTACGACAGGATAGATGTGCTCATCAATAATGCGGGTGCCTATTTTGCCACCCATCAGCGGAGTAGTGACGGTATTGAATTGACATGGGCATTAAATCACATGGCACCATTCATGTTGACCACTGAATTGCTCGATCTCTTTCGTCAGAGTGCTCCGGCGCGGATAATCACGGTGTCTTCTATGGCGCATCAATCCGCCAAAATTAACTTCGATGACCTACAAGGTGAGCGCCGATACAGTGGCTGGGCCGCATATGCGCAGTCCAAATTGGCAAACATCCTATTTACCTACGAATTGGCCGATCGCTTGCAACAATCGGATATTACCGTGAACTGTTTGCATCCGGGTTTCGTGGCAACGGGTTTTGCCCAGAACAATGCGGGATTCATGGCTGGTGCCATGGCAGTGTTACAACGATTCTTCGCCATAACCCCTGAGAAGGGTGCTGAAACATCTATTTTTCTTGCGACGAGCCCGAGTGTTGCTCAGGTGACAGGGCGCTACTTTGTTGATTCCAAAGCAGTTGCATCTTCACCTGCGTCGTACGATGTGACCACACGGCGCCGTTTGTGGGACATCAGCACTAAACTTGCACGAAGATAAATTCGACACCCCCGTGCAATTGGATTGCACGGGGGTGTCGTTTGTGGGAATTATGCCGATGGTTTGTTGTCGTTGCGGTCGTTTTCGAGTGATGTGGCCAGTTTGCGGAGTTCGTCGTTGATGTTGGCGAGTCCTTGCACCACTTTGGCATGTGCATCAATTACCGCCGGGTTGGTGAGCGCTCGTTCTACGGCTTGCTTGCCCTTCTCGGTGACTTCGACAACGCGCTCGTCGCTCCGTACCGTTTGTAGTCGCTCCACAAGTTCGCCTACACCACGTTGGAGCTCTTGTTGGATCTGTTGTGCCTGATTGCTTGCCAGAAACGCACGTGCTACTGCTTCGATTTGTGTGCCAAATGCGCGCAGCTCACTGACAAGTGAGGCGCTGTTCTGCGTGTTGTCACTTTCTGTCGTCTGCTGATCTTGCGGTGCCGTGGTGTTCGTGTTCGTCATGAGAGTTTCCTTTCTTCGACCCTACCTTTTCAACGTTTAGTATAGGGTGAAAGTTGCATGACGGACAGTACACTAGATGAGTATTTTCTCAGAATCTCCTGCGCTTGCATCTGTGCCTGTTTTTCAGTATAATTAAGTTGATAAAATTGAGTGTAAAACTCATGTATTAAAAGGTAGGTATACACATGGCACGGATACATCGTAGCATTGTGGATTTGATTGGGAATACGCCGTTGGTGCAAATTCAAGCACCGAATGCACAGGTGTTAGCCAAATTAGAGTGGTTTAACCCAGGTGGTAGTGTGAAAGACCGCATCGGTTTGGCGATGATCCAAGCCGCTGAAGATGCAGGGGCGATTACTCCGGGAAAGACGGTCATCATCGAGCCAACCAGTGGGAACACGGGGATTGGATTGGCAATGGTTGCGGCAGCGCGTGGGTACAAGATTATCCTGACCATGCCCGAATCCATGAGCATGGAGCGCCGCAAACTCCTCAAGGGCTTCGGTGCGCAACTCGTGCTGACTCCGGCCAGCGAAGGAATGCGCGGGGCTATTGCCCGTGCAGAAGCGTTGGCCGCCGAAACTCCAAATTCATGGATCCCCCAGCAATTCAACAACGGAGCAAACCCCGATGTACATCGGCGCACAACGGCGCTTGAAATTCTCAATGACACCGACCACGCCATTGACATCTTTGTGGCGGGGGTTGGTACGGGTGGCACAGTGACGGGGGTTGGCGAAGTCATCCGTCAGTATAAACCATCGGTGCAAATCGTAGCAGTGGAGCCCGAAGCATCACCTGTCCTGTCTGGTGGTCAACCGGGCCCGCACAAAATTCAGGGGATTGGCGCTGGTTTTGTGCCCCAAGTGTTGAATACAGGCATTTATGATGAGGTGATTCGGGTAAGCAACGATGATGCGATGGCGACTGCACGGCAGCTCGCACAGCAAGAAGGTCTGATGGTGGGGATTAGTTCGGGTGCAGCCGCCTATGCCGCACTCCAACTGGCGCGTCGCCCTGAGAATGCGGGCAAGACGATCGTCTTTATTTCTGCCAGCAACGGCGAGCGCTATCTGAGCACTGCACTCTTCCCCGATGAAGCGTAGTGATTGAAGTGTGGTGGCGCCGGTTGCGTTCAGACGCAACCGGCGCTTTTGTTACAATACCAGCAGAACACATTGAACGAATGGTACAATCATGGATGCGCTGCTGGCTACTCTCCAACACGAAGCTGATGACTATGTGAGCACCGCTTCCAATTTATCATCGTGGTCTCTTTCCATTCTCAACCGGCTCAATGACTACATGGCCATCATTGTTCCGCCGCTGAAACTCCGCGTTCGTAGTTTTGTGCTCCAGCACGTGTCGAGTCAACGCATCGAAATCCGTGTGATTGGATCGTCGTTGCTCGTGGTGGTATTTGCTCCCGGTGAGTTGCTTGCCGGCGAAATCGTCTATCTGCGTCAGTGTGCACAAAAGCGCCTTGCCGCCCCGCAACTCATCAGTGCCGATATTTCGTACAACTTGATTCCGGTTGGGGTATTGGTCTACACGCACTGTGTGGGTAGTACGTTGTGTGACGTCCACGATGAAACCATGTACCGCGTTGGTGCACGGCATGTGGGGCGTTTGTTGCGCGCGTTGCATACGCAACCGATGCCGGGATGGGGCGCGCCAACGATGCGTAACACTTGGGATCATACGAGCTGGCGGGATGCGCTCAAGCAATGGATGTTCGCCCTGACCCCCATCCAAGAGTTGACTTCACCAGCCATGCAGACGGCTAATTTTCGGATTTGGCATGAACTCATCAGCGACGACTATTTGCGCACCATTACGCCTGTCGGTCTCCATGGTGCACTCTCGTGTCAGCACATCATGGTCACTCTCCATAGCCATGTACAACTCGAAGGACTCGTGCGCCCTGGTATGATTGTGGCCGGTGACGCCATGTTCGATTTGGCGAGTGTGATGCGTGGCGCTGTGGCGCTACCGTTGCGTCAAGGGATTATTGAGGGGTATACGGCCAGCATGCCGTTGCGCAGCGATGAGATTTCGCGTATCAAACGGCTTACCGTGTTGTGGCGGGTGATGGAGTTGTTGGGAAACCCCGATGTTGATGAATCCACATTGGCTGCGAGCACGCATGCCGCACTCGATGCACTACTCGTGTAGATGGCGATGGAGTGTCTGGTCTTCGAATGAGCGTGGGTCATCGTTGGGCTCGAGATGCGTGATCACACTACTGTTGGGAATCGCTTGATGGATGGCGATTTCGATGTGCTCGAGGACTTCGTGTCCCTGATGCACACTCCAATTCCCTGGTACGAGCACGTGCATGGAAACAAATTTGCGTGAGCCAGAAATACGCGTGCGCACCGCATGAAACGTGATTTCTTGACTGGCGTATTGTGCTAGGATGGCATCGAGTTTCTGTGTGTCTTCGTGATGAAAGCTAGCATCGAGCAATCCGTTCATGGAGCGTCGCACCAAATCCGAACCGTTGCGGATAATGTTAACGCCTACCACCAACGCCAGAAGTGGGTCCACCCACCACAGGGGTGTCATACTGGCGATGACCACACCAATACTCACCATGATTGATGAAACCACGTCACTCATCAGATGGTGCGAATCGGCTTCAAGTGCTATGGAGTCATGTTTTTTGGCAGCCACCATCAACCATTTTGCCAGCACATAATTCACAACTGTCGTCACCAAATTGATGGCGATACCGGTGGTAGCAGCCGTAATGGGTTGTGGCGTGATGAGATGATCAACCGCATTGTAGATGATGCCAATTGCAGCTACGACGATCAGGGCACCTTCGAATCCACTGCTGAAATACTCGGCTTTATCGTGACCATGTGCATGGATGTCGTCAGGGGGGCGTGCCGATAATGACAGCGCCCAGATGGCTGCTGTGGCTCCGAGTGCGTTAACAATGGATTCGATGGCATCGGAGAGCAGGCTGACTGAACCGGTCAAACGGTAGGCGAGTGTTTTTGCGATTATCATAAAAATCGCCACTGCCAATGAAATCCACGCATACCGACGAAGTTCCATGGGAGATTCTCACAACAATGAAATCGGTTCCACGTCAATAGTAGCACGAGTCTGTGCCGTGATTTGTCCTAGCACACCACGGAGATGTGCAGTAGAAATAATGACTTGCCAGCGATACATGTTACGCACACGGGCGAAGAAGCACGGCGCAGGACCAATGATGCGTGTTGTTTCGCCGAATGCAGCAACGAGCTCGCTGAGCCGTGTAGTTTCGTGGCGTGCAAGCGATTCACACGTACGATTGTCACGATGTGACCAGACGAGTTTGATGAACCGTGTGAACGGTGGGTACTGCATCTTTTTGCGGTAGAGCAGCTCTTGTGTGTAAAAAAGCTCACTGTCGTAGCGTGCAGCTGCTTGGATGGCGTAGTGCTCCGGTTTATAACTCTGCAGGATGACATCGGCATCGCCGGCGCGTCGGCCCGCCCGCCCTGCAACCTGTGTCAGTAGCTGATATGTACGCTCTGCTGCCCGAATATCTGGTAAATGGAGTGCTGTGTCTGTATTGACCACACCTACGAGGCGGATGTTCGCAATATCGAACCCCTTGGCAATCATTTGTGTGCCAACAATAATCGCCGATGTGTGGGCATTTACTTCGGCGAGCAACCGTTGATGGTCCGTCATGCTGTCTGCGGTATCGCTGTCCCAGCGAATCACGGGGGTTTGGGGCCACTGTTGCGCGACGATGTCAGTCAGGCGTTGTGTGCCACTCCCTATGTCGAGAAATTCGTTGTGGAAACAGTGTTGACAATTATCATTGACATAACTATTTTTGCCACAAGTATGACATATTCCGATTGTGCGATGATTGCGCACATGTATGACGAGTGGTGTGCTACAGGCACTACAACGAGCGGTGGCACTGCAATGGCGACAAATCCGTGCCGAAACACTCCCGCGCCGATTCAGGAGGAGCAAGACATGGTGATGTGCACTGAGGTGCGCATGCATGCTTTCGGCTAAGGTTTTGCCCACGAGTCCATATGGGTCAATGGTTGTTTCAGTGCGCATATCCACGATGCGAATCGGTGGACGCGGAATGACCTGTTGTGTCACGTCTATGCGTTCCGGCAAATCGAGCTGGGTGATACGTGCGGTGCGCGCTGCTTCGATGAGTTCCACCGAAGGCGTCGCACTTCCGAGGACAATCGGACAGCCACAGAGTTTGGCATACATTACCGCACTGTCTCGTGCATGGTAGTTGATACCCATTTCACTTTTAAAAGACGCATCATGCTCTTCGTCAACGACGATCAGTCCGAGCGTATGGATAGGAGCGAAGAGCGCAGATCGTGGTCCGATGATGACATCGTATTGCTGTTTTTGGATGGCGTGCCACCGTTGTGTGCGTTGGTTCGGTGAAAGTTGACCGTGCAACACGACGACGCGTCCGGGGAAGCGCTGTGCGAAGCGGTCAGCTAATTGCGTAGTCAGGGCGATTTCTGGTACCAGTACGAGAGTCTGTGCTCCGCGCGCAATCACTTCACGGATGACCGCACAATAGACTTCCGTTTTGCCACTACCTGTCACGCCATTGAGTAAAAACACCGTGTGAGTTCCGAGGTGGTCGCCGATACGGAGTGCGGTCTCGGCTTGACGTGTGGTCAGACTAACCGGTGGTGGGAGTGATGGGGGCGATGCTGGTACCAGATCATCGTATGATTCGCCCACAATCCCGCGTTCGATGAGCGCAGCAAGTGCGGTTTTTTGTGTAAACGACTGTGCGGGTAGACGCTGTTGTGGTGCGGCACGAAGCGCTGCAATGATTGTTTGCTGTGCATGTGCACGATTCGGGAGTGCGGCATCGGTGATCAGTGTAATCATGCGTCGTTGTGCTGGTGTAACTGCTGCTGCCACGATGACATAATGCTGTTCGATGTAGCCCCGTTCACACAGATGGTTGATCAAGGTACGAGCACGTGCTGCGTGCTGAGCGAAGATAGACTCAATGTGATGCTCGAGGATGACGGTTTGTTTGCGCAATGCAAACAGGACTTCGCCTTCATCGCTGGGTAATTCCTGGAGCGATATAGCGTGACCAGCCGTAGTAACGAGCCATTGGCGTTGCGGTGTGGCCATGCCATGATGTGGCAGGAACGCATACAGGACATCGGCGAGCGGAGTAAGGTAGTGGCGTGCTATCCACTGAGCGAGTTGGAGTTGTACGGGCAGGAGGTGAATTTCACTACTTGCATGAATGACTTTCAGAGACACGCTCGGTGAAGCGTTCTGTGCACATTCAAGCACCACGCCAATGACTATTTGTTTGCCCAGTGGAACGTAGACTACACGACCCACCGTGATATCCCAGCCAGCTGGGACAATATACGTGTACGGCGTTGCAAAGCGATGTTGACGTGCAGTTGCCAGGATTTGTACGTGTGCTATGGTGCTCATCATGGTATAAGTGTACACCGCTTCACGGGACTCCTACAACTCGCACGTTGTATTTTGTGAGTACGTATGGTATTATGCTTCATTGGAATCATCTTCTGCCTTACCATCGGGCACGCGCGCACGTGTCCCGCACTGAGTAAGGCAACACCATAGGAGGAACAATGCGCGACCGTAAACGTGATTACGACTTGTTGTTCATTGTGTCGCCGATGCGTTCGTCAGAGGACGAAATCGCAGCGACCATTGAACGTGTTTCGCAGCAAATCGCCACAGTCGGTGGGACTGTGAATGGCGTGCAGCAGACGTCACCATGGGGGCGACGCAAGTTTGCCTACCCGTTGCGTGAATACGCCGAAGGCGAAGCGAGCCGCCGTGTCTTCAACGAAGGGTACTACGTGTTGGTCAACTGCACGTTGCCGACGACTCAGATTCGCGAGCTCGAGCGTGTCTTCAAGCTCAACGAGTCCATTTTGCGTTACATGATGACGCAGGTTGAGCCCCGTCCGGCCGTGGCCAGTGAAGTCGCCCCAGAAGCGTAGACATCGAGAGGAAGAAGATGACTGACGATAATCGCAAAGCCGGTAACCAGCGCCGCAAGTTTGGCGGCCGCCGCAAGGTCTGCATTTTCTGCGTAGACCATATCACCAGTGTGGATTACAAGGATCTCAAGCGTCTGCAACGTTTCGTATCCGAGCGTGGCAAGATTCTGCCCCGTCGTCGCAGTGGCACCTGTGCCAAGCACCAACGTTCCCTCACCGCGGCCATTAAGCGTGCCCGTCACATGGCATTGCTGGCCTTCGTGGGTGGAAATTCCCGCAGTTAATTCGTTTGCTGAGTGCGGTGCGTCTCCTGGCGCACCGCATTTGTTGTATCTGCCTCTCAGAAAGGTTTGGCATGACACAGTCAAAAGATGAATCACGCGAGCAAGCACAGCGCGTGGCTGCCAGCCGCCATATGAGCAAAAGTGAACGAGAATCTCGGCGGCGTCGGCTTGTCATATACACTACGGCGGTTTCTGTTGCTGTAGTCGTATTGGCTATTTCTATAGGTGCATTTTACGATACCATTTATGTGCCATCACAACCAGTAGTGAGCGTGGGCAACGTGACACTCACCCGTGAGCAGTACGTCCGGGAAAAGCGTATGTCGTTGGCTGCCAACATGTCACAGAACTTGTTGCTTGCTACGTTTGGTGGTCAGTTTGCAGAACGATTCCAACAGCAGAATCCGTTCCTCGAGCGCCAAATTACCACGACCACATTTACCGAAGCTCCGGATGACCAAATCGTCAACGATTGGGTGCAAGCGGAAACGTTGCGTCAGGCAGCGAAAGCTCAGTTCGATTTGGTCTACTCAGATGATGCGGCATTCCAGGCGTTCATCTCTGATTACGGCATGGTCTTTGCACCGACACCTACCGTTGATCCACAGCCACCAACGGAAGTCCCCACAGTGACTCCGGGTGGCCCCACAGTGACAGCGAGCCCAGAGCCTACTCTGCCCCCGCCAACTCCCACGTATGATGGCCCCAAAGCCAAGAGCGAAGCGGATAAAATGGTAGACACCATTTTCAACAACTATCAGGCATCAATGCAACAGGCCAATATGACGGGTAGCCTGACGCGTGAAGATTTCATCGAGGCGTTGCGCCGGCAATACGCACACCAAACCTTGATTCAGCGGGTTCAGGGACAACTCATCAAAACCGAAGAGTTCACTCCCTCAACGGAGCCGAGTGGTTACGACACCAGCCATGTCTTAGTGCGGGTGGATGTGCCAGAAGGCGCCACCGATGCAGACATCGAAGCCCTCTTTGCAAGCAAAAAGCCGCAAGCAGATGCATTGCTAGCCAAAATCCGTGCTGGTGACGATTTTGCCACACTCGCAGAAACCGCATCCGAGGATTTTACCAGCCGTGCACGCGGTGGCAAAATGGATGTCTTTGATAAGAACGGTCAGTCGGTTGCAGGCAGTATGTACGACATGAACTACGTAAGCGCTGCGATTGCACTCGCCGAGGGCGAAGTGGTTGCTGCACCAGTCCGTACCCAGTTTGGTTGGCACATCATTAAGCTGAATGCTGTCAACGTGCCTACACTCGACGAGCAGCTCCGTAAAGCACGTACTGACGCATACGAAAAATGGATTGCCGACCAGGCGCTTCAGTATGTGGCAAGCTTCAACATTCCTGCTACTGCCACAGTGGAACTTGTTGCTACGGATGTTCCTGCGCAACTCCCCACCGCACCCCTCGGCGGCTATCCAACTTCGACGATTACGCCTATCCCCACGGCTACCGTAGAGGCAGCCACCGCTACTGCTACTCCGTAAACACGACTTCGTGACGACACTGTGCATGCACACAGTGTCGTCACCGTCCAATGTGAGGTACCGATGCGTCGCTGGAAACCGTATGCATCTCATGGTCGCTGGTTTGCTCTGGTGCTCGCAGTGGTGTTCACTGCTGGCGCTGTGGCATTTACCGTGCTGACCAGTCGCCACTTTCGTGGTGAAGCCATGGCGTGGGATATTAATATGACTTTTTATGCGCAGCTCATCGTGCTGTGCATCATGGTGCTGTGCGCAATTCTTTCATGGTTGCGTTTTTTGCAGGTTTCCACGTTGTGGTATGGCATTGACCGCAATGCGGTTTACATCGCATCGCTCGGCAACACAGAAGTCGTGCCGCTCGATCAAATCCGGCGCATTGATTTTGGGATGCAAGTGCTCAGTATTTCGCAGCGACTCATCCAAGGTATTGGTTCATATTGGGGAGAAGGGGTGGCCGCTGACGGGACAGTGGTGTACGTACGTAGTACGGTGCCTCCTAGTCGCTGTTTGTTTATTACTACGGTCAATGGCGTCTATGCCATCGCACCCGCAGAAATCGAAGCATTTGTGCAGGACCTCGAGCAACGCAGTAACTTGGGGGTGACCAAGCACCTGGCACGTGAAATTAACTATGGTCCCTGGTTCAACACCCCATTTTGGCAAGACCGTAGCAGTCAACTCCTGCTCGCCTTAGCCGTCTGCATCAATCTACTAACCGTGGGAATTCTGGCATGGCATTATCCACTGCTCGGCGACACAGTACAAATGCGCTTCGACGCGATCGGTGATGTGGCCGAGTTACGCCCCCGCTACCAGACGCTCTTTTTGCCCCTGGCCGCACTTGGGGTGACCGCCGTCAATCTTCTCGCCGCCTTGATTAGTTTTCGCTACGAGAAGCTTGTGGCCCACATGCTTCAAGGTGCATCTGTGGTGGTGCAACTCATGTTCTGTGTGGCTGTATTGACGGTGGTGCGTGCCTAGTTGCTATGGCAGCTGTTTTGCATGAATCGCTTGTAGTCGTGCAATCCGTTCGGCTGTTGGTGGGTGCGTGCTAAAGAGGCTCATCACGGTCTGCGCCGAAAACGGATTGATTATAAACAATGATGCGGTACTCGGATTAATATCCGGGGCCGATTGTTGTGCTACTTGCTCTATCTTGCGCAGCGCATCTGCAAGGGCAAGGGGTTTACGAGATATTGCTGCACCACCAGCGTCTGCGGCAAACTCGCGATCGCGTGATATTCCTAAACGTATCAACGTGGCTGCGAGGGGTGCAATGATAATAATAGCCAAAATCACAAGTGGATTGCTCCGTGTGCCCCGCCCACCAGTAAAGCGAAACAAATAGGCAGTTTGCGCAATAATGCCTGCCATGGTCGCGGCAATGGCACTAATCAGAATGTCACGATGCTTGATATGTGCAAGTTCATGCGCGATGACGCCATCGAGTTCATCTTCGTCAAGTGTCCGCAAAATGCCCGAAGTGACTGCTACGACGCCATGCTCGGGATCGCGTCCCGTGGCGAATGCGTTTGGTTCTGGTGTGTCTATGAGATAGAGTTTTGGCATTGGGAGTTGCGCATTATTTGCCAAAGCTTGTACGCGTTGGTGGAGTGCATCGTATTCGCCGGGCGCTATTGCACGAGCACCCGTCATGGCGAGTACGGCTTTGTCCGCAAACCAGTACGACAACAGGTTCATGATGATGGCTGCTGCAATGCCAAAACTCGCCCCTGCATCTCCCCACAGGGCAATTCCGATGATGACCACCATCATGGTAAGCGCCAACATCAACAAAAACGTGCGGATTGAAGTCATCGAGATCCTCCGTAGTGGTGAAATGTATTCATCGAACGTTGTATGTATTATAATAGCGTGGTTATTGATACGTGTCGCGGGGTAACTGATGTTTGTGGAGTTTCTCCAGCTCCTTAATCGCCTGGTTGGGAACATCGCATTAATTTTGACATTCTCACTCTGGGCATATCTCACGATTCGCTCATGGGGCGCACCAGTAGCACGCGCGCTGATGATTATGCTCTTTGGGGTGTTTACTGCGGTTGCCGCGGATGTGCTTGTACGCGATGCGACCGATGCACTCATCGTTGAAAACATCTTGCGATGGTGTTGGATCGGCATCGTGCTTGTGCCTACGAGCATGTTGCACATGGTACTCGCACTGGCTCGGCAATTACAGGTTGGACGCAACTATCGCTGGGTGGTGGTGACCACCTATATGATGGGAGCAGTCATCGTGTTGCTTGTCGTTGCTTCGAACAATGTGGTGAGTGGTCCCATTCGGACGAGCATCGGACCGGCGCTGACACCACAACCACTCTTCGGTTGGGTTGCCGTGTATGCTTTCACAATAGTCACCATCGCATGGGTGGTACTATGGCGACTGCGTGCCATGGTGCTCACTCCAAGCCTACGCAGACGCATGACATACATGTTGGCGAGTTGGTATGGTCCGTTGATGCTCAGTTTTCCTGTCTTGTCATTGTGGACAAGTGCCGACATCCTACCAGAATCTGTGCGTCTTGTCCTCGGTATTGTGGCGGCTCCGATAGCGGCTATTTTCATGATGATTACAGCCTATAGTGCCACTTTTGTCGGTACTCATCAGCCTGACCGCATCGTCAAATACGACTTCATGCGCTGGTGGCTGTATGGTCCGTTCATCGGGGTAAGTATTAATCTGTTCTTGCAGGTTGTGCCAGTCATGGCCAATGTAACCCAACTGCCTGCAGACATTTGGACCGTCTTTGGCATCATGATGATGACAGTGGTCATGCCGATGCTCGTCACGCGCATCAAACCGTTCCTCGATACGCTGATTTACGCCAATGATCATGAAGATATTGATTATCTGCGTACATTGCCACGTACCACGTTCACGCAGACTGATCTGCGTCGTTTTCTCGAAAACTCATTGACGGTGTTGTGTGGTGCATCAGGCAGTGACTCCGCGTTCGTAGCTGCTCCCGACGATTTTGGTGTCTACACGGTTAAAATGACTGTCGGTGCTCGTCGGCGTATACGGCAACTCTTCGAAGATTTGCCACTCGAACAGCTCATCCAACAAGCCGCGTTGCAAGACGAAAACCAACCGTTGATCGTACATGACTACGGGATTGTCGTGTTGCGTGCGCCTGACGGACAAATCGTCGGTATGCTCGGAATTCTCTACTACGACCGCATTCAACGTCCCGAAATCCAGCAGTTGATTACAACGTTGACACGTCAAATCGAACATGCATTGGTGATGGTGACGATGCAACAACGTTTGCTTGACACGTTGCGTACCATGGGGCCAGAGATGTCGTCGCTGCAAGCCGTAAGTTCACGCATCGAACAAGCTACGCCTGATGCGCTCCGTTCGCTCGAGGACGATGTGGCCATGATGCCCGAATTTGCATCACTCGTGCGCGATGCATTGACACATTACTGGGGCGGTCCGAAATTGTCAGAAAGTCCGTTGCTTGGACTCAAGTCGGTGAAACGTGTGCGTGAGATGAGTGGTCTGAGTCCAACCAAAGCGCTCCAACACGTGTTGCGCCAAGCCATTGACAACATACGGCCAGATCCGGAATTGGTGAGTAGCAATAGTAGTGAGGCACTCCTCTACAATATTTTGGAGCTGCGCTTTTTGCAGGGGCGGCGAATCCGTGACACTGCAGTCCGCTTGACAATGAGTGAATCTGATCTCTATCGTAAGCAACGTGTGGCCATCGAAGAAGTCGCACGCCAAATTTCACTGATGGAAGAGATGCACCAACACGACGAGCAAGGATGAAGTGAGGCAACGAAGCAAGGCGCAGATGGTGGTAGAATGGGTTTCGGTTACGCAACAGAAAGAGGTTGATTGTGAGCGAACAAGTATACGATGTCGTCGTGGTAGGTGCAGGCCCTGGTGGCTATGTTTCTGCTATTCGAGCGGCACAATTGGGTTTGAAAGTGGCCGTCGTTGAGCGCCAAATGATGGGTGGCGTTTGTCTGAATGTGGGTTGTATTCCCACCAAGGCGTTGTTGCATACGGCCGATTTGCTCGAAGAAATCCACGAGAGCGCAAAGTTTGGTATTACTACGACAGGGGTGGCGCTCGATTGGAATGCGACCATCAAAAACAAAGATGGAGTGGTCAAGCAGATGACCCAGGGCGTATCGTTCTTGATGAAGAAGAACAAGATTGACGTCATCATGGGAGACGCAGCATTGGCCGGGCGTGGTACGATTCACGTCAAGTCGTCGGATGGCAAAACGGCTACACTGACCACCAAGAATACGATTATTGCTACGGGCGCGAAACCGCGTGAAATCCCTGCAGTAGGGGCGGTATTTGATGGCGAGCGCATCATGTCGTCATGGCAAGCACTCAACATGAAGTCAGTGCCCAAATCACTGTTAATTGTGGGAGCCGGTGCAATCGGCGTTGAGTTTGCTTCCATGTATCGTACCTTTGGCAGTCAGGTGACATTGGTCGAGGCGTTGCCACGCATTGTTCCCAACGAAGACGAAGAAATCAGTGCCGAACTCACCAAAGCCTTGAGCAAGCGTGGAATTACCATCATGTCAGGTGCCAAACTCAATAACGTGGCACATCATGGCGATGGTGTGCGGGCGGTAATCACCGATGCCACAGGCAAAGAAGTAACCATTGATGCGGAACGCGCCCTCATCGGGATTGGAATCGTCCCCAACACCAAGAATCTGGGACTCGAGGGGTGCGGAGTAACACTCGATCAACGAGGTTTCGTGCAGGTAGATGCCTATATGAAGGCTGCTGATGGAGTGTATGCCATCGGTGACTGTGCGGTCACGACTCCCTGGTTGGCACACAAATCATCTGCGGAAGGGATTTTGGCTGCTGAAGCAATTGCTGGGCATCATCCCAAACCAATCAATTACAGCATCATTCCTGCCTGCACCTACTGCTCACCAGAAATCGCAAGTGTGGGTCTCACTGAGGCCAAAGCACGCGAACAAGGCTATGATGTCAAAGTCGGCAAGTTCTCGTTTGCCGGGAACGGTAAAGCGACGATTCTTGGGCAGCGTACTGGTTTCGTCAAAATCGTTGCCGAAAAGAAGTACGATGCGGTGTTGGGTATGCACCTGATTGGTCCAAAGGTAACAGAATTGATTGCAGAGGGTGGATTGGCCTTGTCACACGAAGCCACAGCGGAATCGTTGATGCGGACTGTGCATGCGCACCCCACCATCTATGAGGCCCTCGGCGAGGCTGCGCATGCAGCCGCAGAGGGTGCCGCCATTCACATGTAAGCGAGTTGTCGTATGCCGATTGTGATTAATTTGACCTCTGCTGCTCATGGCGGTGCGACGCCCATGTGCGGTGATGACGGACATGCGTGTGGTCCCGACTGTGCCTGTGGCTGTCCCTATACGGGGATGCTTGAGCGCGGCAAAGTCGAGGATGTCGTGACCATCGAATCGCGCCATCCCGATGCCTGGCTGGCCATGGTGATTCCCCCGGGCGAGGATGAGTATTATCCGGAACGTGCCATGCTCGTTGCCTATGGCAACGACGAGAACGAGGTATTTGCAGCGGCGAATCGTGTTACACACAACCAAGTTCTGCACGTTTACTATAACGGTTCGTTGGCGGATTACTTGGCATGGGCGGATGCCTAGAAACCAAAATGGCACACCCCCCAGCTCATCGGTTGAGCTGGGGGGTGGTTGTGTGAAACAGAAAATTACGCCTTCTTACCGCGCTTTACCTTCTCCGGTTTGCTGCTTTTCTGCATCAGATCTTTGTCCATGGCGAAAAAGAGCTCGGGTGGAATAACAAAGTGATGGAACGATTGATTGGCCATCGCATACCAGTGTTCCCACTCGTCTACGGTTTCACCTTGGAAAGTCAGCACCATCAGCCACTGCGCGACGTACATCGCCCATACTTTGCGTTTGCGGGTGACTCCGTTGTCGTTGAAGGTGTAGAAGCGTTCTAATTTAATCAAATTACCGATAACCACATCGTCTTGTTCGATGATGGTGCAGGCGTCGAGTTGCTGTAGCCCTTGATTGAATGCTTTGGCAAGGGCAGGTGCATCATCACCGTGGGCGGTTACGTCGAGCTTGTCAATCCAGACGGCCACATATGTCTGTGTGTTACTGGCGGATGGTGAGAACAATTTCCCATCACGACCGAAATCAATGTCGAAAAGATGCCAGTCACTGGGATAGCGTACCGTGAAGCGTCCGAGGTGGTCGCGAAATGTGTCGACACCGACAAATTTGGGCGTTGGGCGAGATGTTGTCATGAACGTATCCTCGTTACTACCGTAGATGCGCGCATCTGCGCAAATTTATTGACATAGTACCATAAACTATACGGCCTCACCAAGTTTGACTGCTTCTCCGATTCGCATACGCTGAACGACCCAGAGTTCGAGTGCGACGACGCCCACCATCAACAGTGTTGCGGTGAGCACAATCATCAGCGTGTCTACTTGAGCGAAATGCACGACAAACGGTGGGGTATCTGGGAAGCTTCCGTCGCGGACTTTGAGGAACGGTAAGTAGAGTATACTCGTGAGCGACCCGATGGCAACTCCCATGGCGGTACTGAAGCCGATTGTGATGAACTGCTCGATGCCGAGGATGCGTCGTAACGTCTGCTGGCTCAACCCGATGGCGCGTAGAACCCCCAGCTCGACGCTACGACGGCGTAATGCGAGTAACGTGTATGCGAGAATGCCAATCATGGACATGCCACCTGTGGCAATGAATCCCACGGATAGCAATCCAAACAGTCCTTGACGCTGTGGTTGCAGTACTTCTGCATTGATGAATGCTTCTGGTGTGTAGGGCATTACACGTAAATTATTGGCAAACGCCGCAGATTGAATACTCGGCAGTGTCGTAGCGGTGGTATGCCGCAACCAGATTTCATATGCGAATTTGCCATTGAGCTGATCCACGACATAATCGTAATTGACCAAAATGTATGAAGGGCCCTCATTGTAAAGGGTGGGCATGTAGCGGGTTATATTGGCGACCATAAATGACATCTGTGTGGCGGTTCCCAAGAAATCTGCACTTGCAACGAAACGATCGCCGATGCGCAAGTTGTAGTTGGTTGCAAATGCTTCCGAAACGATGGCTTGGTCAATCTGTTCGGTCATGCTGTTGATCATTGCCCCAAGTGAAATCGGTGCATAGTCGGTGCGCCACGATTTAGCTACCACACTCGTGAATGTAGCGGGATCAATGGCGTACATGATGCCATTACTCGCATCGCCATTCACCACGAGTTCCACGTTGTTGGTTGCCACTAGAGTTGCTGCAGCGATTCCCGGTAATGCACGAAACTCTTCGAGTGGTACGTACAAGTAATCGAGTGATATGCTCGCCGACTGTTCACCGGTGGTCGTTGAAAGTTGCGTACCACCTTGGAGTAGATCGGGGTCAGGCAAATTCGGTTCATCGCCACTGATTTCTGCACTCGTTTCTACGAGTTGTCGTGGCAGCAGTCGGTAATCGGCACCACTCCGGTAATGGGCTTTGTCGCTACTGTATTGGTCGAGTGTGCGTGCCATTGATGCCGTAAATGTAGCTAAACTAATCGTCAAGATCAACAAAAACGTTGGCCCGCGTAATGTGCCGGGATTTCTGGCAAGTTGACGTAATGCGGAGATGCCTGCAACGCCAGCCGCATCACGCCGAATCGTGGCGATGAACTGCACCATGCTTGGGAACATGCGGATGATAAGCAAAGACGTTGCCGCAATAAAAAGTGCTGGGGCAAGCAGCAATAACGGATTTTGAAATGGATTGTTGAGTGCTTGTGCTGATTCCATTCCTGGGATGCTCAACGATTTACCTACTGCAAGTTGTTGGTACCCGTACCACGCTGGAATGAGCAACAGCACGTCACCGTAGATGCGAGCCATGAGGTTGGGTTTGTTGCTCCGTGCTTGAGATTGACGTAACGTAACAATCGTGTTGCGTGTTAGTGCAATGGCAGGCACGACCACCGCAGGAATTGCGAGTAGTGCGATGATTGCACCGTGCCAAATACTCTGAGGCAATAGCTGCGGTGGTGGCACCGACAAACTGCCAAAGCGCAGAAATGACTGCGTGAGTGCTATGGCGCGGGCAAAGAGCAATGAGAGTGGTAATCCGCAACTCAACGCAGTGAGTGCGAGCACGATACCCTCAACGAGTGAGAGTAACAGTAACTGCGACCGGCTTACACCACGACTTCGCAATACCGCAATTTCGAGCTCTTGCCGAGCCACTAATAGGCCAGTGATTTGCCACACAAACGCTAGGAGAAGCCCAATCAGCGGTACACCAAACAAGAGGAGTGTCACGGTGAGCTTGCGAACTTCCGCTTGTTGTTTCTCGAGTTGTTCGAGTGGTGATTTGAACAGTTCAACACCGGGCAGGAGTTGTCCCATTTCACTTGTGACTGTGGTAATGCCAGCAGTCAGCGCGGCCGCCTTGTTGCTTTGTACGCCGGTGCCATCGTAGGCTGCGTACCAACCCGCCTGTTCGACAAACTCAGCAGGCGGCCGATTCACAAAGAGTGTCCATGTTGCTTCAGAGACAAAAAAGACGTCGCTATAGGCTGCCGCTGGGGTAAACCAATAGAGCTCATTGTCGTTTTTGGGCTGCCAAATACCTACGATTACCACATTTGTCTCAAGTGCGTATTTACCACCCCGTTTTTGCGCAAAAAAGAGATCATCCACGAGTAGAGTGCTCTTGGTGGCTAGTGATTCGGCAACAATCACTTCAATGGGGCCACTCCCATTCCACGGTTGTGGAAAACGACCTTCAACAAGTCGTATGTGATTCTCTATGTCAGACAAAAAACCAATGCGAGCGCGTGCCACTGATGGTGTGGTGGGTTTGGCATCTGGAAACTTGATTTCCAGTTTCTCACTTGCTGCGTAGCGTACAGTGGGTGGCGTGGGCAGGTCTATGCCGTAGCCGGCTAGATTTGCCATCGCATTATCTGCTTTCGTCCACTGATCATACGACACTGGGCGTGTGCTCGCACTACCAAACTTGTAGATGAGTGCAAACGGTGGAAGTCGTGTCCCTGGCGACTGCTTTTCACTAATCGCTGTAATCAGCATGCGATACCCGGCGGCTTCGGCATACACGGGGATGCTGACGGTAAGCGCAATTGCAACCGTAAACCCAAGCCAGATGACGAATACCAAAAATGGTTGTGCGAGTGCACGACGCACGATGGTTGTTATAAATGATAGTAGTGTGTCGGTGAAGAAAACTTTCATACCGCATAACGCCCTTAACATGATGTACCACGCACTATTATACCGTACCATCCCGTTGAGGCATATCTATATGTTCAGCCCCATACAAATTGTGTTTAGTGGTTGTGGTATACTAGCTTTGCCTTTTTTACAGTGAGGAGTAAATAGTATGCGGTACGATTTCGACACCGTGGTCGATCGTCGTGGCGGCGACAGCATCAAGTGGAACTTGTATGGTGATGGTTTGTTGCCAATGTGGGTAGCAGACGGAGATTTTAAATCGCCGCAACCGGTGATTGACGCCCTTGTTGCGCGTTCTCAACATGGAGTATTCGGTTATGCTGGTGCTCCCGCTGAGTTGGCCAATTTACTGGTCAAGCGCATGAAAGATTTGTATGACTGGACGATTACCACCGATGATCTGGTCTACGTGCCTGGTGTGGTAACCGGCTTCAACATTGCTGCGCGCGCGGTGGCGACACCGGGTGGTGGCGTACTCGTACAAACGCCCAATTACCCACCGATTCTCAACTGTGCCCCCAATCATGACATGGTCACGCAGACCGCCGAATTGAAGCTCGTCAACAAAAACGGCATCATTGATTATCAGCTCGACATGGATGCATTTTCCCATGCCATTACGCCGGAAACCAAAATATTTATTCTGTGCCATCCGCACAACCCGACTGGTCGTCTGATGAATCGGGCGGAGTTGACTGCCATGGCGCAGATGTGTGTGGATCGTGGCGTGGTCATCTGTTCCGATGAAATTCACTGTGACATTGTGCTTGATGGTCGGCAGCATATCCCCACTGCAACACTATCACCTGAGATTGCCCAGAACACTATCACGTTGATGGCGCCGAGTAAGACATTCAACATTCCTGGACTAGGCTTCAGCTTTGCGATTATCCAGAACCCGCAGCTCAGAGCCGCGTACAAAAAAGTGATGGCAGGGCTCGTGCCACATGCAGGCATCTACGGGTATGTGGGCGCATTGGCCGCCTACCGTGATGGGCAAGAGTGGTTGACAGATTCACTCCGCTACTACGAGGGCAATCGTGATTTTGCGGTTGCATATGTTAAAAAATATATGCCCCAGCTGAAAATCACCAATCCAGAGTCAACATATTTGTCGTGGGTTGATTGTGGCGAGGCGGGTATCGAGGGGAATCCCAAAGAATACTTCCAAAAATTTGGTGTGGCACTCGGTGATGGGCGCAACTTTGGCGCACATACCGCGAATTTTGTGCGTATCACCATGGCATGCCCGCGATCACTGTTGGCGGATGGTCTCGACATGATGCGCAAGGCTCTCGAACCACTGAGCTAAGAGTTGCGTATAATGAACGCACCTCGCTCTAAATGCGAGGTGCGTTCAACTATTTCAGGAGTAGCTATGGACCATGATTTTGATGCCGTTTATCAGCGAATTGGCACCGACAGCGTAAAGTGGAACATGTATCCAGACGACGTTTTGCCACTTTGGATTGCTGAAGCTGATTTTCGGCCACCGGAAGCAGTGGTTTCAGCGCTTGCTGAACGTGTGGCGCATGGCATATTTGGCTATACGGCAGCAACCGGGCATGCATCTGCACCAGGTGCTGGGTGGACATTCCCTGAACTCGCCGACGTGATTGTGTCGCGCCTGGCCGCCCGCTATCAATGGCATGTCACGCCGGATGATCTCGTCTACCTCCCGGGAGTCGTGGCAGGATTTAATGTGGCCTGTAAAATAGCCGGGGATATGGGTGATGAAGTGGTCATGCATGCCCCATGCTACGGTCCCATCCAGAAAGCCGCCCCAAATCAAGGGCGAGTCGCCACCTATGCGACGCTCCGTGAAGGGGTGGATGAGAACGGATTACGCACCTACGCTCACGATCATGATGCATTACAATCGGTAATCACTGCCAAGTCGCGTATGTTTCTTCTCTGCAACCCGCATAACCCAACCGGACGCATGTTTAGTCGTGCCGAACTCGCGGATATTGCTACCACGGCACTCGACCACAACATGCTCATCTGTTCGGATGAAATTCACGCAGAGCTCGTGTTGTCTGATCATGCACATATCCCAATCGCATCGCTTTCTGATGAAGTTGCACAACACACAATCACGTTGTACAGTCCCAGCAAGACGTTCAATATCCCAGGACTGGGATTCTGTGTGGCCATCATCCAGAACCCCGCGTTACGGGCAGCGTTTGTGACAGCCATGCAGGGCTTGGTTGCGAGCCCACAGATTTTTGGATACACGGGGGCACTTGCTGCGTTTCGACATGGTGATCAATGGCTGAATGAGTTGACTCGCTATTTGCAGCAAAATCAGCAATTCGTTTTGTCGTATATGCGCACTCACATGCCACAACTCATCCCCAACCGTGCCCAAGGGACATATCTGGCGTGGATTGATTGTCGAAAAGCGGGTCTGCCTGGAGTGCCGAGTGAGTTTTTCTTGCGTGAAGCACGTGTTGCACTTGGTAACGGTGGTGCGTTTGGACCTGCCGGTGAGGGATACGTACGGCTGACCATGGCAACGCAACGCCAAACGCTCCAACGTGCGTTGGATGCAATGCGTCGTGCCCTTGAACCATATAGTTGAAAAATTTCCATTTGACACGTCATGAAATACTCTTATACTTTATATTAACACCCGGTTATAACTGATGCGTTGAAGCATCTCATAGTTCGCCCCAGAAGGTCGACGCTGTCGGCCTTTTTATATTTTGGGGAATCAGTTTGTAGTAGCTCATCCATGGAAGAGGAGTAGCATGAAGCAACTGGTCAAAGGTCGTTCGGTACGCGTGATTCTCTTCACGCTCGTTGCCGCCATGTCGCTGATTTTAAGCGCATGCGGTGCCACAGCAACTGCGCCGGCGACAGACGAGAAGTTCGTCTTTGGTATGGTGCTGGTAGGTCCAATCAATGATGGAGGCTGGAGCCAGGCGCATTACGATGCGGGCAAGTATGTCGAGTCCAAATTACCTGGTAGCGAAATGGTCTATGTTGATAAGGTCAATCCGGCAGATCGTCCCAATGTCAAAGTCGAGCAAGTTGTTGATGAACTCATTGCCAAGGGTGCCAAGCTTATCATCACTACCTCAGATGACTTCAAAGATGGCACACGCGAATCAGCCAAAGCGCATCCCGATGTGACATTTGTGCATGCATCAGGTGATGATGTGCTCACGGGGAAAGCACCGGCAAACCTCGGGAACACGATGGGTCGCATGGAATACGGCAAAATGATTGCAGGCTGCGCTGCTGCGTTGCAATCTGCGACCGGCAACATTTCATTCATCGGACCACTCATCAACGATGAAACTCGCCGTCTCGCCAATTCTGCCTATCTCGGCGCCAAGCACTGCTGGACCAACGTCCTCGGCAAGGATCCTGCCGCCCTGCAGTTCAACGTGACCTGGATTGGTTTCTGGTTCAACATTCCCGGTGTTACTCTCGATCCCACCAAAGTCGTCAATGATTTCTTTGCGGCTGGTTCGGATGTGGTGATTTCCGGCATTGATACACCCGAAGCCATCATCGAAGCAGCCAAAGCAAAAGCCGCAGGCAAGGAAGTGTTCGCAGTACCGTACGACTTCAAGGAAGCCTGTGCCAAGGGCGAAGCTGCCTGTCTCGGTGTGCCATACTTCAACTGGGTGCCAGCCTACACCAAAATCGTCACCGACGTAAAGGGTGGCACTTGGAAGCAAGAGTGGGAATGGTTTGCTCCTGAGTGGTCAGACATTAACAACGTCGAGAAGAGTGGCATCGGTTTTGCCAAGGGAAGCGCCCTGACCGCAGATAATGCTGCCAAACTGGACGCATTCATCGCTGAATTGGCTGGTGGTCTGAACTTGTGGACCGGTCCAATCAATCTCCAAGACGGCAGTGCATATCTTGCCGACGGAGTGGTTGCCACCGACGAACAAATCTGGTACATGCCCCAGTTGCTCGAGGGGATGAATGGTCAGAGTGTCAGCGAACCAAGTAACTAAGCGTGTGTAAATCAACCAGGCTCCGCAGTGCGGAGCCTGGTTCGTTGTATCACAAAGGAGTGAATATGCACGTCAGTATCCGCAATTTACATAAATCGTTTGGTGCAGTACACGCCAACAACGATATTTGTGTTGATTTTGCGGCAGGGCAAATCCACGGAATCCTTGGTGAGAATGGTGCAGGCAAAAGCACGCTGATGAAATTACTTTCGGGCGTCTATCGTCCCGATAGTGGAACCATCTGCATCAACGATACCCCTGTACAACTCGGTACGCCACGTCGCGCCATCGAAGCTGGAATCGGTATGGTTGCACAAGACCCCGTTGATGTTCCCGTGTTTACTGTACGCGATAACATTGCATGTGGTATCCACATGCCTGCCACGCGTGATCTCCACGATCAAATCACCACATGGTGTACACGACTCGGTTTCCAGTTTGCACCAGAAACTGTGATTCGTACACTCACGGTGGGGCAACGTCAGCAAGTCGAAATTGTGCGCCTGTTAATTGCTGGCTCCGATGTACTCATCCTCGATGAGCCAACTACAGGTATCACAGCAACACAAATACATGCTCTTTTTGCCGCCTTACGTACGATTGTGGCCACCGGCAAAACGGTGCTCTTTGTTACGCACAAACTCGATGAAGTGGTTGCGTTGTGCGATACTGTCACGGTGTTTCGTGCGGGTAGCATGGTCGGACTCCAACGCAACATGCCGATTACGCAATCCGAGATGCTCGAAGCCATGTTTGGTGCCATGACTCCGCCACAGTACGCTTCGGCGGTGGTCGCCACCTTGGAGTCGCCGCGCTGGACACTGCGCAACGTAGAATTTCACGAACAATCACTCCGTGTCGGGCCACTCAGCTACCAGCTTCCACAGGGTGCGATTATCGGATTAGCCGGGTTGGAAGGGTCTGGTCAACGTCCGTTCATGCAACTCCTTTCCGGGTTGCGAGTGCCAGACGCCGGTACAATCTACTATGATGGAGCTCCGTTCGCATATGATCACCCTGACGTGGTGTGGTTGCCTGCAGATCGTCTCAACGAGGGCATCATCGGTGATATGTCGCTCACCGAACATATCCGTCTGTTACAAGATGTATTACTCAACGATGGCAGTACCGCGACGCAAAAAGCCACTCAATTAATCGCCGATTATGCCATCAAGGCCACTCCCGACATGCCACTACGGCAGTTATCTGGTGGCAATCAACAACGTGCCATGCTGGCCTTAATTCCCCAACACGTCACAGGCATCGTATTGGAACATCCCACCCGCGGGCTTGATGCGGTATCGGCACTGGCAATCTGGCAACGACTCCAGGAACGGCGAAGCCGTGGTACCACTGTGGTGTTCTTTTCAGCCGATCTTGATGAAGTATTGCAGTACGCCGATTTCGTACTCGTGTTTTTTGCGGGGCAGCTCTCGCGTATTATTCCACGCAATGAGATGCACGAAGAACAGCTTGCCGCACTGATTGGTGGTGTCGGTTTTCAAGAGGTGCTCCCATGAACGTGACCATCCGTAGCCACATGACCACCATCGTTGCACTAGGTACTGCACTGCTAGTGACTGCGGTGCTCCTCCTCACGAGTAGCAGTGACGTGTTGCATGCCTTTGCCATTCTTTTTTGGGGAGCACTGACTTCCCCTAGTCGCATCGCAGACATGGTCATGCTCATGTCGCCCCTTTTGCTGTGTGCCATCGGTTTGAGTGTCAGTTTTTCCGCAGGCCAATACAACCTCGGCATCGAAGGTCAGATGACGGTTGGTGGCGTGGCCGCCATGGGTCTGTTGCGCATGTACGCCGAAGGCCAGGCGCCATACCTCTATTGGCTGTTTGCCATCATTGCTGGGATGCTGATGGGTCTCGTATGGGCATTGCTGGTGGCCGCCTTGAAGCGCTACACGCATGTGAGTGAAATTTTTGCGGGGCTCGGATTGAATTTTGTTGCGTTGGGCGCTTCGCTCTATCTTGTTTTTGGTCCGTGGAAACGTCCCGGTGTGGCTTCCATGTCTGGCACAGAGCCACTCGCCGACATCCTCTGGTTGCCAACACTTACAGGCACGCGCTTGGCCTGGTTGACTCCCATCATCGCACTCGTTGCATTAGTAGTAGTATGGCGCATCCTGCGCCAATCTCACTGGGGATTGCAGGTGCGTGCCTGCGGGTTAAGCCCGCTAGCGAGCACCCGCATGGGAATTCCAGCGACGCGGCGCACCTTTCAGGCCATGGCGTTGTGTGGTGCCCTCGCCGGTCTCGCTGGTGCCTTGCAAATTATCGGCGTGTACCACGCACTCGTGCCAAACGTTGCCAGTGGCATCGGGCTAATGGGGCTCCTCGTAGCGTTGTTGGTGCGTGCTGACATTCGTTTTGTGCCTGTGGTCGCCTTCTTTTTTGCGATAATCACATCGGGGAGCATTCAACTACCGTTGTCACTCTCCATTGACAGTAGTATTAGCGGTGTGTTGCAGGGGCTCATCGTACTCGCCGTGATTGTCTCGCGTGCACTGACGAAAGAAGGTCAGTCGTGAATAGTCCACAACTCGTCACTGATATTGCGGCAATTATCGCTATGAGTGCGCCGTTGGTATTTGCTACCATGGGTATCTATATCACGGAACGAGCAGGTGTCATCAATCTTTCCGTGGATGGAGCGATGCTCCTCGCTGGCATGGCAGGTTTTGCTGTGGCCTTGCTCACTTCGAGTGTGGTGCTCGGCTTTCTGGCCGCATCCGTTGTTGGTGCGTTGGTTGCTGCGTTAGTGGCCTTTCTCGGTATTTCGTTACGCCTGTCTCAAACTGCGGTCGGTTTCGTACTGGCACTCTTGTGTACCGATCTCTCGTCATTTCTGGGGAATCCGTATGTCCAACAAACTGGCCCTGCCGTAGCTGCGTTTCCCGTACCCGGATTACGGGATCTTCCGGTGCTTGGTCGGCTTTTCTTTCAGCACGATATGGTGATTTATACCAGCATGGTTATCGTGCCACTGATTGCATGGTGGGTCTACCGTACGCGTAGCGGGTTAATCCTGCGTGGGCTTGGTGAACGTCCCGAAGCATTGTTTGCTCGTGGCGTGGATGTGATTCGTGCCCGATACATGGCGGTGATACTTGGTGGTGTACTCATCGGCATTGCAGGGGCAGCATACACTCTCGATCTCAAGCAAGGCTGGACGTATCGCCATATCGCAGGGACCGGTTGGATTGCACTCGCCATCGTTATTTTCGGTGCATGGCGCCCGTGGCGTGTGCTGTTCGGTTGTTATCTCTTTGCGTTGCTACAAACACTTGCGTCGCGCTTGCAAGACAATACGTGGCAAATACCAACGCAGGTCCTGCAAGTCGCACCCTTTGTAATCATGATTGTAGTGCTTGCCGTGGTGAACACACTCGGATCCGCTGAAATGCAGACCCGGTTGCAACGGCTGCCGACAGGGCTTCAACGCATTTTGCGCTACATCACTAGTCCTGCCCCTGCGGCACTTGGGCAACCCTTCGAACAACAGTAGTCTTTACAGTGACTCGAGGGCATCCCAGCGTGTGCCGGCTTCTACGTCTACTTTGAGTGGTACGCGTAAATCGGTGTAGGCAGCACTCATCTCGTGCCGTAGCACCGCTGCCGCAGCATCGCTGTGTGCGAGCGGTGCTTCCACAATCAGTTCGTCATGTACTTGGAGCAGCAAGCGCACGCCGTGCCCGTAGTTGCTAATCGCAGTATCCACCCGTAACATCGCCAATTTCATGATATCGGCGGCTGTAGCTTGGATGGGGTGATTAATGGCTTCACGTTCTGCGGCCTGTTGGCGCGGTCCCTTGATGTTGATTTCTGGGATTGCACGTCGGCGTCCAAAGAGCGAAGTCACGTAGCCGGTGGCACGAGCCTGGGCTTTGGTTGCTTCAATATACTCCTTGACACGTGGGAAGCGCGCAAAGAGACCGTCAATGAGTGCTTGTGCCTCTGTGCGACTCAGGTTGGTGCGTTGTGCCAACCCGAATGCGCTGATGCCATAAATGACGCCAAACACGGTTGTTTTGGCGATTCGGCGTTGATTTTTGTCCACTTGATCACGGCTTACGCCAAAGAGTTGTGCCGCTGTTGTCGCATGAATGTCCTGATCTTCGTGGAACGCCTGGAGCAGATTGGGGTCCTCGGTGATATGGGCAAGTACCCGGAGTTCAATTTGCGAATAATCGGCTGCTACGAGCATGTGCCCAGGCGCGGCCACAAATGCCCGCCGTACTTCACGCCCTTCCTCGGTCCGCGTTGGAATATTCTGCAGGTTTGGTTCCACCGAACTAAGGCGACCCGTTGCAGCCCCCAACTGATTGTACGACGTGTGGACACGTCCTGTGCGCGGGTTGATGAGCTCGGGGAGTGCGTCTATGTACGTGGATTTCAGCTTACTGAGTTGCCGATGCTGCAAGATGCGTTCGATGATCAAGGTTTGATCATTTCCGCGCAGTTTTTCGAGCACTTCAGCAGTCAACGAATAGCGACCCGTTTTTGTCGTCTCCAACCCTTGGGTGGGGAGACCGAGTTTGCCAAACAGGATGTCACTGAGTTGATCGCTTGATGCAATGTTGAATGCACTTCCAGCAATCGCATAAATCTCACTCTCGAGTGTGGCGATTCGTGCGGTTACACGCTGTGATAACTCGCGCAAATAGGGAGCATCCACGCATATACCGGCTTGCTCCATGCGTACCAGTACGCCGATTAGAGGCATCTCGAGGCGCGTGAAGATGTCTGCGACGCCTGTCGCCTGCATAATCTGTGGTTGTAACGCCTGTCCGAGTTGCCACGTATAATCAGCGTCACTTGCGGCGTAATTAGTCACTGCCTGAATGTCGGCGTAATCGAGGGTAATCTGTTGTTTGCCCTTGCCAATTAACTGGTCAATGGTGGTTGGTACGTCGGGTAATTGGAGCTCGTAGAAGGCTAATTCTTTGAGGCTGCGCCGTTTGTCGAGCAGACTCGCCGCCAACATACTATCAAAGACCACATGCTGTACAGATATGCCAATCTCGGCGAGTACTTCGATGTCGAATTTGGCGTTATGCGTGTATTTGGCAATCGTTGGGTCTGCGAAAAGTGGTGCCAAGACGGCTACAATCTGAGCCTCGGGTATCGTGGTCACACCTTGGTGGGAAATGGGGATGTACCAGGCTTCGTGTGCTGCACACGAAATTGAAATGCCGATACAACGATCTTGGAATACGCGGGTACCAGTCGTCTCGCTATCAAACGCGAAGGCACCCACACGGCGACACTGTGCCACAACGTCGTGTAATTGTGCGTCGTCGGTGACCAGCGTATACCCGTGTTTGACGGCATGTGGTGCACTTGATGCCATGGTGCCAAACATGTCGAGTTGCTGGTTGGCACGCACTGTTGGCTGCATGTGCGGGGTATCGGGGAGCGGAGTGGGGACTGTTGCCTGTACACTCGCCGGTAGGCGTGCAATCAGCGATTGGCCAAATTCTAGACTCTGGAAGAACCGAATCACCAACTGCTTGTCATACCCGGATATGTCGCAATCAGCAAGCACGAGTGCCACGGGTGCATCGAGCACAATGGTGGCCAATCGTCTACTGAATTCAGCAGCATCGCGTTGATCGGCTAGGATTTTTTTGTAGCGATTGGGTACAAGATCAATGCTGGCGTAAATTCCTTCAATGGTGTGAAACTCATTGAGCAGGGTGATCGCACCTTTTTCGCCGATTCCTTTTACCCCAGGTATGTTATCGGAAGTATCACCCTTCAGCCCACGCAAATCGGCGAGTTGTGCGGGGCGTAACCCGTCATAACGCTCGACGACTTTGGCTTCGTCATACACAATCGAGCTCATGCGTTGGCCATACGGATTCGCAAGCACCACCCGTACATGTGCATTCACGAGTTGTAACGTGTCGCTGTCCCCGGTCAGAATATAGGTCTCTACACCCTGGGCCGTTGCCTGACATGACAAGGTGCCAAGCACGTCATCAGCTTCGAATCCTTCGGCAACATAAATGGGGATGTTGAACGCATGCATCATTTCCTTGATGCGTTCGAGCTGTGAATGAAACTCCTGCGGTGTTTCTGCGCGTCCCGCTTTGTATTCGGCATATAAATCGTCACGAAACGTACGCCCAATATCGAACGATACCGCGATATGCGTGGGATTGTGTTCACGGATGGCGTTGAGCATTATAGAAACAAAGCCATATACCGCAAACGTTGCTTCACCCGACGAGGTGCGCATGCCGGTATCGGCGAGTGCATAAAAGGCCCGAAATGCCAGTGCATGACCGTCAATGAGTAATAGGCGTGCGGCCATATGTCACAATCCTCTCCGTGTCATGGCGAAAAATCCCCCCCGTAATAGACGATGATGCCGTAGCCAACTGCTGCAGCACACAGCAACCAGAGCACGCCAATCAGCCAACGCACCACGAGCGGTTGTGTTTCTGGACGGCGCTTCAACCAGACTCCGGACATGGTGAGTGCAACCACTGCCATACACATCATGAGCATCATCATGATGATATAGACGGCACGATTGCCCCAGCCAAAACCGATCCCAACATAGATGCCATAGAAGAGCGATTGCCGCCAAATAATTCCGAGGGTGAGTAACCATCCTGCGATGAGCGTCCACTCAAAGCTCAAAAAGATGAGTCGTTCTTTGACCGTTTCGGTGCGTATGTCATTACTCATCATAATTGGCCTCCTCCTAGCCGTGGGTGCGCATAAATTCACGCATGAACGAGGCCAGTACCTGCGCTGATGCCACGGGTAAAGCGTTGTAGAGCGAGGCCCGAATCCCCCCCGCACTCCGATGTCCAGCTAAGCCGATCATCTGATGGGCGGCTGCTTCTGCCAAGAATGACTTTTCGAGTTGTTCATCGGGGAGCCGAAAGACCACATTCATCAGCGAGCGTGCATCCTGTTGCGCATGTCCCCGATAGAACCCACCGGATTGATCGATGCTGTCGTAGATGAGTGTGGCTTTGTGCAGATTTTGAGCTGCGAGTGCCTCCATGCCAATTGATTCTATCCATTCCAACACCAAATCAAGTACATAGACACTAAATACGGGTGGCGTATTGTAGAGCGAATTGCTTTGGATGTGAGTCTTGTAGCGCAAGATGACAGGCGCTTGTTCGTGCATGCGTGCTAAAAAATCGGAGTGTACGATAACCACAGTAACTCCGGATGGACCAAGATTTTTTTGTGCTCCCGCATACATCATGGCCACGTGCTGCATGTCGCATGGCCGCGATGCGATATCACTACTCGCATCCACCACTAATGGGATGTGGGTCTGCGGGAGCTGTTGCCACTGTGTGCCGTAAATCGTATTGTTTGATGTGATATGCAGGTATGCGGTATCTGCACCAATCTGGAATTCGTCAGGGGTTGGAATGTGGCGATAGCCGCCCTCTTTGCTACTCGCCACAATATGCGCACTTCCGATGCGCTGTGCTTCTTCGTAGGCCTTTTCGGCCCATACACCGGTGAGCACATACCCACCAGAGCGCCCAGATTGCAACACGTTCATCGGCAGCATGGCGAATTGCTGGCTCGCACCACCCTGCACAAAGCATACGACATGCGCCGTGCTTAGTCCCATGATGCGTGTGAGTCGCTCGATGGCACGTTGATTTATCGCTTCATATTGCTTGGAACGATGGCTCGATTCGAGAATCGAAATACCAGTCCCCGCATAGTTGGGTAATTCTTCGCGTACACGTGCTATCACTGACGCTGGCAAGATGGCTGGTCCAGCGTTGAAATTGTGCGTGTGTGTCATGGTTTCCTCCTCTGTATTACCGTGTCTATCATAGCACTATTAGGAGGGAAACTTTGGTATGATAGTCATGCATGTCCACCCACTTGAAAGGAAGCATCATGCTTACCACTGCTGAACGTCAATCTGCTATTGATCTCCTGCGCACCGCTCATGCAGAAATTAGTGCGGCAGTAGCATCACTCAATGCTACGCAGTTAACCACCGTCTATATTGCCAATGAATGGACTGTGGCACAGAACATCCATCATTTGCCCGATTCCCATAGCTATGCCATCAATAATATGCGTTTGGTGCTGACCGAAGATAAACCGACCTGGAAGCCGTACAGCCCCGATGGATTTGCCTCACTGGTGGATGCACGCGACGCAGATATCAGCGTGTCGCTTGAATTGATGCGGAGTATGCATATTCGCTGGGTACGTATGCTCGAATCGCTTTCCGATGCGCAGTTTGCCCGCACAGGGATTAGCGTGAGCTATGGTGAACGCTCACTCGACGACCTATTACGTATCTACTCAGGCCACACGCGGTCGCACATCGAACAAATCAAAAAGACACTGGCTGCGGGTGCATAGCCAGACTGCCCACCACTGCCCTGTTTCCCGCAGGGCAGTGGTGAGTGATATGGACGCTACAGGGTGCGTGCCATAATGGCATGAAGTTGTGCAGGTGCTTCAAATTGGACATCGTGACCAACATCGTCGAGGAGATGAAACTCACACTGACGAATGGTGCTTGCAAGCGCTTGTACCACGGGGAGCGGATTCCCGTAGTCGTTGCGACCATGCACAATCACCACCGGGCACTGAATGGAGCGGGAAACGCCGAATAGAATGTCTCCTCCACGCGCCAATATTGCATCTGCCGCGGCTACCCAACCTTCGATCATCGGTGCGAACTGTGCTTCGCCATGGAACGCGATGATTTCTGCTTTCCACTCTGCTCTGTTCTCCCCCCATGCCGAGACGGGGAGCCATTGGTGAACGCTGGTGACCATTTCGGGCGTCATACGGCCGCACACACCCCATACTAGCGCCGATTGCACGAGTTCGGGGGCAAGTGCTGCAATCATCAGTGCGATTTCTGCACCGTCACTGAATCCAATCAGGTGAACGGGACCTACGTTGAGCGCGCGCAGAAACGCAATCATGTGTTGCGTATCACGCTGGTAGAAATCAACGCCAAAGACTCGATTGGGTGGCGCACTCTTGCCGTACCCGGGAAGATCTGGTGCATAGACGACATGTCGTGCAGCCAGCACGGGGATTTCGTTGGGGAAGTGTCCTACTCCCGTGCCGGTGAAGCCGTGTAACAAGACTACCGGTTCACCGTGGCTACCGAATGTTTCGTATGCGATGCGTACCCCATCCTGTACTACAATGGATTTCATATTCACTCCTTTGATTGGAAGACTACATGCGACTCGCTGTCCTCGATTACGGTTTGTTTGAAGTGTATCAGAATGGCCGACGGATCGGCATTCAGGGATTCCTAATTGACACCGGAGTGCGGCGTATTCTCGTAGACACCGGGTTTCATCGTGATTATATCGCAGACCCACGAGGTGCGTGTGACGCTGATGGGCTCGGTGCTTTTGGGCGATTGCTCGAGTACTCAGCTCAGCAGAATCCGCATGCCCAATTGGCGTTGCTTGGATTACGCAATATTGACATAACGGATTTGGTGATTAGTCATGGTCACGTAGACCATGTTGGTCGTATCGAAGAATTCCCCAACGCCACTCTGTGGGTTTCCGCAACGGAGCGTGCATTTGCTACGCCATCATATTGGAATGGTCAATCGCGTGTACAGTGGCCTGCGATTCCCACACAGGCAGTAGCACACGCCGTGCAAATTGCCCCAGGCGTGCTCTTTTTCCCTACACCTGGACATACGCTTGGGCATTTTTCACTGACGGTGCAACTCCCACAGCTGGGGATGGTGATTTTGGCGGCAGATGCAATCTCGCGTCCCGATGAATTCGACACTGACACGTGGAGCGACGCCGAAGACCCCGACCAAGCGCGACAATCGGCGCACATGCTCCGGCATCTCGCAATCGAGCGTCAGGCATGGCTGATTTACGGCCATAGTCCACAACAGTGGCAGGTGTTGCACAAAGCACCATACTGGTACAGCTAGCGCACGTCACGCCCCTGATTGAGAATGATCACGTTGCCACTACAACAATCACCCATCGGTGATGCGAGAAATGCCACCCATTGAGCGATTTGGGTGGGTTGCATCGGTTCGCCGTGAGGCATTCCTGCTATGGCTTTGGCGAGGACATCCGGTGACACCACATCAAACAAGTCGGTGCGTGTCATGGCAGGTGCAATGGAATTGACACAGATGCGCTCTGTGGCATGCCGTCGTGCCAAATGCTTGGTAAGACTGTCGAGTGCCGCTTTGCTTGCGCGATACGGTGCCGGGTCAAAGACTTCGTAGTTGTAGGCGCCGTTCGATGAAATATTAATGATTTTCTTGGTACCCACACGGCGTTGCATCAATGGAATCGCAGATTGGCAGCAGTAGAACGCACCATCGAAATTCATGGCCATCTGGGCACGGAGCGTGTCGCTCGTTGTCTCCAGAAACTCTTCCATGATACAGCTTCCTGCGTTATTGACGAGCACATCAAGCCCACCGTAGGTACGTGCGATGCACTCAAAAAAGTGCTTGACGGCGTGCTGATCGGTCAGGTCCACACAAAATGGTGCGAGATATGGCCGTTGATAGGGAATAGGGCGTATGTCGGCAGCAATCACACAGAGACCCTGATCAAGCAACGTTTCCGAAATAGCACGACCAATGCCACGGGCTGCCCCGGTGACAACTGCGATGGTGCTCATGATTCCCCTCCCGTTTGTGCGTGTTCCTGTTCATACGCTAGAATAGCACGTTTGCGACTGGGACTCCACCGATACCCACTCCGCTGTGCATCTTGGTGGGTCACGCGGTGGCAGGGGATGACCAATGCTACCGGGTTGTGCGCACACGCATTCGCAACAGCACGCACTGCGCGCGGCTGTGCGATGGCTTCGGCAATTTGCGCATACGTACGCGTTTCACCACGTGGGATCGCGCGCAGTGCATGCCACACACGTTGCTGGAACGCGGTTGCTTTGATGTCAAGTGGAATGTCGCCATGATCAGGGTGTGTGTGGAGCAACGATTGCACACGTTGCGCAATTTCACTTGCCTGCGAATCAACGTTGAGTTGTGCGTGTGGAAACTCGGCGTGTGCGATGCGCTGTGCGTCACTCTCATCTTCGGCAAAGCCAACAAAGCACAGACCATGGATGCTCGTAACAATCACCAGTAGACCAAATGGACTAGGAAGTGTGCACATATGGAGCTCCATCCCACGTCCCCCTTGGCGATAGATGCGTGGCGACATGCCAAGTGGTGCATCAGCATACATGGCGGTGAGTGAATTGAATCCTGTGTCGAACGTGGCAT
Source organism: Chloroflexota bacterium (assembly GCA_041165505.1). GTDB lineage: Bacteria > Chloroflexota > Chloroflexia > Chloroflexales > Roseiflexaceae > UBA965. The sequence goes on along the minus strand of JBEANH010000001.1, from coordinate 112,908 downwards.
TGCCAACGGACTCATGCCGTTGCAGTGCGGCACGCATCCGTTGCCGGCGCAGCATCACGCTGTACTGCTTGGGAGTAACTCCCAGATGTGATTTACATAACCGTATAAGATGAAATGTACTATACCCAACCTGCATAGCAATTGTGGCCAGATCGGGTGAATCTGGCATCGTTTCGAGATAACGACAAACCGTGTGAATGGCACGTATCTCAGGGCTGATTGTGTCGGGGTGGCACCGTTTGCATGCTCGTAATCCAGCTTGTTGCGCTGCCCTACTACTCGCATAAAACTGAACATTTTTGCGTAACGGGCGGGCCGTACAAGATGGTCGGCAGTAAATGTGCGTCGTATGTACGCCCACATAAAAGACGCCGTCGAAGCGTGCATCGCGGCGTTGCATAATCTCCCAGCATTCATCGTCGGTAAACATGTGCACCATATGGTTACTCCGTGCTACAGTGATATTCATAGCGTACACGGTATCCGATGTGCTGTCGTGCAAAAAATTGCGCTCATCATGCTAGAGGAGGTTTATCGTGACTAGTACGGTGTGTCTCACATTCGATTTTGATGCGATGTCGGTCTGGTTCGGCTACCCCAACACTACGCCCGCCATGCTCTCACGGGGTGAATACGGTGCGACGGTGGGTGTGCCACGAGTATTGGAACTCCTTGCGCGTTACCAGCTCCCTGCCACGTTCTTCATTCCCGGTCACACCATTGACTCGTTTCCACACCAAGTCGAAAGCATCTTACGGGCTGGTCACGAAGTAGCCCATCATTCGTATGCCCACGTTGATCCGAGTGAGCAGACACCAGCCGAAGAGCGGCACGACATGGAACGCGCGTTAGCCACGCTCCAGCGTATCGGGGTACAACCGCGTGGCTTTCGCTCACCGTCGGCAGATTTTTCGTCGGTCACGTTGTCCTTACTCGAAGAGTACGGCTTTGCATACGATTCAAGTCTGATGGCCGATGACTTTCGTCCCTACCATCCGCGCATCGGTGACCGTGTCAGTCGCCACGAACCACTCGTGCGTGGACGGGAAGTTGCCTTGTGGGAGATTCCGTTCTGTTTTGAATTCGACGACTGGGTCCACTTCCAGTTCAACTTCAGCCCATACCGTAACGGCACCTCGGCACCGAGTAAAGTGCTTGAAATTTGGACCAAAGATTTCGATTGGATGCATCACAATCAGCCTAATGGCGTGTTGACTGTGGCCATGCATCCCCAGGTCATCGGGCGCGGGCATCGTATCGAGATGCTTGAGCAGTTCATCCAACACTGTCTGTCGCGCCGCGATGTGCGTTTTTCACGCGTGATTGATTACGTAGATACACTCGAGTCGTAGTCATCATTGCTGGGCATGTACAACTTCGTGGACTGCGCCAATCACACGTTGGCGCAGTTGATCCTGCATGAAATTAAACATGGGCAAACGGAGCAACCGTGCACTCAGTGATTCGGTGACATCCATGCGCCCGTGCGTGCGCGTGTACTTGATGCCCGCAGGTGAATTATGCAGTGGAATATAGTGAAAAATCGCGTTAATGTTGAGCTCTTTGAGCTCATCGAGTATCTGATTGCGCATATCTGCTGTTGGCAGGATGACATAATACATATGCGCATTATGCGTGCAATATGTCGGTACCACAGGGCGTTGCAACAATTCTGCGGCTTCGAGGTCGGCAAATGCGGCATGGTACGTGTTCCATGTTTCGAGCCGACTGTTGGTAATATTCAAGCCTTCTTCGAGTTGTGCGAGTAGAAATGCCGCCACGATTTCGCCGGGGAGAAACGAAGAGCCGACATGTTGCCACGTGTATTTGTCTACGATGCCACGGAAGAATTGACTGCGATCTGTGCCTTTCTCCCAGATAATTTCTGCGAGGTCAGTATATGCAGCGTCATTCACAAACAGCGCACCACCTTCTCCAGAAATAACGTTTTTGGTCTCGTGGAAACTCATGGCCGCAAAATGGCCAATACTCCCCAACGGTTTCCCTTTGTAGAACGCCTCATATCCTTGGGCGGCATCTTCAACTACCAACAGATTGTAGCGATGCGCAATAGCCATGATTTCGTCCATTTCGCACGCCACACCGGCATAGTGCACTACGCAGATCGCTTTGGTGCGGGGGGTGATCGCAGCTTCAATCAAGCGCTCGTCTATGTTGAGTGTATCAGGTCGTATATCAACAAAGACTGGTACCGCATTACGCAGGACTACCGCATTCGCCGTTGACACGAATGTATAGGACGGCATGATGACTTCGTCACCGGGTGCCAAATTACAGAGCAATGCGGCCATTTCAAGTGCCGCAGTACACGAATGTGTCAGCAACACCTTCTGCGAGCCGACACCCTGTTTGAGCAGCGCCTGACAGCGTTGCGTGTACTGTCCGTTCCCAGACAATTTGCCTTGCATGTACGCATCATTGATGTAGGTCAGCTCTTTGCCAGTCATGTATGGGAGGTTGAAGGGGACCTTTTGATGTTCCATGATGAATCCTTTGCACGCCTAATTGGCCAAGCGTGGGCGCGTCCCTGCAAAATACTCCTGAAAGCGAGCACGGCACTTCGGCCATTCACTGTCAATCAGCGAAAACCATGCGGTATCACGGTTTTTCCCTTTGACGAGTAAATGCTGACGAAACGTGCCCTCGTATTGGAAGCCGAATCGTAGCGCCGCATTGCGACTGCGCACATTCATCGCATCGCATTTCCACTCCACCCGCCGGTAGTGAAGCTGGTGAAAAAGATAGTCCAACATCAGGTACGTTGCTTCCGTGGTTGCGGCGGTGCGTTGTACATCCACATCATACCAAATGTGACCAAGCTCGGCACGGCCGAATTCCGGTACGATGCTCATGATGGTGATGATGCCCACAGGAACGCCTGTTTGGGCATTGCACACCGTGTGAAAGAGCGGATCGGTCTGTTGTTGGCGGTCAGACAACCACGTGCACAGCGCATCTTCATCGCGAAATGGGCCATAGGGGAGATATTGCCATGTATACAAATGGGCAGCCGACTTGTGACCAGCCTGGTAGAGTGCACGGGCGTCCGCCGTTGCATCGAGTGGGCGTACAATTACATGCTGGCCATGATGTGTGCGCAGTTCGGGGGATTGCCATGTTGCATTCATTGGTGTTTCACCTTCTTATTGTAGCATCTGCCACGTCGTACGAGCCATGGCGCGTGTGGTGGGGAGCAGTGATTCGAGCTCAAGCCATTCGTTTGTTTCACACGTGTTCCCCCCTTGTGGTCCGCATATAAGCGTGGGAACATGCCCATGGAAGGCAAAATGACTGGTGTCCGCCACGCTCCGCCCAAGCACATGTGTGATGGGCATCTGATATTCGCTTTGAAGGCTTGCGTGCATGCTGGTGACAAGCGGATGCGTGCGCGGTACCACATATGGTCCAGGTGCCGGAGTGGGGCGTTCATCCACAGTGAGCTCCCACCTGGCATGACGACATGTCCGTTCGATGATAGCCCGAATCTGTGCCGTCGCATGTGCCACTGTTTCGCCGGGCAGGATATGACGATCAATCCAGATATCGGCAACTTCTGGCACAAGGATCATCGTGCCGCCGCTCTGCATGCCAATCACGTTGAGTGTCCCCGCTAACCCAAACTCGGTATTCCAGCCAAGATCAACCGCGCCCGGCTCTTCGAGCGCTGCCACCACACGTGCCGCATCAGCAGCCGCATTGACGCCACCACCGAATGCGGCGTGCACCGTTTTGCCAAAAAATCGCACATGAAAGACATGGCGCCCGCGTTGCCCCACGGTCAATGTCCCCGCATGTGCCGGTTCGGGCACCAAATTACCGATGCAGCCCTTGAGAAAGCCACCGTTGATAATGGCATGTGCTCCACGTGACCAGTTTTCTTCGTCACTCGTTGCTGTTATCAGCAAGCGCCCATTGCATTGGTCTGCGTATCGGGCAAACTGCTCAGCGATGGCGAGCACACAGGCTGCACCACCCTTCATGTCGTGCGCACCGAGGCCATACAGGCGCGTGCCAACCACTGTCGGCGTAAATGGATCGGTGTGCCACCCTGCAAACACGTCAAACGTATCGAGATGGAAATTAAGCATGAACGAACGCTCACCTCGTCCAATTTCAGCCACAATCGTGTCCCCAGATTCCGGAACGGGTAAGCGCGTCACACGATACCCGCACTTGCCGAGAAATTGTGCGGTGTAGTCACTCATGGCTCCCTCGTGGTTCGTCACTGATGGAATAGACACAAGGGTGTGTGCGAGTTCGCTAAGACGCGCTGAAGTCATGTTTGCGAGTAGTGCATCTATTGACATAACAATTATCCTTTTATTACCTGTTCGATGCACGCAGCCACATTAATCAGCGTTGCATCACTCCACTTCGTCCCCATAATAGTGACCCCAACGGGGAGATGTGCAATATGTCCATTGGGTACAGTGATGAGCGGGTAGCCAGCGCAGGCAGCCATCGTGGTGCTATCCCCTGCACCGCGGTAGTGGTCGCCATTGATCTGATCAATAGGCCACGCTGGCGCACCAGATGGCACTATGATGGCATCAAGTGTATGCCGTTGGAGTGCGGCATCAATTCCTTTGGGGCCTGCGTGTGCGTGACTCCAGCGCCGTGCTTTTTGGTAGCGCCGTTTATCCACAGCGGTCATCGCATTTGCTGCGATAAATATCTCTTGGTCAAAGAAAAACCCCGGGTTTGGATGTGCGTCGTTGTAGGCAATGAGGTCGGCGAGCGTGCGTGGAGCGACATCGTCCATTCCGGTAAATGGCGTGCGTTGTGCGAGATATGCATTGATGGCGTGTTTGAATTCATAGAGTAGCACCGTGTATTCCGCATCATTTTGCCGTACTGCATCTGTATGCTCGATATGTACATCGTCTACCACGGTGAGCCCATGGTGTTGCATCCGTTCCACCAGTGTCTGAAATTGTGCGTCTACCAGAGGGTGGTATCCGCTGTAGTATTTGCGTGCCACACCGATGCGGAGTGATTTCCACGTAGCTGGTTGTATTGGCGTACGGAGTGCATCAATAAGTGACGCAGGAATGACGTGGGTGGCTGGGTCGTTTGGGTCACTGCCAGCGATGATGGCGAGCAAGTGGGCGGCGTCGGCTACAGTGTGCGCGTGCGTGCCCACCGTATCTTGGCTGGGCGAAATCGGGATGACTCCGCTCCTGCTCACTAATCCAACACTGGGTTTGATGCCAACAACACCACAGCGCGCAGATGGTGAAATAATTGAGCCGTCAGTTTCGCTCCCGAGTGCCACCGGTACGAGTCCCGCTGCCACTGCCGCTGCAGAACCAGAGCTAGAACCGCTTGGACAGCGTGTGGCATCGTGTGGGTTGAGACACTGGCCACCACGCGTACTATAGCCGCTACTCGAGCGATTGGCACGAAAGTTGGCCCACTCACTCATATTCGCCTTGGCAATGGGAATCATGCCGGCAGCACGGAGCTTTTTCATTACAAATGCATCACCTGCGGGGCGACTCGTACTTAGGGCCGCAGAACCAGCGGTGGTGAGCATGCGGTCGTCGGTATCAATGTTGTCTTTGATGGCCACTGGAATACCGTCAAAGCGTGACCGCGGATTCCCTGCCAGCCAGCGTGCATCGCTGAGCGTAGCGAGGAGTTCTGCATCCGGATTCGTCTCGATGATCGCGCGGTTGTCGTCACGTTGGATGTATTCTATGGTGGCACGGATCAGGTCTTTGGTCGTTTTAAAGCGTTGTCGGGCGTCATCAAGGGTGAGTGGTGGGGCAATGATACTCATGCATGCTGCTCCGTGCTGGTGAGTGTCGAACCAAGTGATGCTATTGTAATGCCAATAATGGCAAGGATAGCACGTTCATTGAGTGCTTCGTGCAAGATGAGCCACCCGATGACGGCACCTGCAAGGGGCTCCGTACAGACGAGAATGCCGTAGGTACGGGCATGCATCCGTTTGAGCGCATAAAATTCAAACGTAAAGGGAATCACTGCAGCAGCAAATGCCATGAGCATACTCTGCCAAAGTACATCTGGGCGCACCAATGCCCAGCCGCCTTGCAAAATACCCGGGATGCTCATCAGCACAGCGGCCACAACGACTCCTGCTACCAGTCCATCGAATGCGGGTAAGACGCGTCCGGCCTGTTGTGAGACGATGATATACATGCCCCAAAAAAATGCTGCACACAGGGCCGCAATGACTCCCCATATATCGAGTGTCACGCCGATATCCGGCACAAAAAGCGCAATACTGAACGCTGCAATGATGACCCACAGCCGGTCGCGCCACGAACGACTATGCAGTACGGCCACCCCGAGTGGACCGATGAACTCGATGGCAATGGCTACCCCCAATGGAATACGCGCGACTGCCACGTAGAAACAGGCTGTGGACGCTGCCATGGCAAGGGCAAATAGGGCAATGATGCGTGGTTGCTGTTGGAGAATACGCCGTAGGTTGGGGCGAAATAACACACCGAGAATCAGCGCTGCAAAGAGCAACCGTAAAAACACGGTGCCTGCTTCGCCCACCAGTGGAAAGAGTGGGCGTGCCAGTGCGGCACCAAATTGAACCGAAATCACTGCACATAACACGAAGAGTGGTGCAGGCACACGGGCGAGCACTGGAGCGACGGTGCGATTCATGACACACTTTCTGTCATTTGCGAGTATGATGACATTATACGCACACTCACTATGGAAGGAAATATGATGACTGCTGTAATCGCTGTACGCTACCGGAATGCCACGCCATGTCAAGGTGATGAACGTAGCGTTGATGCACTCCTCGCAAGTGGTGTGCTTACGACACGGGGTGTGGCACCACAAATCTTTACTCCCACACTTGATGCTGCGGAAATGACGGATGATATCCCCACCAATATCGGCAAATTTTGTCGCAAAATTGCCAATGATGTTGCACGGGCACGTCGCTCTGGGCAACGCGTGCTGATGATTGGTGGTGATTGTACGCACGTGACCGGCATGTATGCTGGTCTCACGCATGCCCACGGTCCCAATGCCCGTATCGGCTTGGTCTGGTTTGATGCGCATGGCGACTTTAATACGCAACACACCACTATTTCGGGGATGCTCGGCGGCATGCCAGTTGCCGTGTGTGCCGGCTTGACGTGGCCACAATGGCGCGAACATGCCGGTATTCGTGATATTTTACCCACCAACCGCATTGTCATGGTGGATGTGCGTAATCTCGATCCTGCCGAAGAAACGTTGATTCGTGCCACAGACGTGAGTGTGGTGCCCTGTCAGACGAATCCACTACGGGCTGCCATGCAACGCCTGGTTGCCACATGCGATTACATCTACTTGCACATTGACGAAGATATACTCGATAAGCGCTATGTGCCCAACCACGGGACTGCCGAACCCAATGGTCCTTCCATGGAAGAGGTGAAGCAAGCGATTAGCGATGTTGCCGCAGTGGCTGGGGATAAATTGATTGCCCAAGCACTCGTTTCTGTGTACAACTCGGGTGAAGGTGCGGCAATCAGTGTGGCAAGTGGGATCGAATTATTAGCACATATGCGATCCGTGTGGCCAAACCGATACGTCTAGTTTTCGTGGGAATGCGTATGCACCACTAGGAAGAAGAGAAAGGAACACCATGAATCGTGATATCGTTCGTCAGCTCAGTGTGATTGCCACCACCGTATTTGCGCTTATCATTAACATCCTCGCCACATCACTGCCACTCAATGGCGTCACTACCGCCGCACTTTCCGATGCCTATTTGATTCGCTTTGTCCCAGCAGGCTACGTCTTTAGTGTGTGGGGCATCATCTACATGGGATTGCTCGCCTTTACCGTCTATCAGGCGTTGCCTTCACAACGGGAAAATCCGCGCCTACGCGCCATCGCTTGGTGGTACGTGGTGGGCAATTTGGCGAATGCATTCTGGCTCATCTTTTGGCACTACTACCAAGTTGAGATTACACTCGGCTTCATGTTGTTGCTCCTTGGTACACTGCTGTATAGTGTTTCATATTTACATAAAAATAAAGCAACGTCAACCACGGAATCACTCTGTGTAGATCTTGGGTATCACATCTACACGGGCTGGATAAGTGTGGCAACGATTGTCAATGTGACCGTCGTCCTCTTTCGCAACCTCGAGACCACCGACGAGATGGCGTTGCAGTGGAGTCTCATTCTGGTGGTAGTGGCTGCCATTGTCGCCGTGAGTCAGCGCATCCTGCGCAACGACACTGCCTTTGGCATGGTAATCGCATGGGCGCTCTACGGTGTTGGCGTGAAACAACAACTCTACGTAACCAACAGCATGCTCCCGGCTGCACCGCAGTTGGTCCTCTGGTCGCAAACGGCGGCCATGATTCTTGCCACACTTCTCGCCGTGTGGTGGCTGGTCAGCATAATTCGGAACTCACGCACTCCGCAGACAGTTTAGTTGCACACTGCGGAAAAAAGTGCGGTATGATAGGGGCGTGTTCCCGCGTTTCCACTATATTGAGGGAGGCAACTATGCCATCCGCACTTACTGCGCAGGTAGGGCTCGATCGTCGCCGTGTGGTTGGACACATTTCGCCATACGTGTTTGGTGGCTTCATCGAGCACATGGGGCGATGCGTCTACGAAGGGATTTATGACCCAGGTTCCCCCCATGCTGATGCACAGGGCATTCGGCTCGACGTGCTCGATGCACTCAAGCAGATGGGCGTGACCATCATGCGGTATCCGGGGGGGAACTTTTTGAGTGGTTACGATTGGCGTGACGGTGTCGGTCCCAAAGCCCAGCGTCCGCGCAAGCGCGATTTGGCCTGGAAGTCCATTGAAACCAATCAGTTTGGCACCCACGAATTCATGGATTTTGTTGCTCGGCTCGGTGCAGAACCGATGCTGGGTGTCAACATGGGCACCGGCGATATCGCACTCGCATCAGCCTACATCGAATATGTGAATGCACCTGCAGGCACCTATTGGGCTGATCAACGCGTAGCAAATGGTCGTAAAGAGCCGTGGGGCGTCAAATGGTGGTGTCTGGGCAATGAAATGGATGGTCCGTGGCAAATCGGTCATCTAGATGCAGTTGAATACGGGAAAAAAGCCCTCGAAGCTGCCAAGATGATGCGCTGGAACGACGATACAGTAAAATTGGTTCTTGCTGGTTCGTCGAGCGTCGGGATGGCCACATACCCCATGTGGGACCGCACCATTCTCGAACTCTGCTACGACCATGTGGATGTGCTTTCCATGCACTACTACGCAGGCAATCGTAACGACGATACGCCGTCATATCTGGCCCTCACCCGCGAATTCGAGACCTACGTTGATTCACTTGCATCCACCATCAACTACGTCAAAGCCGTTAAACGGTCAAAGAAGCAAGTTAAACTGTCGTGGGATGAGTGGAACGTCTGGTACAAGAACATGGAGATGGATGGCAAATGGAGCGTCGCACCACATCTCATCGAAGAGGTGTACAACCTCGAAGATGCAGTGCTGGTTGGTGCATGGCTCAATGTCTTCCTGCGCAAGTGTGATGTTCTCGAAGCAGCCTGCTTGGCACAAATGGTGAATGTGATTGGGCCGTTGCTCACCACCAAAGAAGGCATGCTGAAACAGAGTATCTATTACCCGTTCCAGATGGTTGCATCTCGTGCCAAAGGCGACTCACTCGATGTATGGGTTGATTCTCCCCTCTATTCGAGTAAAAAGGAAGCTGACGTACCGATGCTTGATGTCTCTGCATCGTGGGATGCAGACACAGAGACGGGCGGTGTCTATATCGTGAATCGCAACCTCAAAAAGCCAATCACCGTCACCATCACGGTGAATGATGGGCTTAAACCGGTGGTTGCAACGGGTGGAGAAACGCTGTGGGGTACAGATCCCAAGGCCTTCAACACATTCAGTGCACCAAATGCGGTAGTGAGCGCACCGTTGACGAACATCAAATCACAGAAGGGGAAGATCACCGTGACGGTACCCCCGTTGTCCACCAGCGCCATTGACTTGCGCGTCTAACCTCTGAATGAACACCCCACCCGGATAGCGGCAGTTATCCGGGTGGGGGGGAGTATGTCATGCCTCGCTTCCACTTTCGTTGGCACCATATTAGCCCCGATTTACTCGAAATCATTGCTGCACACGCCAATATCCACCCACCGACTGCTGCCACATTTGAAGCGAACGTAGGCCCCGAACCATCTGTGGCCTTCGTTGCCGACGTAAAAATGCGTCTGCTGGAATATTGGCTCGCCAGCGAACCAGCCGATGCCGCACTCTTTGCCCAAATGCTCCGTACGCACGGGCTCGGGAATATGCGCATCAAACAACCGGCGAAATACATTGCCAGTTGTCAAATGGCACCACAGTACGATGCACTCTTGCATCAGGCATTTGTCACTAAGGGGCAACAGCCGTACGATACGGTAAAAATCCCTCGTACCGCCCCCATGTCACCAACTCTGATATCCCCCCCATTACCGCGTGCCGATGCCGCCGCAATTGCACATATGTACACGTTAGTGCACGATACGTTGCACCAGCATCTTCCAGCATCGTTGCTCACGCTGACGAGTGACGGCGCATTTGCCATAATCGCCGGGAGTTGTATTGTACATGTTAACGTCCACGTTACGCCGCGGGTCGTGCGCATTCATGCTGCACTGGTTGTTGGTGTGCCTGCGTCACCCGCACTCTTCGAATCACTCAATTCGATTAACAGTCAGCTACCAATGGGACGCATGTTTTACCACGATGGGACTATTTACATCGAATCGAGCCTGGTTGAGGCCACCCTCACGGAAAAATCACTGATGTCGGTGGTCAGCCATATCGCCCTTCTGGCCGATTCACACGATGACCGTTTGCAACACACGTTTGGAGGGAAACTCATCCGTGAAATTGCCCCGAAAGACCAAATTGACGCATAGCATACTGCGCCAATTCAACACCGAATTGATTGAACTCGTACAACGTGTGCGCAAGAGTGTAGTCACCATCTCTGGCTATTCACTCAACTTTGCGACGCAATCATACGGTTCCGGCTGGTTTTTTGACGCACATGGCCACATCGTGACCAATCATCATGTGATTGCCACAATTGCCCGTAAACCAGAAATCACAATCAGTGGTAGCCGTGCCCAAGATGCGGAAATTGTGGGGAGTGATGCGGACACCGATTTGGCCGTCATTCGTCCCATAGACCGTACGCATACATCGTTTTTGCCGTTACCGTTACGACCGATACCGGCGCAGGTTGGTGAACTCTGTATTACCATGGGTTCACCACTCAAGTACAACGACTCCGTCAATATGGGCATCGTGAGTGGGATTGCACGGCAACTCGTGCGCGAAGCGGGCAAAAGCGAAGAAATCATCCAAGTGGATGCAGCCATCAATCAGGGGAACTCGGGTGGGGCACTCGTAGACGTTGATGGGGCAGTGCTGGGCGTGGTTGTGGCCAAAGACGCGAATGCGGAAAACATCAATTTTGCTATTCCGAGTGAAATCGTCAACGACATTGTGCCTGAACTCATCCAATACGGCACCATTCTACGCGGAACCATGGGGGTGCGCATCGGAGCGGAATGGGCCAAAGATGGGAGTGACCGCCAAGTCATCACCGTGCAATCGCTCCGATACACGACATCCCCCTTTCAGGTGGGGGATGTGCTGGTGGCAATCAATGGCACGCCCATTGAACGTCGCTACGATGTGCGTCGTTTGCTCAATCGTCGTGCCATTGGTACCGTATGCTCCGTTGACATCGTGCGCAATGGCAAAACACGAAGCCTCACTGTGGGAATTACGCCACGCGACTACTAGCGCATCGGCGTCCCGAGATGTTCACACAGCAACCCATGAAAGTGATGGACGCCGTTTTCACGGGCGACCGAAAAGCGCCCTGTATCGTATGAACGGGAGCGTAGGCGCCGTTGCACTGTTTCACAGAGATCAATGTCTTCACGCTGAACGAGATCACTGAAGGCAAACGATTTGGCGAAATCTTCGGCAACGCCGGGATGATTCACATCGCGTAAATACCACTCAAAAATCGTCAGTGTGCGGTCGTTGCTCAACGGCAAGATGATGTTGGTCTGCACATTATCTGGGTAGATATTGAGCATCAGATTGGGAAAGAGCCAGTAGTAGAGCGCCTGCGGATCGGCACCACGTTCGAGATTGCGCCGATACAGCGAATCATCTTTGGCACGAATCGGGGCATGTTGCCGCGAGTAGTAGCGTTCGGGGATGACTTCGTACTGATTGTAGTCAATCTCCTTGAACAAGCCTGGATGGGCGATTGGAATATGGTACCCTTCGAGGTAGTTGTCCACGTAGACTTTCCAATTACACTCGATTTCATAGTCAACCCGTTTGTAGAAGCCCATGGTTTCGAGTTTGAGATTGGCCGTTTCGGGCACAATGTTGCCGAGTACCGTGTGCAATGGTGGAGTGTGATCGTCGAGGCAGACGAAAATGAACGGCCCCCAGGTATCAACGCGCACCGGTTTGAGATTGAAGTCATCCCGTTGAAAACATTCAACGCCCTCAAATTCCGGTGTATTCATCAATTTGCCATCGAGCCCGTAGGTCCAGCCATGGTAGGTGCATTGGAGCGTTTTGCGGTGTCCCGGCCCACTCGCGACCGCACCAGCACGATGGCGACACACGTTGTAAAACGCATGAATGGTATGCGCACTGTCTTTGGTGATGACGAGTGGTTCATCCACCACATTACACGTAAAGTGATCACCAGGGCGTTGGAGTTGTTCGATTCGGCCAACGAGTTGCCACGTCCGTGCGAAAATCTGCTCTTTCTCGAGTGGGAGCATACTGGCATCAGTGTACCAATCCGCCGGAATGGTTGATGCTTTTGCGAGGTCACGTTCAAATACAAATGGTGACGGCATCGTCATTATCCTTGTACGCTGATTAATTCCACATCGAAAATCAGAGTTGCTTTGGGTGGGATGACTCCCGGGTAGCCGCGCTCGCCATAAGCCAAGTGATAGGGAATGGTCAACATGCGGCGACCGCCGACTTTCATATCCATCACGCCGTCGTCCCAGCCTTTTATCACCTGGCCGACGCCGATGTTAAACGTGAATGGCTCGTTGCGGTCGCGTGAACTGTCGAACTTGGTGCCATTGGTGAGAGTCCCCGTGTAATGCACGGTTACTTGTTTGCCCTTCACGGGCGATGCGCCTGTGCCCACCACATCGTCGCGATACTGTAATCCTGACGGTAATGTAACTGTCTCTGCCACGATATCCTCCTGTGCATACAAATACCTCTACCTTTCCATTGTACCGTATTCGGTCACGCTTTGATGAGACGTAAGCAGATGGTCATCGTACACCGTTCATATTTGTGTAGGGAGGTGGTATACTACACACACGTTGAGACGTGTAAGAGGGGTGTTTCATGATTCCCAAACGTGCCATACTCTTGGTGCTCCTGATTCTCTTTCCCCTGCAACTTCTACGCCTGGGTAACGACATCTTCCCTGTCTGGTTGGCGCTACTCGGAGTCGTGAGTGGTGTAGGCATCTATGTCTTTGCTGTGCACCGGCCAATACCACTGCTGGCTGCGACTGCATTTGTTGCCTACGACTATGTAATTTTTGTCAATTGCTACACGTGGCAACCCCCATTCGCATTTGAGATGTTTGGTGCATGGGTTGCTGCTATCATGCTGCTAATCTTGATGTATACCACGCGCGACGATGTAACGCATCTGTTCGACCTCTCCACGCGTGAAAACAAGCAATACTATGCAGCAATCGCTGGTATCACCCTGTTTGGCGCCATCCTACGATTTTACAATTATGCCGAAATACCCGTGTTGAATGGGGACGAAGCCTTCATCGCATTGTTTGGCATGACCTACTTCGACGGCACGTTCTCGAACCCGTTTACCTCGGGTTGGCTGGAACTGCCGTCGTTACTCATCTACATTCCGGGGTTGATGGTGCAACTGTTTGGCCAGACTATTTTTGCATTACGCTTACCCAACCTTATCCTCGGCGTATTGGCAATTCCGCTCTGTATTTGGACGGTGCGTCCACTCCTTAGTCGTCCATTTGCATTGATGGCCGGTATCGTCATTGCATCGCTCGGACTGCACATCAATTTTTCACGGATCAACTACATCATCATCTTTGACATGATGTGTGCGCTAGCGATTATTGGGTTGATGCTCCGTAGTGAAAAAGGCTTCCAAACACGTGACATCATCTCTGTTGGGATTATCATCGGGCTCGGTCAATTCGGCTATGCGAGTGCCCGCAGCCTTGCCATTCTGCTTACCATTTGGACGGTGTTACAGATCATCCGACTTCCCGCGCAGTGGAAGACGTCTCTGACGCACCTCATCTTGTGTGGGGTAGTAACCGTGGCGGTGTCTGGTCCGTTGTTGCTTCACTATTACCAAAATCCCGATAAATTCCGGGCACCGCTGCAACGAGCGTCACTCATATTGCCTGATTCACCCGACGGATCTTCGGTGTTGACGCGCCAGATGGCCGAATTCAACAAAAGTGCCGAGGAGATTATTTTCGCCAATCTGCAACGCTCATTCATGGCCATTATCACCGGGCCAGTTGATGGCTGGTATCGCTCTAATTTTGCGATTCTGCCTTCGCTCTATGCGTTCCTGTTTTTGGTGGGTATTGCCAATGCCCTGTGGAATTGGCGCTCTACACGACACAACATCCTGCTCATTAACATCTTCATGGTGTGCATGACTGCGTCACTTTCCTACCCGGTCGCCGCCGGTCACCGCATGGTGAGCATGCTGGGGAGTGTATGTCTGCTCGTCGGGCTTGGTGCCCAAACCCTCGATTATCTCCGGCACCGACTCCTCACCCAACCAATGGCGCAACGGATTAGTATGGGGGTTCTTGCCACCGTAGTTGCGGTGGGCGGGTATCAGAGCATCAATCACTACTTTTCCACGTTTATTACCATCGAAAACGGTGCTGGTGACCCCGCAATGCAATCCTGTTCGCAGTTTGCACGCTACGCACAAAAACTCCCTGCGGGGACCAAAATTGATGTGTACGAGACCGATTACCTGAACCGTTCTGTCTCCGGTGTGGTGCCGTTTTTGACGAGTCACATTGATTACGTGGCGGTACCCGAAGGTCAGAATCCACGTGGTGACGCAGAAGTCATTGTGATTCCTGCAGACCGCAAAGCCCAAGCCGTTGTTCCTGCGGGGTACCGTGTGGTAGAAGTTCGTACCAATTTCAACGAACCGTTGCTCGAGTTCGCACTTGCGCCGTCGGTGCGCATCGAGCCATAACGCGATGGCATTTGTATTTGACAGCAGTATTGATTCCCACTATAATGGGAATGTTCGTTTTGTGAGGGTTCGTTCATGAGTCGTAGTGTCACGCTCATCCTAGTAGTAATTATTGTCGTCCTAATCGTACTACCGATTATGGGCACATAACGCTATGGGGGGCGGGTCACCGCACGAGTTGTACAGTTCACCTCTCCCGTAGCACACGGGAGAGGTTTTCGTTTGTGTATGAGGAGGACGTATGAGTGAGAGTCGCACCGGTGCGCAGATTTTGTGTGAAGCGTTAATTCAAAACGGCGTGGATACGATGTTTGGTATCCCAGGGGGCGCCATCATGCCCTTCTATTACGCCATGTGGGAATACCGCGAACGGTTGCGCCATATCCTGTGCCGTCATGAGCAGGGTGCCGGGCATGCCGCCGAAGGGTTTGCACGGGCCACAGGGCGCATCGGCGTCTGTATTGGCACCAGTGGCCCCGGGGTGACGAATTTGGTAACACCGGTAGCTGATGCCTGGATGGACAGCACGCCCCTGTTAGCAATTTGTGGCCAGGTGAGTAGTGCCGTGTTGGGCAAAGATGCCTTCCAAGAGACGGACATCACCGGGATCACGATGCCCATCACGAAACATAACTATCTGGTTAAAAACGTCAACGATATCGCCTATGTGGTCAAAGAGGCCATCCATATCGCCACCACCGGTCGCATGGGTCCCGTGTTGGTTGACATCACCAAAGATGCCTTGCAGGCCTCCACGGTTCCCGATTATTCCAAGAAGATCTTTTTACCCGGCTATCGCCCCACCTATCAGGGCAGCAAGAAGCAGGTCAAAGCAGCATTGCAGACCATGCTCAAGAGCAAAAAGCCCTTGATGATGATCGGCAACGGCGTCATGATGGCTGAGGCGAGTGCTGAAGCACGCAGTTTCGCTGAACGCTACCGGTTGCCCGTGCTGACCACCTTGCATGGCTTGGGCGCCTTCCCCGAAGATCACCCCCTGTCACTGGGGATGCCCGGCATGCACGGCTGGGTGCATGCCAATCGTGCCATCCAAGAAGCCGATTTCCTCATCAACATCGGTGGCCGTTTTGACGATCGTGTGACCGGGAAAGCCTCCACATTTGCACCCAACGCGACCATCGTGCATGTGGACATTGACCCGTCGGAAATCGGCAAGAACATTGAAGTGGACGTACCAATTGTAGGCGATGCCAAGTTGGTATTGCTCTCGTTGCTCGAAGAAGAACCCGAAGAACGCGAAGTGGCCACATTCCATGCCGCTGCCGGCGAATGGATGACCCATATCCGCGAATTACAGGCCAAGCATCAGCATCGTCAGCAGTACCTGAACCGCCCAGATACGTCCAGTATGCTGCCGCACGATGTATATGCGGCGATGACCAAGATGCTCAACGAGCGTGGCAATTATCGCGTGGTCACCGATGTCGGTCAGCACCAGATGTGGGCCGCTCAATTGCTCGATTGGTACCGACCACGTACCCATATTACCAGTGGTGGTGCAGGAACCATGGGCTTTGCGGTGCCCGCAGCCATGGGTGTGGCAGTAGCACATCCCACCGATACGGTGTGGGCCGTGTGTGGCGATGGTGGTTTCCAAATGACCAATCAAGAGATGACGGTGGTGGTGCAAGAGGGCATCAAAAACATGAAGATTGCCATCATCAACAACGGCTACTTGGGCATGGTCCGGCAGTGGCAAGAGCTCTTCGAAAACAAGCGCTATAGTGGTACACCATTGAGCGGTCCCAACTTCAAGTTGCTTGCAGAAGCGTATGGGTGGACGGGTATCACGGTAGAAACGGTGGATGAAATCGAGCCGGCCTTGGCCAAGGCGTACGCCACGGATGGCCCCGTATTGATTGACTTCCGTGTCGAGCGCGAAGTGAACGTCTTCCCCATGGTGCCCCAGAACAAGAGCATCGGTGAGATGATTACGGAGTAAGTGATGCAAACACATACGTTGGTTGTTTTGATGCAGGATCGTCCAGGGGTGCTCAACCGTGCGGTGAGCATGTTTCGCCGCCGTGGCTACAACATTGCCAGTTTGTCGGTGGGTCATACCGAAACCCCAGGCGTCAGCCGCATGACGGTCGTGGTAGAATCTGACCATGTCGAACAGGTGGTCAAGCAGCTCTATCGTCTCGTGGAGGTACTCAAGGTCAGCGATGTGACCAGCGAACCGATTGTTGAGCGCGAAATGGCATTAGTCAAACTGCACGTGCCGAGTCAACAGCGCGCCGAAATCGTGGCCTTGACCGAGGTGTTTGCGGCAAAAATTGTCGATGTGGCCGTGAATACCATGGTCATCGAAATGACGGGTGGTCCGGCCAAAGTCGAAAACTTTATCGACATGGTCCGCCCATTCGGCATCAAAGAAATGATGCGCACGGGGCGCATTGCAATGGTGCGTGGCCCCCGTGGACATAGCGGTGTTGACCTGATGGACTCAGGTTGGCAGAATGAGAGTGTGACGACCGTGGATACGCTCGTCAAATAGTCGAGGAGAAACGACACATCATGGCAAAGTTGTACTACGACAATCAGGCTGATTTGGCACGCCTCAAAAGCCGCACCGTGGCAATTATCGGCTACGGCAGCCAGGGGCATGCCCACGCCCTCAACCTCAAAGAGAGTGGTGTAAATGTGGTCGTCGGCTTGTACCCGGGCTCCAAAAGTTGGGCCAAGGCGCAAGCAGATGGCTTGACCGTGATGAGTGTGGCCGATGCAGCCAAAGCCGGCGACATTATCATGAATTTGACTCCAGATACTGTCCAAGCCAAAGTCTACCGCGAAGATATTGCGCCACACCTCAAAGCCGGCAAGACGCTCATGTTCGCTCACGGTTTCAACATTCGCTTCGGTCAGATTGTGGCACCAGCTGGGATTGATGTGAGCATGGTCGCCCCCAAAGCACCCGGACATCGTGTCCGTGAAGTCTTTGCCCAGGGCGGCGGTGTGCCAGCACTGGTGGCGGTGCACCAGGATGCCAGTGGTAATGCACTCGCCGATGCGCTCGCCTATGCCAAGGGGCTCGGGAATACCCGTGCAGGTGTACTCGAAACCACGTTTGCCGAAGAAACAGAAACCGACTTGTTCGGTGAACAGGCCGTCTTGTGTGGTGGCGTGTCCGCCTTGGTGAAAGCCGGCTTCGAAACGCTGGTGGAAGCCGGGTATCAGCCCGAAGTGGCCTACTTTGAATGTATGCATGAGCTCAAGCTGATTGTGGACCTCTTCTATCAAGGTGGTCTCAACTACATGCGCTTCTCGGTCTCCGATACGGCTGAATGGGGTGATTATGTGGCTGGTTCACAGATTATCAATGCGGAAGCGCGCAAGGCCATGAAACAGTTGCTCACCAACATTCAGAATGGCACGTTTGCCGAGGACTGGATCGAAGAGAACGTCAATAATCGCCCACGCTTCAACAAGATGCGTGCAGCCGACGTCGATCACAAGATCGAAGTGGTGGGTCGTGAATTGCGTCGCATGATGCCGTTCGTCAACCCCCGCGAAGTCAAGCCTGGTCAGGGCGGGTCGTAAGCCGGAAACGGGCTGTGCACACGTGTGCACAGCCCGTCATTTCACATAATAGAGGTACAGACTATGCAGGACGCACACGTACGTATTTTTGATACCACGTTACGCGATGGTGAACAGGCGCCTGGGTGCACCATGACCCTCGACGAAAAGTTGGAGATTGCGCGACAGTTGCATCGGCTCGGCGTTGACATCATCGAAGCGGGGTTTCCTGCTGCATCTCCTGGTGACTGGGCCGCAGTGCACCAAATCGCCAAAGAAGTCGGTACCGCGGATGGTCCAGTCATTGCGGCTTTGGCCAGAGCCAACAAAGATGACATTGACAAGGCGTGGTCGGCGATTCAGCCGGCAGCGAAAAAACGCATCCACACTTTTTTGTCCACGTCCGATATCCACATCGAGCATCAGTTCAAATCAACGCGTGAAAAAATGCGTGAGCGTGCGCGCGAAATGGTGCGGTATGCGCGCTCATTATGCGACGACATCGAATTCTCGCCCATGGATGCCACGCGTTCTGATCCCGAGTATATGTGCGAGGTATTGACTGCCGTCGTCGCCGAAGGTGCCACCACCCTCAACATTCCAGATACGGTGGGCTATACCACTCCCGACGAGTATGCGGCATTGATTCAACGCATTTTAACGACTGTGCCTGGCATCGAACGCTGTGTGATTTCAACGCACTGTCACGACGACTTGGGGATGGCTGTGGCCAATAGCTTGGCCGGTGTCCGGGCGGGTGCGCGCCAAATCGAATGCACTATTAATGGTATCGGCGAACGTGCGGGGAATGCGTCCCTCGAAGAGGTGGTAATGGCATTACACACCCGGCAGAGCTACTACCAGATTGCGTCCCGTGTGAATACCACGGAGTTGACCCGGAGCAGTCGCTTGCTCAGCTCGTTTATCGGGATTCCCGTGCCCCCCAACAAGGCGATTGTGGGTGGCAATGCCTTTGCCCATGAATCTGGCATCCACCAGGACGGTGTGCTCAAAAACCGCATGACCTACGAAATTATGAGTGCCGAAACAGTGGGTCTCGATGGGAATATGCTGGTCCTGGGGAAACACTCTGGTCGCCACGCTTTTCGGCAAAAACTCGTGTCCATGGGATACGAAGCCGAATCAGACGACGAATTCCAGAAACTTTTTGAACGCTTCAAAGAGTTGTGTGATCGCAAAAAGAAAATTGATGACCGCGATATCGAGGCGCTAATTGCCGGTGAGCATCACCGCGTAGAAGAAGTCTACTCGCTCACTCACGTGCAAGTCATCACGGGCACCAGCTTAACACCGGTGGCCACGGTCCGTATGCACGATCAGCAAGGGACGAGCTATCTCGAAGCCGCCCATGGCACAGGGCCCGTGGATGCCATCTACAAGGCCATTGACAAAATCGTGAATCGGCCCGTCGAATTACTGGAATTCACCATTAATTCGGTGACCGAGGGTATTGATGCAGTGGCCGAAGTTTCGGTACGTATCCGTGATACCACAGCCGCACAGCGTGCCATGCGTGCACCTGGGGTGGATATGTTCAACGGCTACGGAGTGAACACCGACACCATGGTGGCCGCTGCCGAGGCCTACATGGCCGCATTGAACAAATTGTTGCAATATCGTCAACAGCATATCAATGCGGAGAAATCCGCCTACGCCGATGGGTATGACCAAGGTGCAGCGGGATATGCGGTGGATAATTTTGCCAACACGCAGCGCTGATAAAAAACAGATGCGGGAGGGAAGTCCCTCCCGCAAAAGGAATGGGAATGCGCATTAGTTACCTCGGCCCTGCCGGTACATATAGCGAAATTGCTGCCCGCATGTACGCCCAGCCGACCGATATTTTGGTCGCACAGACGTCGTTGCCTGCAGCGTTTCATGCCGTTGACCACGGTGACGCAGACGTGGCTGTGCTTCCCATCGAAAATGTGCTCGAGGGGAGTGTAACCGTAACGCTCGACTTGCTGATTCACGAGTCGGCGCTGCGTATTCGGCACGAACTCGTGGTCCCCATCAGTCATCAATTACTCGGTCGGGCGGGCACTGATTTGGCCACCGTGGAAGTGCTCTATGGGCATCCTCAGTCACTCGGGCAGTGTCGCCAGTTCATTGAAAGCACGCTCCCGCATGTCACAACTATCGCGTCCTTGTCCAATAGCGCGGCCCCTGCCGAAGCATTGGCATCGCTGCGGCCTGCGGTTGCGATTGGTACGGTGCGTGCCGCAGAACTCACTGGGGCATCGGTACTCGTCGCTGACATCCAAGATATGGCACATAATGTGACCCGTTTTGTGGTCCTCGGCAAGGATGATCATCCACCGACGGGAGATGACAAAACGAGTCTCTGCTTTGGTTTTGACCGCGAAGACCAGCCCGGACAGCTGGTACGACCCATCCAAATTCTTTCGGATGCGGCCATTAACATGATTAAGTTTGAATCACGACCGTCAAAAGCGGTACTCGGTGAGTATGTGTTTTTAGTTGATATTAATGGCCACCGACTCGATCCCCACATTGCCGCAGCGTTGCAGAAAATGCGGGCACAAACTGGATTTCTCAAAATACTTGGGAGCTATCCTCGCTGGCCGGTGCGGAGAAATGCATGACAACGCTGTGGATCTATGACACCACCTTGCGTGATGGCACGCAACGTGAAGGAATTTCGCTTTCTGTTGACGATAAAGTAAAAATAGCCCGCATTCTCGATGGGCTTGGAGTGCATTACATCGAGGGGGGGTGGCCAGGCTCGAACCCCAAAGATGCCGAATTTTTCCGGCGCATGCAACATGCCCCACTCACGCATGCCAAGATGAGTGCATTCGGCAGCACCCGTCACGCACAGACACGCTGTGAAGACGATGCCAATATTCAGGCCTTGCACGCAGCGGAGACCCCCGTGGTTACCCTGGTTGGCAAAAGTTCTGTGTTGCATGTCGAAGCTGTGCTCGAAACCACCCGCGCAGAAAATTTGCGCATGATTCACGACAGTGTGGCCTACTTTGTGGCCCTCGGTCGCGAAGTCATCTACGATGCAGAGCACTTCTTCGATGGCTACCATCGCGATGCCGCGTACACGCTCGACACCATCTGCACGGCGGCTCGGGCCGGTGCCCATGTGGTCACATTGTGCGACACCAACGGTGGCTCATTGCCGGCACAGATAGAGGAAATCGTGCGCGTTGTGGCCACTACCTTTGCGCACCACGGATTCACGGCAACAATCGGCATTCATACGCACAACGATGGGGCACTTGCCGTGGCTAATGCGCTGGCAGCCGTCGCGGCAGGTGCGACGCACGTCCAAGGGACTATCAATGGGATTGGTGAGCGCTGCGGGAACATGGATCTGATTCCGCTCATTGCAAACACCCATCTCAAATTGGGGTATACGGGGATCGCTGTGGACCAGATTCGTCGGTTAAGTGAAGTATCGCATGTCATTGCCGATATCTGTAACCTCAACCCGGATCACCATGCCCCATTTGTGGGGCGGAGTGCGTTTGCGCACAAAGGTGGCATCCACGCCCAAGCAGTGGCCAAATTTGCCGATAGTTACCAGCACATTGACCCGCTACTCGTCGGTAATGAGATGCGGATTGTGGTGAGTGAACTCTCCGGCCGCAACAACATTCGTTTGCAGGCTGAAAAGCTCGGTTTATCCCTTGGTGGCAACGAACGGCAGTTGCTGCAACGCATCAAAGAGCTCGAACAACAGGGGCTACAATTTGAGGCCGCAGATGGCTCATTCGAAATGCTGATTCGACGCAGCACTCCGGGCTATCGGGCACCGTTTGTACTCCGTGATTTTACGGTCATCGTGGATGGTGATGCGACCACAGAGATGCGCTCGCAAGCCATGGTCAAACTCCTCGTCAATGGTCAGGAAATGCACACGGCTGCCGAAGGCGATGGCCCGGTAAATGCCCTCGACAAAGCGATTCGTAAAGCGCTTACGCCGTTCTATCCGCGCTTGGCCGATGTGGCATTGGTGGATTATAAAGTGCGTATTGTGGACGAACACTTGGGCACTGCTGCCCGTCCACGCGTCTTAATCGAATCGGCCCGCGGTGATGAGCGATGGACCACCGTGGGGTGTTCGGAGAATATTCTGACGGCGAGCTGGCAGGCACTCTGGGATGCCCTGGAGTTGCCCCTAGCACGCTATGGGTACTAGGGTCATCCTCGACGCACAACGTCGTGTGAATGATATAATGCGACTGATATCCGTAGCAACAAAAGGAGCGCACGATGTCTGAGAAGCAGATTTGGTTCAAGGGGAAAATGATTCCATGGTCACAGGCCACGGTGCATGTGATGAGTCATGCTTTGCACTACGGTTCCTCGGTCTTTGAAGGGATTCGTTCATACCCCACACCCAACGGCCCAGCAATTTTCCGGCTTGGACCGCACATACGGCGACTCTGGGACTCCTGCAAAATATACCGGATGGAGATTCCGTTCAGTCCTGCGGAAATCACGCAGGCCTGTAAGGATGTCATCAAAGTCAACGGCTATACCAATAGTTATCTCCGCCCACTCGTGTGGCGTGGCGAAGGCCCACTCGGTCTCGATGGTAAGAATAACCCCATCGAAGCGATGGTGGCAGCCGTCGAATGGGGCGCATACCTCGGACCCGAAGGGCTCAAGAACGGTGTAGACGTCATGGTCTCCTCGTGGAATCGGCTTGCTGCCAACACGATTCCCACTATGGCTAAAGCCGGTGGCAACTACCTTTCGTCATTCCTCATCAAAAGCGAAGCTGCACGTAATGGCTACGCCGAAGGCATTGCCCTCGATGTGCAGGGGAATGTGGCCGAAGGCTCAGGGATGAACCTCTTCGTGGTGCGTGACGGTGTGCTGTACACTCCACCCATCACCAATAACATTCTGCCGGGGATTACCCGCGATGCGATTATGACCATCGCACGGGATCTCAAAATCGAAGTACGCGAACAAGAGATGCAACGTGAAGTGCTCTACCTGGCCGACGAACTCTTTTTTGCAGGTACTGCGGCAGAAGTCACCCCTATTCGCTCCGTTGATAAGATTGTCATCGGTAGCGGGCAACGTGGTGAATTGACCGAGGCCATCCAAGAGCGCTTTTTCGGATTGTTCGAAGGAAAAGTCGACGACAAGCATAACTGGCTCGACTACATCTAACGAGATGCGGCACACCGGCACGGCATCGCGTCGTGCCGGTGAATCCGTGGTGATATTAGCTGAGGAGTTGGTATGACAACTGCGCCCCAAACGTTATTCGAGAAAATATGGAATCGGCACTTGGTGCGGCCACAAACGGCTGAAACACCAGCCGTGTTATACATTGACCTCCATCTCGTGCATGAAGTCACGTCGCCACAGGCGTTTAGCGAATTACGTGCACGCGGGTTGTCAGTACGGCGCCCCGGACAAACTATTGCGACCATGGATCATTCGACACCCACCACACCCCGTAATGCCCAAGGAATTATCCCCGTGCTCGATACCCAAGCGCAAGCACAGCTGAGTATGCTCGAGGCGAATTGCCGTGACTTTGGCATTCCGTTGTTTGGACTTGGCACGGAAAAGCAGGGTATTGTGCATGTGATTGGCCCTGAACAAGGGGTCACACAACCGGGAATGACCATCGTATGTGGCGATAGTCATACGAGCACACACGGTGCGTTTGGTGCTCTTGCATTCGGCATCGGTACCTCAGAAGTGGGGCATGTGCTCGCGACACAGTGTTTGCTCCAGAGTCGCCCCAAAACCATGGAAGTCCGCATCAACGGGACGCTGCGCAAAGGGGTCGGTGCCAAAGACATCATCTTGGCCGTCATTGCCAAAATCGGCGTAGGTGGCGGGACCGGGCATGTGATTGAATATACCGGGTCGGCCATTCGTGGGTTGTCCATGGAAGAACGAATGACCATCTGCAACATGTCCATCGAGGGTGGGGCACGCGCCGGGCTCATTGCACCCGACGAAGTCACCTTTGCCTACATCAAGGGGCGTCCCCGGGCACCACACGGCGCTGCATGGGATGCGGCGGTTGCTGACTGGCGCACGCTTCACACCGATGCAGGAGCACAGTATGACAGCGTGGTTGAACTCGACGCCGATGCACTTGAGCCCATGATTACCTATGGCACCAATCCGGGGATGGGTATTCCCATTTCAGGCCGCGTCCCAACCGCCGCTGATATGCCCGATGATGCGGGACGTGCTGGCTTAGCCAAAGCACTGGCGTACATGGGGCTCGAAGCAGGTCAATCGCTGATCGGTCAGTCGGTTGATGTGGTATTCATCGGGAGTTGCACCAATTCGCGCATTTCCGACTTGCGCTTGGCCGCCCAAGTGATGCGCGATCGGCGCGTCTCCGAAAACGTACGGGTAATGGTCGTTCCCGGGTCGCAGTTGGTCAAAAAACAAGCCGAAGCAGAAGGGCTCGATCAAATCTTCAAAGATGCTGGCGCGGAATGGCGCGAAGCGGGGTGCTCGATGTGTATCGCGATGAATGGTGATCAACTTGCACCTGGGCAGTACGCCGTCTCCACGAGCAATCGTAACTTTGAAGGACGGCAAGGCAAGGGCGGGCGTACGTTCCTCGCAAGTCCGTTAACCGCTGCTGCGGCTGCCATTACTGGCCGCATTTGCGACCCACGCGAAATTCTTGCGTAATTGGGGGAGTGCATTGCCGTTGTCAAGACCACGGAGAGGATGAGAGAATGCAGAAGTTTGTGCCATACACCGCGCGCTATGCGGTGCTACCCATAGAAAATGTTGATACGGACCAAATTATCCCGGCCCGCTTTCTCAAAACTACGGATAAGACGGGGCTCGGAGAGAGCCTCTTCTCTGACTGGCGGTATGATGGCGAAGGCCGGCCCAAAGCAGATTTTTTGCTCAACCAACCGTTCGCCAAAGGGGCTGAAGTCTTGGTTGCTGGCACCAATTTTGGTTGCGGATCCTCGCGTGAACATGCCCCGTGGGCGCTCCAGGGGTTCGGCTTCAAAGCGGTGTTGAGCACCTACTTTGCAGACATTTTTCAAAACAATTCGCTGAAAAATGGTTTGTTGCCGATTGTGATTACGCCGCAGGTCTACGACATTTTGGTCAATGCGGATGCAGTAGCACCTGGGCAGGCGACCATTGCAGTAGACCTTGCACGTCAGCTGGTCACGTTACCCAACGGGGATCAGATGCACTTTCCCATTGAACCATTTGCGAAATACTGCGTGTTGAATGGGGTTGATCAGATGGGGTTTTTGATGAATCAGGATGTGGATATCCGTGCCTTTGAAGCATCGCATCCCGCCCGTGTGAATACGATTGGACTCTAATCATGCATCTCCGAATCACAACTCTGCCTGGGGATGGGATCGGTCCAGACGTTGTTGCCCAAGGCGTCGCCGTCCTTGAACGAGTGGCGACACTCTTTGGCCATACACTCACCATACAACAGCAGCTCCTCGGTGGTTGTGCTATTGATGCCACAGGCACTGCACTCCCCGATGCAACGCTTACTGCGTGCCAGCAATCTGATGCGGTATTACTTGGTGCAGTCGGTGGCCCCAAGTGGGATAACCCGTCGGCAACGGTACGCCCCGAACAAGGGCTCCTCGGTATTCGCAAGGCACTCGGCTTGTATGCGAATTTGCGGCCTGTCGCAATGCATGCACGACTCATCCCTGCGTCACCCCTGCGGCCCGAATTACTCCAAGGGGTAGACATGGTGGTTGTCCGTGAACTCACCGGTGGCATCTACTTTGGTGAGAAACGGCGTGAAGCCCATGCCAGTGGTGAACTTGCCGTTGATACGTGCGTCTATACCAGCGAAGAAATCATACGCATTATTCGGACTGCGGCCACGATTGCACGGGGGCGCAAAGGAAAGTTGGTGTCGGTGGACAAAGCCAACGTGCTCGAAACGTCACGGTTGTGGCGACGAACTGCCACACAAATCATGGCTGACGAGTTTCCCGACGTCACACTAGAACATATGCTCGTCGATTCGTGTGCCATGCATTTAATTCGTCGGCCCGCAGATTTTGACGTCATCGTCACCGAAAACATGTTTGGTGATATTCTTACCGACGAAGCCTCCATGCTGGCTGGGTCTATGGGCATGCTTCCTTCGGCATCGCTGGGGGCTGCAACGTCGCAACCAACACGCATGGGACTCTACGAGCCAATCCATGGCTCAGCACCCGATATTGCGGGCAAGGGAATTGCCAATCCGTTGGCCACCATCTTGAGTGTGGCACTCATGTTCCGCTACTCATTTCACCTCGAGACCGAGGCCCGTGCCATCGAGCACGCGGTAAATGCCACGCTTGCAGATGGGATTGTGACTCGTGATGTGGCAACTGCTGGAGAATCAGTGGCCACCACCGAAGTAGTTGGTGCTGCGGTGGTAGACCGACTCAAAGGAGCGGCATGACCTCATCGTTTACCTCGCATACCGGCAAATTACTCACGCTCCCTAACCGCATCAGTATGCTGGGTGTGGGGGTTGATGATGTGACTGTTGATGAGGCGATCCGCCTCATTGATGGCATGCTTGCCAAAGGGGGTATCTATCAGATTGCCACGATAAATCCGGAATTCGTGATGCAGGCACAACAGGATGCCCGTGTGCGGCAGGTGTTGAATGCAGCGGCCCTTGCAACACCTGATGGAGTCGGGATTCTATGGGCAGCCCGGCGTCTAGGTACCCCGTTGCGTGGTCGTGTCACGGGAGTCGAATTGGTCGAACGAATCGCCAAATTGGCCGCAGTCCGTGGGTGGCGTATCTACTTCCTTGGGGCGGCACCAGGTGTTGCGGAAAAGGCCGCCCAAACACTGCGCCATCGGTATGCGGGACTGGCTGTGGCCGGGTGCTATGCTGGTTCACCGAGCATCATCGAAGAACCTTTTGTACGTAGTCAAGTTGCAGATGCCAGTCCTGATATTCTGCTTGTTGCATATGGACACCCCGCCCAGGAACTGTGGATTGCACGCAACCAAGCCCTGCTCGGTGTGCCAATTGCTATTGGTGTAGGGGGGACGTTCGATGAATTAGCAGGCATCGTGGCACCTGCCCCACGGTGGATGGAGCGCGTCGGCTTAAAATGGCTGTGGCGCTTGATTCAACAACCATCACGCATTAATCGTATTCTCACCGCGACAGTGCGATTTCCACTCGCCATTTTGCGTTCATCGCCACCCAAGAACTTACCATAATGTTGCGCCGTTTCATCTCACTCCGGATGGTTGCAAGCATCGTTTGTTTCCTACTGTGTTGGGAAGCATTCGTCTCTGCGAATGTGGTGCCGCAGTTTTTATTGCCTGCGCCCACACACATTGGGATGCGCATGGGTGAGGAGTTCCAGACACTAACGCTTTGGCGCCACATCTGGGCCACTATTACCGTTGCAACGGTGGGTTTGTGTGCGGCAGTCAGCATCGGCACCGTAACCGCATGGCTCTTCTACCATTCAAAACGGCTCTATGAGATGTTTAACTGGGTCTTTACCATGAGCCAATCCTTGCCCGTTGTGGCCATTGCGCCGTTGATTCTGCTTTGGATACAGTCACCGTTTTGGGCACGCGTCAGCATTGCCACGGTTATCACCATGTATCCTACGTTTGCTGCCACGTATCGGGCCCTGCAACTCATTCCGCGTGAATTGCGCGAAATTGCCCTGCTCAACGGGGCGTCTCGTGCACAAATGCTCCGCTACGTCGAATTCCCTCTGGCCCTGCCTGTGGTTGTTGCGGGTGTACAAACCAGTGTCGTGTTGGCGATGACCGGTGCCGTTGTCGGTGAATATCTCGGGGGCAGAGATGGCCTTGGCGCTCTTATCAATATTGCACGTGCCATGTTTGATGCAACGCTCGTGTTTGTTGCCCTGACGGTACTCGTCACCATGACACTAGGTGCACACGCACTCTTCCAGATCATTCAGTCGTATCTTTTGGTTGATTCCGACACACCAACTGAATCATCGTTATAATAGAAACACATCCGCTATATGAAGGAACTTTTCATGATACGTCGTATTGTTTTGTTGGTGATGTGTATTCTGATGAGTGCGTGTACCACACCTGCTCCCCAAGCCCCACTCACGGAGATTGTAGTGGGCATGCCATACATCCCCAATATTCAATTTGCGCATTTTTATATGGCTCAGGAAAAAGGGTACTTTGCTGAAGCTGGTTTGCGTGTAACCTTCGATTACAACTTCGAAAACGATGTCGTCCAACGCCTTGCCACGAATAACGGCATTCAATTTGCCTTGGCCAGTGCCGATACCGTGTTACTGGCACGTGCCAAGGGACTTCCCATAACTGCGGTGATGGCAACCTCACAGGAGTTCCCGATTGCCTTTATCGCCAAAGCAACCACGCCACTCTCAAGCCCTGCAGATTTAGTTGGTAAAAAAATCGGCATCCCTGGGCGTTTCGGTGCGAGTTACATCGGGCTCCAGGCACTGCTCCGTGCAGGTGCCATTGATGAATCACAGCTCTCGATAAGCGAGATTGGGTTTAACCAGGTACCACTCTTACTCAATGATACGGTTGAGGTGATTAGTGGGTATGCGAACAACGAGCCCATTCAGCTATCTGCTGCTGGTACCCCCGTCTTCGTCTTGCGTGTTGCTGATGTCGCACCGATTGCTTCGGATCACCTCATCATTAACACGTCATACGGTGCTGAGCAAGCCGATACTGTGGCCAAATTTGTGGCTGCACTCCGCAAAGGCATGCAATCCGTCGCTGAAGACCCTGCAGGAGCATATGATGCGTCATTGTCGAATATCCCTGAAGCTGACCCTGCGAAGCGAGATGTGACCATAGAAGTGTTACGCGCCACCGTTGCGATGTGGCAAGCCGATACGTCTACTCTTGGGAAGATAAACCCGGAGAAATGGGTACAAACGCATGCACTGTTGCGCAGTATCAATCTCCTCACCCAAGATATGGATGTACCAGATGCCTACGATGTCTCGTATGTCAGCGAATAGACGCGAGATGCCGATTCGTGCACTGCTCTTTGATCTCGATAATACGCTTTATCCGAGTACATCAGGGGTAACAGAAGCCCTCGAAGCACGCATGAATGCCTATGTACAGAGAGTGACAGGGCTTGCGCTTGCCGATGCACAAGCGCTACGGCAGCACTATTTTGTGACATATGGAACTACGTTGCGTGGGTTACAGCTCCATCATGATGTAGACGTTGAAGCCTATTTGGCAGATGTGCATCAGCTCGATATCGCATCGTTGGTACACCATAATCAGGAGCTTGGGCGATTGCTCGGAGCGGATACACGCACCAAAGTGATTTTCACGAATTCTCCGGCTGAACATGCAGTACGTGTACTTGCGGCACTTGGTATCGCCGATTTAGCGTTGCCAATTGTGGATATTCGTGCCATGCACTTTGTGCCAAAACCGCAACAGGACGCCTATCATGTTGCGGTTGCGGTCACAGGTCATCCGGCGCACGAGATTGCGTTTTTTGAAGACACATTACATAATCTTGCGCCGGCCAAGGCATTCGGCATGACAACAGTGTATATCGGTACGCTCAGTCAGCCGCATCCCGATTACGTGGATTGGTGCTTTCCCGATATCATGACGGCACTGACTCAGCTTTCATCGTAGGTCATGACATGTTGATACCCACAATACTCCGCACACCACGACTACACTGGCGCCCAATGGCAGTATCGGATGGAGCTGCAATCTATCGCCAGTTCTCCGATGCGGTGATGTGTCGCTATTTCAGTGAACCGCCATGTCGGTATGCGGATGCACAAGATATCATCACCCACTACCGTACCCGCATGGGACGTGTGATGCGTTGGGTGATGCATGACGAAGCAACGGGACACTTCGTAGGAACGTGCGGATACCACTATCTCAATGAATCACAGCGGCACGTTGAAATCGGCTACGATATCTGGCGTGACTACTGGGGTCAAGGCTACATGCGCGAGGTGTTGCCCAAACTTCTCGAGGTCTGTGCAACGTATCTCCCCGTTGACACGGTATATGCCTTGATCCATCGAGATAACGCCGCATCAATCCAAGTAGTGCGCCGTGCCGGGTTTGTGGCCACACCCCCACTCCGTACACCCGACACTGCGGACGAGTGCTGTTGGGTCTATCATTTTACTCAACCGTAAGCGGTGGTATGTCTAGCGTGCACTGATCACCCACCTGTACTCCATGGCGTGTCATCCAGCCTTGTGGCGTTTCCAGCGCATAGCGGATAGGGACTTGAGCAGCGTGTGCCGTATCCGTGTTCGGTTGCATTGCACTAATTTGAACAATTGTGCCATCAACACGCATAAAAACGACGTCCAACGCAACTGGGGTGTCACGCATCCAGAAGGCTGGTTGCGTATCCTCTTTAAAGACGAATAGCATGCCGTACTGCGCGGGCAGGCTTGTTTGATGCATGAGTCCCTTTTGGCGTTGTGTATGCGTGGACACGATGTCCAAACGGAGCGTAGGGCCACATCCTGACAGTGTTCCTTGGGGTAAATCATAGCGCTGACAGCCGCTGAGTACCATGGTGAGTACTGCTACAAAAACAAAGCGCATCATGATTACTGAGTGGGGTATGGGTAGGGATATGGTGATGGATATGCATCTTGTGATGGAGTGCTGCATGCAACGAGTGCCCAGAGCACGCCCACGATGCACAAGAAACGAAGTATGTGATACATGAATATCTCCAATTGGTGACTCCATCGCTATTATACCGAAATAGCGGGATTTTTCACTTCAAAGCAACATTACTGTCCTAATGTTGTATTCAAGCCACCCCGGTTATGGCAGCAATGGACGAATGGCCGTGCACACTTCCTGCCACGTCATTGTTCGTGTAATCGCACAATTCCCACCGCGTTGAGCGATGATGGCAGTCAGACGTTCGTATTCGGAATCAGAGAGCGGCTCATCTACGCCTATTTCAAGGCGATCTGCACGTGCACCATCGCACACCACGCCCCAGCGCAACAACCATTGCGTCGCCACAAAAAGTGGGTGCGTGGTTGGGATATCAATCGCCCATGCGATTGCCTGACCTGATGCGATAACGCGGCGCTGTACGGCTTCCTGATGCGCTAAATTGCGGTATAACTGAGCAGGTGTAGCACCTGTTTTCAGTGATTCTATAGCAATACACGCTACCGCTGTGCCGATTTGCCATTCAATTGGATGGAGACGGTATGCGCCATTGCTGAGGTGTGTCGTGGCTATGGTTTTGTTCGCCAGCAATAGATTATGACAATCTGGCGGTATCAATGCACCCATTGGAATTTGAAACGGGCGTGTCGGTGCAAACATACTGGTCATGTTCCCTGGTGCGGGATGCAAATCCATGAAATACCACCCTACACCAACACTTTCCTCCCAGTGTCGTGCCCGTGCATGCGGGTTATGCTGCACGACGATGTCATTGGCCACAATCCGCGTGAGCCCCGGGCTCCGACGTGATTCTCGTACATACGGCACCTGGGAGAGCCCGTCGTGACTCCCCATCACATCGTAGCGCAACCGGAGCTCCGGGTACCCGAATCCCCCATCGTCTCGGGGTACTTCGGTTTGCAGCCAATAGAGAAATGCCAGCGACAAGCGCCGTGCTTCGTCGAGTGCGGACGCTCGTTCATGGGCCGGGCGATCGATGATGGATTGTTCGTGGTAATCGTTGCTGTTCCAATTAATCAGTGCGATATCACTAGTTGCAGGATGGACATGCGCACCATCCCAGAGACGCCGATACGTCCAAAATGGTGGCAAACCAGTGGGTCCATCCGTAAACATGCGAAATGGCCGAGCCTCACCATCATTACCGGTGAGCGTCAACGTAAACGGCTGCCGGTCCCGCAGATGCGTATATCCTTCGGGTTTGGCAATGGTGTTGACGGTACCGGGGACATATTCAACTGCAAAGCCGTATGTGAAGCTTTGCACTTCAGTAGGACGTGCAGTATAAGGCGCATCATCTTCACCCGTATCACTATGTGCTTCTGCCCCCACCACATAGCGTAAATTAGCTAGGGCGAGGACATCACCGGCATCACTCGCATCCACCACATATGATGCATGAATCACCTGCCGGCGCTGTTGTGCATCCTGAATTTCAACGCCATGAATATGGCCTGCTGCTATATGCACAGCATGTAGCTCATGCAATAGATATATGGTAAGCAATCCGGCCGCACACGCTGGTGCGATCATTTGAGCAATAACCTGATGCGCACATTCGGGCAAAAAGCAGACGTTGCTTACCCATGCGTTTCCCGGATTAAAGGAAGCATCCACAGGATGTGTCACACCAAACTGTGTCGCCATCGCCTGACGAAGTGCTTGGCGAAAGATGCCGTACTGGGTGTTCCCTGGCCATGTGTCTATGTACCGGTGTTCGTCAAGTGCGGCAACTCCTTGACTGGTACATTGCCCTCCAAGCCACTGTGTGGATTCCACGATGCACACCCGTTGGCCAGCAGCACAGGCAACGAGGGCTGCTGCAACGGCACTCAATCCACCGCCTATAATACAGAGGTCAACCCTTGATACTGATTGGTCGGGAGAACGTGTCATGATTCCACTCTTTGTTACCATGAACCTACTACCAGCCGGAATGTCGCGCGAGACGCCACCAGACTGGGAATACAGTGGTCGGTCAGTTGATGCATTTGTAAATCGCATGCTCCGTGCAGGCATGTACCCCACACTCTTTGCAGCTCCAGAAGCAGCTCGTGCCCATGCACCCATGCTCGAGGAATGTATCGAACGGGGGTGTGAGGTAGGGTTACTTGTATCGCCGAGTCATTCGACGCTACTCGGTGAAAAAAAGCCGTTTGGCACACTCACCGCACAGGCACAGCGCCACGCAATGAGTACCGCACGTGACCTCTTCTATGATTATATGGGATTTGCACCACGCAGTGTACGCACCGGGCTGTCGTCGGGCACTGATACCATCTTTGCGCTCTGCAAGTCACTCGGATTCACCCATACATCAATCCGCATGCCGGGGGCACAACTCAGCACAATCGCCAATGTGTGGCCAGAAACGTACCAAATTCAGCACGACGGGACCATCGAAGTTCCCATTTCAACCAATCCGTCTGAACGGCTACTCAACCGATTCCCGCTCTACATGAGCCCTGAATTCGGTACGGTAGCACAACAAACGGCACTGGTACAACAAGTGAGCGGACACGGACACATTTGTACGGTGAGTAGCACGGCCATGGACTATTACTCCTTGACCGACATTGTCGAAGACAACATAGACGCGTTTATCCGTGCCACAGATACGTTACACAATCTCGTGCCGATGCGCCTGAGTCACTGCGACCCAGCGCGTTTGAAGGAAAACAATACCAATCATACCGAGCACTGACAACGTGGCAGCCAACCAAAGACCGGCACGGCCGTTCATGGCGAAAAACAGCCCCATGCAGACAAATAAATGCCAGAACGGCAGAGGATGCGGGGCAACTACGGTACGAAGTCGCACAATAAAGTACGTGTCAAAGAGATAGGCAAAAATGGTTCCAGTTAGCCACCACCCTACAAAGTTCACCCAGGGGACGCCGTAGTACCAGCCACGATCAATCCAGACCCAATATTGATGAATGATGGTAGCAACTGGCTCTATTTGCAGGTCAAAAAAGACGATGAAGAGTCCGGCAAGTGCCGCACGTACCACCTTTGGTGCGTGTGGTGCAATCACGTATGCGGCCGCCCATGTCCCCACCGTGGAAAAAAGCCACGCAAGCAAGATTACTGCAGGCACCGTTGATGCCACTCGATATCCGAGTTGTTCGGTATAGTCGTATGCGCCAAACGGAACATCGTAGGTGGCCCCCACATATTCCACCACACACGATCCGACCAGTATCCCCACAATAACCACCCATGCCCGTCGCCCTAATCCAGAATAGAGCCATGCAGCCACACTCAGGCCTTGTAGTGCAAGTAATACGCCACCAAAAATAGCGCCATTCTCAGGTACAACGGCAAACACAACGGCAAAGAGTGTACCGGGGTAGAGGGCAAGATATATCGCAAAGATGAGATACGAAAGACGATCAGGATGTGATTGCAGGATGCGAAAGCGATTCATACGTCTCCTCCAAATCCGCCACCACCCGGGGTAGCAATATGTAGATGACTGCCAGCAGGCACATCAAAGGTTCCTTTCCCGGCGTAGCGCGTCAACCCATCGAGAAAGGTAATCGTGTTTACCCCGTTTGCCCCATCAGCACCACCTGCGTATCCAGCAGGTGCGACACTACGCCGTTCGGTGAGGAGAGAGATGGTTGTTGGGACGAGAAACTCAATGTCTTTGCAAATTCCGTCACCGCCGCACATTCCACCTGCCCCACCACTCCCGCGACGTATCGCTAGCGTATGCACACGCACGGGGTAGAGACGTTCAAACATTTCAATGGGCGTATTGCGTGTGTTTGTCATGTGCGTTTGAACACCACTCAAACCGGGGGCAGATGGACGCGCCCCCATACCACCACCCAGGGTTTCGTAGTAGGCAAAGGGTTGGCCGGTAGACGTTACCCCACCCATCGTCCAATTGTTCATCGTACCAGCTGATTGCGCGGGGATTTGTGTGGGTAGCGCATGGGCCAAGGCCCTATACATTACGTCAACAATGCGTTGCGATGTTTCCACGTTCCCACCGGCAACCGCAACCCCAGCGGGTGGGTTTAAGAGAGATCCAGCAGGAATGGTCCAATGCAATGGGCGAAAGGCACCTGCACTTGCCGGCATGTCATCACCATCGAGGGTACGCAATGCATAGAGCACGGCAGATTCCGTGACCGCACGTGGCGCATTGAGTGGGCCACGACACGCTACAGCCGTACCAGTAAAATCAATGGAGAGCTCGTCATCGTGCACGGTTAATGTGACCGCAATGGTGAGTGGTTCTGGGTGAACCCCATCGTCATCGAGCACATCTGAGGCCTGATAGATGCCATCGGGGATGGTGCGAATCAACGCCCGCATCCGACGCTCACCATAGGAAATCAGCTGCGCCATCATGTCGTGGACGGTGACACACCCCATACGCATACAAAGTGATTCCATACGGCGTGTGGCAATGGCATGACACGCAAATTGCGCCTGCAAATCACCGCTTCGTTCGGCACTTGTGCGCGAGTTTCGTGCGATGATGGCCACCACACCTCGATTGACGACTCCGGCTTCTACGATTTTCACTGGTGGGAGAATCAACCCTTCTTGAAAGACGGATTGACTGAGTGGCATCGAACCCGGTGCCATCCCCCCCACGTCTGCATGATGGGCACGTGTGGCGCTGTACCCCATCAGTTCACCAGCAACATAGATAGGCGCAACAGTCGTAAAATCCGGCAAATGTGTCCCCCCTGCATGGGGATCGTTCAAAATTACCACATCGCCATCAGCAAGTGATCCGAAATGGAGCAATGCGGCAGCAACACTATGGGGCATTGCGCCAAGGTGCACGGGGATATGGGCAGCTTGCGCCACCATGTACCCATGGGCATCAAACAGGGCACACGAGTAGTCGCGACGCTCCTGGATATTGGATGAAAACGCGCTACGCTCAAGGGCGGCACCCATTTCTTCAGCGATTGCACTACAGCGATGACGAAAGACTTCTAATGCGATTGCATCACTCATAATTAGACATCTATACAAATATGAAAATCCTTGGTACAATTATAGAGGATTCGTGAAGGGACTGTGTGTATGAGCCCAACCAAGATGGTTGGTTCCCGCACGTGGCGGTGACTCCGTTGTCGGCGGACGGGAGCGGCCTGCACAGTTTCTTCGAGTGAAAGAGTGTATATATGAGTACCCCGTTAACGGCACAGCTTCCTGTGACCGTAGTGCGTGCCGCACAAGCCGCACATCTGCATGCAGCTGTAATTGCTGCCGTTCCTGCGTCAATACGATGCACGTATGAATATGATTCCCCCCAAGAGATTATCCACTTTGACAATGAAATGGCTGAAGCAGGAATTCCCCTCCGCCGCTGGGTGGTGGGCGATTTGCATGCACCGGAAGGCATTGCACTCTGCTTCCGTCCAACATGGAGAGTCCCTGACTATACATTATGGGTGCATGTCAGAATGCTTCCTCATGCATCACCGCAAGCCACACATGCACTCTGGAGCGAAGTCATGCGCTGGGCGAAGAGTGCTGGGGCGCGGACGCTCCAAACCATGGCCCATCCTGGTGACATCAGCACGTTACCCATTGACCGTACGGTGCAGCATATTGGTACTGAACAAGTGTATCAACGGTCCATGCCGCTCGGACACATCGAGTTACCCGCACGCCCTGCAGCACTCAGCATTCACACGCTTGCAGAACGCATGCACCATGATGCCGATGCGCTTGAACGTGCATGCACCTTACATGCGGCTATTTCGCTTGACGTCCCACTTCCCGATGAGCCAATTGTGACGATGACCAAATTTCGCCGCATGGTTGGTGAATATTTGCGACCTGAACATTATGTCATTGCCATGATTGATGACGAATATGTGGCCGAATCTATTCTGTATGTTGAAGACGACGAACCGGTCGCATGGCAACACGCAACCGGCGTTCTCCCCGCATATCGTGGTCAAGGGATTGCCCAACACGTCAAATACGCATCGCTTGAAATTGCTGCACAGCTCGGCATGCGGGAAGTACGCACCTGGGTAGAGTCACGTAACAAGAGCATGCTTCACATCAATACGCAGTTCGGCTTCGCAATGCAACACGCCATCCACGATATCAGCCATATCTATGCGATTTCCTTAGACATGTAGCAGGGTATCGCGCCAGTGCAGCCCACCCCACGCATATACGCGTGGGGTGGGCTCTTTAGTAGTGACGCGGGTGATCATCGCTAAAGGGATCAATAAGCCAGCGCGTATGAACGCCACTCCATGGATTACTCTTGCGGGCATAGGCAGGACGTGTACGCGGCGAAAAGAGGACACGGAGTAACTTTTTTCCACCTGACACGATCCAATCCGCAATGGAATGAACGGCTCCACCGGTAATAAACCCAACGACCATGCTGAGTGTGATAATGGGGTGGGCCACAAACCAGTCCATACACTGTTTGGCAATGGTGGCGTGCCATGTGGGAAGTGGCAAACCGGCATAGCGCACTATTGACTCGATGACAAACAGAAAACCTAGCATCATCATAAAGAAGTAGACTAAGCGCAGGATAGGGGGCAACACTAATCCGTGACTCCAGAAATGCCGATGCGGAATCACCCATTTATATGGCTTCCAGATGAAGAGCAAAATACCCCACCGCTGATGAATACGTGAATCAAGATCGAGATCGGGGGAAAAAAGTAAGCCGGAGACGTTGTGTGCCACGCATACAACGCTCGCCACAATCACCGCAGACGGTTGTGCCACCTCAGACACCCGCATCATCGAAAACAACGCGGGTGTCATCACCACACTGCTTGCCACGGTAAGAAAATCGTGGGTTGGCGTATTTGGCATAAGCTTCCTACTGACGTATCCGATAGCGAAGACCCTGGTCAAGGAGCACAATGAGGTCATCAATCATCGGGTCATCGTCACGCTGTGCCGAATGCGTCAGCACGCCACGCATCACATGCAAGACGAGTAAGACGATAGCTGATGGGGCAATATCATGGCGGACGGAGCGATCTTGCACGGCGCTTTCGACAAGCTCAGTGGCATAGGCCGTAACAAACCGATCGTAGAGCACATGTGCGATATGCGTTCGATCGGTTGCTTCGCTTAATGAACGGTCAATGAGCTGGGCGAGTGGGCGATGAAGGGCAGACACATGGACCACTGCATGCAAATATGCTCGGACAATGGCAAACATGTCAGCCTGGGGAGAGAGGTATTGGGGCATCAATGCCACCACGGTACGGTGCATGGTGTCGTGGGCATAATGGAGCAGGTAATTGTAGAGATCCTGTTTGTCGCCAAAATATTGGTAGATGCTCCCTTTGGCAATACCCACCCGCTTGACGAGTGCGGATATTGACGCATCATCGTAATGATGGGCTGCAAATTCCGTCAGCGCTACAGCGAGGATCTCATCACGCTTGTGTTGATCAAGATTCCACCAGGTATCGGTTGGCATAGCATCTTCCATATGACTGACAAGTCATCTCTAGTATACCGTACTCTGCGAATCACGGCGTATGAAGATGCAGTATGATAGAAGGGAAGAATGCAGAGGAGCCGAAATGCAACAAAGTGCCGTTGACCGCAACATACGTCTCCTCGTCATCGAGCTCTTTTGGGCAGCAATTGCGGCTGCCGCCTACTCGTTCGCAGCGGCCTTTGTGATTCGGCTCGGTGGCTCCAACTTCATTGTCAGTCTGATTACATCGGCGGCAGCCGTGGTCAACGCCGTCACTACGATTCCATTTGCCGCTTTGATGGAACGAACATCGAAACGCAAACCGTGGATGTTTGCCAGTT
This sequence comes from Chloroflexota bacterium, assembly GCA_041165505.1. Classification (GTDB taxonomy): domain Bacteria; phylum Chloroflexota; class Chloroflexia; order Chloroflexales; family Roseiflexaceae; genus UBA965. Next base: position 73,560 of record JBEANH010000001.1, on the reverse strand, counting down.
TGTTTGCCTTCCGGATGCTCAATGCACTGCTATTGTTTGTTCCGTGGTTACCAGCATATCGTGCCGAAGCAGTGGTCATAATATTGTTGGTGGCCAATGTGCCAGTGGCGCTCTTTAATGCTGGTTGGCTGCCAATGTTTGCAGATATTATTCCGATTCATCGGCGGGCTCGCCTTTTTTCGTTGCGTAACGTGACATTAGGTGCCACAATGATGGTCTTCACCTACGCATTTGGGTATCTGCTTGATTATCTGCACACCGATACCGGATATTTCAACTATCAGCTCTTGTTTGGCATTGCGATTATCACGAGTATGGCATCTACATATTATGTCATGCAAATGGACATCCCAGATACCGACATTGATACCAGTGCATCTGTCGATCGGTCATGGCGTGGAATCTGGTCGCTCCTCCGTGAAAGTCAACCCTACCGTGCCATCACGATAAACACACTCATATTCAATTTGGCTGCGTGGGCCGCAATTCCGTTCCAGCCGATCTATTTCGTACGCACCCTCGGTGCCGACGACGCCTGGTTGGGGATTTGGTTTGCAATCACCAATGGAGGAGCGATTTTAGGCAACTTATTCTGGCCCAAATTGATGGAACGCTACGGTTTTCGGCGTATTCTCACCATCGCTGCCCTGTGTAGTTGTCTCTACTTTTTTGCCATTGGACTCGTTCCCAACCTGACGGCGATTTTGGTCTTTTCGTTGCTCATTGGCATGATCAACCCGGGGATTGACATCAGTCATTTCAACATTTTGCTCCAAGTCTGTTCGCCACAACGACGTGCCCTTGCAATGGGACTTTTTGTGACAGTGATGAATGCCGGTTTGCTGGTAAGCAGCCTTGCCGTGGCACCGATGATTGATTGGTTTGGCGCCCAGGTTGTGGTGATTGTACTTGGGGTGCTTCGTTTTGGTGGTGCAATGTTGTTTTATGTCTATCCAATTCGGGGTGACACGCACGACCAGTCCGCCACGTAACCCGCAGTAATGGTACAATGACACGAGTATAAAGAGGAGCATGTTCATGGAATACCGACGACTCGGACGCGCAGGACTCAAAGTCAGCGCATTGTCACTTGGCGCATGGGTCACCTACGGGGGGCAAGTTGGTGAAGAAGTTGCCCAGGCCTGTATGACTGCTGCCGTCGAGCACGGGGTCAACTTTTTCGATAACGCCGAGGGGTATGCGGGTGGTCAGGCCGAAATCGTAATGGGCAACGTGATAAAAAAGGCTGGCTGGCGCCGTGAAGATTTAGTCGTCTCGACGAAAATATTCTGGGGTGGCAAGGGTCCAAATGATACCGGTTTGTCGCATAAACACGTCATCGAAGGCGTACACAATGCCCTCAAACGCTTGCAGATGGACTATGTCGATTTGGTGTACTGCCATCGTCCCGATGCCAACACTCCCATCGAAGAAACCGTGCGCGCCATGGACATTGTAATTAAACAAGGCAAAGCCTTTTATTGGGGCACGTCTGAATGGTCGGCCGATGAAATCCGCGCCGCCTACGGTATTGCCCGTGAATATCACCTCACGCCACCCAGCATGGAGCAACCACAGTACAACATGTTCCATCGTGACCGCGTGGAAAAAGAATACGCACTGCTGTACCGGGATATCGGGCTTGGCACCACCATTTGGAGTCCACTTGCGTCTGGACTGTTGACAGGGAAATACCGAGACGGGATTCCCACCGACAGTCGTGGAGCCGTGAGCGGGTACGAATGGCTCCAAAAAAGTCTCACCGACCGGCATAAAGCGGCAATGGTCGTACAACTCGCTGCGGTCGCCGCTGATCTCGGCTGTTCTCTGGCACAGATGGCACTTGCCTGGTGTCTCAAAAACCAGCATGTGAGTAGCGTGATTACGGGTGCAAGCAAAGCATCGCAGGTACACGAAAACATGGCCGCACTCGACGTCGTTGCATTGTTGAGCGATGATGTCATGCAGCGCATAGCGCAAATTTTGCAACCAGCCGAATAATCCGTGTACGCCCAGTGGCAGTGTGTCACTGGGCGTTTTTTTGCAGAACTGTAGGATTGGCATGAAACAACAGGGCACCGCATATATTCTGCATACTCTGCCCGGATTTGACGTCGTAGTCAAGGAAGAGTTGCAGTCACTCCCTGGCACCGCAACAATTAGTGACCATATCACCCACGCTGGTCGCAACGGGATGACCATGGTGACCTACGACGGTGATTTGAGTGATTTACTTGCGCTCCGGACCGTGGATGATGTCTTCATTCTTATTCACCACTTTACCCAGTTACCACCCAAATATCAGGCACTCAAGAGCATCCGTGACCGCATCCTCGGCACACCAGTGATTGGCAGTGCGACGCGCACCGTCCGCAACTACGCACCCAAACGGGGTGGCGAAGGCAAGTTGCGCTTTCGTGTGATTGCGCGTCAGCAAGGCGAAATGCCGTATCGGCGCATTGATTTACAGGAAACGGTGGCGAAAGCGATTGGGCAACGCACCGACTTCCGCTGGCGCGAAGCCGATGACGGACTAGAGTTCTGGGTAACACAGATTGACGGCGATGCGTTTGTGGCTTTGCGTGTGAGTGATGAGCAGATGCGCCACCGGAGCTACAAAATTAATCATATTGCGGCATCACTACGCCCCACCGCTGCAGCCGCACTCGTCTTGTTGACCAAACCGAAGGCCCACGACGTTTTTCTCGACCCAATGTGTGGAGCAGGCACCACACTCATTGAGCGGGCCCTGCATAGTCGCTACACGCACCTGCACGGAGGCGATCTCAGCGCAGAGGCAGTTGCTCAGGCCAAAGCGAATATCGGTACCCGCTACAAACCAATTGAAGTGACGCAATGGGATGCGCGCAATCTGCCGCTCGACGACGCCAGCATACACGCAGTGACCTGTAATTTACCCTTTGGTGTCCAGATTAGTAGTGCCGAAGAAAACCGGCGTCTCTACCCGGCAGTAATGAAAGAACTACGACGGGTGATGCAGATTGGCGCACGTGCTGTTTTTCTGACAAGTGACATGCGTGCCATGACACGCGCACTCGAACGCACGAGTGGCATGTACATGGCACAGCAGTATCAGGTGGTGGTGCTCGGACGTAGAGCGCAAATTTGCGTCGTGCAAAAGCGCTAGTGCTTAAGTGACCGCTTTACGTGCGGTATCATACTGTTGATAGCGCTGAGAGACCATCACGTCGTGGATACGCATCACGCCGTCATAGACTTCACAAAACGATGTCGTCAGGGGACTTAAGCCGAGGCGCAAGTTATCTGGCTCACGGAAGTCGGGAATCACGTGCATTTCAGCAATCAAGCATTGATTAATCTGGTAGCCGTGCGGATGACGAATGCTCACGTGTGACCCGCGCATTGCCGTGTCACGCGGACTCCCCAAAGTGAAACCATGTTGTGCCAACACGTGGTCGTAGAGGGCAATCATGTAGCGCGTAAGCGCAACGGATTTCGCGCGAATGGCATCCATACCCACCGCCACTAGCATTTCAACGGATGCTTCTACGGCAGAGAGGGACAACATGGGGGGCGTACCCGCCAAAAAGCGCGCTAACCCAGGGGCTGGCGTATAGGACAAATCGAATGCAAACGGTGCGTTTTGGCCGAACCATCCCCAAATCGGCGAGACCACCTGATGCTGAATGGCCGCATTCACATAGAGAAACGCGGGGGCACCTGGTCCCCCATTGAGAAACTTGTAGCAACACCCAACGGCAAAATCCACCTGCCACGCATCGAGCTGCATGGGAACTGCCCCAGCAGAATGGCTCAAATCCCAAATGACGAGTGCACCGACGGCATGTGCACGCGCGGTAATCGCCTGCATGTCGTAGATGAACCCACTTTTAAACGTCACATGCGACAAGACGACGACCGCCGTATTGGGCGTAATCAGCGCATAGAGATCATCGGGCGTCACCGTGATTTCATTGTCTGTGGACGTCACCAGTTTCAGCACATGTCGGTGACCATATTGCGCGATTGCCCCTTGAATGATGTACAAATCGGAAGGAAAGTTCAAGGCATCGCTGACAATCTCACGACGGTCTGCGCGGGCACCGAGTGCAGCCATGAGCACTTTATACAGATTCACTGACGTAGAATCACAGGCAATGACTTGCCCTGGTGCGGCACCAATAAGCTGACCAATTTTGTCACCCACGCGTGCAGGCGCCTCGTACCAGCCGCGTCCCCAGCCACGAATCAGCCCATCACCCCATTCCTGGTGAATGACGTGGTGCAAATGCGCAGCTGTCTGGATGGGCATACGCCCGAGCGAGTTGCCGTCAAAGTAGACGATGCGATCATCACTTATCACGAATTGATTGCGATAGCGGGCTAGTGGGTCATGGGCGTCAGCCTGGACGGCGGCGGTTCTGCCTGCATGCACATCAGGTAGGTTGTACATCGTGATAGACCTCCTCTAACATGGCCACAGTTTCATCCCAGCCCACACACGCATCGGTAACAGAGACTCCGTACTGTAGCTGTGCGCGGTCGTTGGAAATCGCCTGTTTCCCTTCCACCAAATTACTTTCAACCATCATACCGATGACTTCGCGCATCCCACGTGCCCGGAGTGCCAAACCGGCCTGCCAGACAGACCGTTGACGACGAAAATCGGAGCCCGAATTAGCGTGGCTACAGTCGATCATGACTGCCGGCGCTATTTTGGCCGCATTCATTAAATCAATGCTCTTGCGTACACTAGCATCATCGAAATTCGGGCCTTGCCGGCTTCCACGCAGAATCACAAAGCCATCTGGATTACCGGTGGTCTTGACTACGGCACCTTGACCATCTTGGCTGATGCCCAAAAAGCTGTGCGGCGCAGCCGCCGAAATACAGGCGTGCACGGCCACATCAATGGAACCGTCCGTGCCGTTTTTAAAGCCAACCGGCATCGACAGACCACTTGCCAGCGCGCGGTGCATCTGCGATTCGGTGGTACGGGCACCGATCGCTGCCAGCACCACGAGATCGGACGTGTATTGCGCACTAATTGGGTCAAGCATTTCCGTGGCGGTAGGAAGCCCGAGTGCAGTAATATCACACAAGAGTTGACGGGCAATTTCTAGACCGGCACCCATATCAAAGGAGCCATCGAGATGTGGATCGTTGATGAGACCACGCCAACCGACCGTGGTGCGTGGTTTTTCAAGATACACGCGCATCACGATGAGCATGCGATCACGCATACGCGCTGACACATCGGCCAAACGGCGTGCATAGTCGTGGGCTTCGGCAATATCGTGTACTGAACACGGCCCAACCACCACCAGCAAGCGCGGATCACTCCCAGTGATAATGCGCCGAATCAACTGGCGTGATTCGTAGACGGTGGTCATCATCTGCGCCGTGAGCGGGTATTTCTGTTTTAATTCCCGTGGGGATGGCATAGCTCCCATTTCGCGGACACGCACGTCGTCAACAAGACTCACAACAACACCTCACTCTGTTCCCTGTGTATGCGGTTCTTTGTGTGCAGGAATACGAATCCAGTAGGCCATTCCTGCGGAAATAACAATCAGTATGCCTCCAACGGCAAATATCGCCGTTTCGCTAACCTGTGCGGCAATCAGGACGGGTGTCAACAAGGGCACCAAGATGCCACGGGCACCCGACACCATATGCACCGCTGCAAAATATATCTCGAGGCGCTTCCGATCCGCAACAGCGATTGCCGTATTGGTGAAGCCCAAATCAAAGCCACCGAGGAGAAGCCCTTGGCCGATGAAAGCGGGAATGAGCCACCACATGGACTGTGCCACCATAAAGCCGAAGGGCAACATAGCACCACACAGCATGCTAATCACCAGCACCCAGATTGGCCCACGGCGGTCAGTGATACGCCCCCAAAAAAAGAAGCCCAACAACCAGGTGATAGACTGCACGAGATTCAGATAACCGACTTCCGTGTAGTTCATTTCGAGACGGTTTACCTGTACCACGGCGTAGAGTGGTGAGCCAATCAAGGTGCCACATCCGAAAAGCACGTTGAGGGCAAGAAAAATCATGAAGGGGCGGTTTTTGCCCACCTCACGTAGCATCTGCCAAAATGGCGGCCGTACAGGCGTAGCCGGCAAGACTGACACCGCCGACGGGTCACTCGATGGCGGGACCACGGTACGCAGTTTGGCAAACACGGCTGCCGCCAGCCACCCAACGACACTCATGGCGGGCAAAATGTAGACAAAACTGACCTGATCGAGCAACCAGCCAGCAACAGGAGTCATGATGAGAATCATCAACGTCATGCCGATGCGTACAAAACTCATGATGCGGCCACGCAGCTCGTCGGGGTAGAGTTGCTCGAGCAAGCGCACATACCCGGGTGATGGCACCGTTTCACAAATCCAAAAAATACCCAGACAGACCATGAACAACGTGACGTTGTCTGCCACAAACGGAGTCAACACGAACACACTACGCCCAAAAACCCATATCCACGTTGAGACTTTGATAATGTTGTAGCGCTGAAACACATATGCGGTGATTGGGGTAAATAGTAAGCCGAGTGACATGAAGACCACGTAAATGGCGAGATGCGACTCAGTGGCGCCCATTTTACGCAATATGACCGGCATAAACCCCACAACGACAGCCCAGAATATTCCGAACAAGAGTGCGGCGATGGTTTCCACCCACACGTTGTAGCGGACATCACCACGCATCGGGCCGAGCATAACGCGCTCGACCCGATGCACCATTGCACTCATCGGTGATTGTGAGGATGTATGTGACGCCATTATTGTGTACGTACCGCTTTCATGGCAGCACCGAGTCTGCGTATCCCCTCAACTAATTTCGCTTCCGGTTGATAGCTGAACGCCAAACGCATCTCGTGAGCGCCCTGACCATTGGCATAACAACCCACACCAGACAACGCAGTAACCCCCAGCTCACGCCCCTTGGCGAGGACCGTGGCAGCTGGCATATCATCGGGCAAGTAGAGATAGATGAAAAACCCACCCTCAGGAACGGTATAGCGCACATCGGCAGGAAATTCACGGCGAATGGCATCGAGCATCACATCACGCTTGTGGCGATAGTTCTCGTTTAATTCGGCAATATGCGCATCGAGTTTGCCGTCCGCAGAAAAGCGTTCAACCATGCGCGTCAAAAATGGGCCACTTGATCCTTCGATCTTGAATTTCTGCAACCGCTTGATGATGGCTTCGGGGCCACACGCCCATGCCATACGCACCCCCGGGGCGAGAATCTTGGAGAACGTACCGCAGTTGAGCACCCATCCCTTTGTGTCCAGGGCAATCAGCTTGGGTAATGGCTCGCCCTCGAAGCGCAAATCGCCGTAGGCGTCATCTTCGAGGATTAACACGCCGTACTGCTCGGCAAGTGCCACAAGGCGTTTGCGATTGGCGAGTGGCATGAGTGTGCCGGTGGGATTTTGATAGGTGGGTGTCGTGTAGATGAATTTTGGCCGAATCCCCTGCGCCGTCAGTGACGCAAGCATGCTGGCCAGCGCGTCAATATCCATCCCATCGGCACGCACGGGCACGGTTTCGATTTTGGCACCCGCTTCTTGGAAGGAACGGACAGCACCCATGAAACACGGACCCTCGACGATGACTACATCACCGGGATCAACCATGATTTGTGGCAGTAGCGCCAAAATCTGACTCGAACCATATGAAATCATCACGTTGGATGGTGCGGCATGTGCCACGCCGCGTGCCTGGAGCCGATCAACGACCAATCGCACCAAACCGGGGTACGTGGGCCCATAATTAAGTGCACCGTTGACATCTTCAGCCAGCACTTCCGAAGTGGCGTCTATAATTGATGCCACAGGAAAGTGTGCGGGATCCGCAAATCCATAGGACAAACTGATGGTGCCTTCGGGTTCTGGTGCCCAATCAGGACCTTCACGAAACGACTTGGCACGTGTTGAAAACAACGCGTCGAGTGACAACCCAGCTCCACTGCTCATCGTACACTCCTCTAGTGTGAATAACGCTGCTATTGTAACAGAAAACCGCTCTCAGGGTTGCCCAGCGCGTACCGCTGCCATGGCGTCACCGAGCTGTCGGATACCGATTGCAATCCGTTCCGCTGATTGATAACTATAGGCCAAACGCATTTCGTGGGTACCTTCGCCGTGCGCATAGCACGTGGTCCCAGGCAGAAACGACACATTGCGCCGAAGGGCGGCAGGCATCAGGCGGGCAACGGGTAAATCGGCAGGGAGATGCACATAGACAAAAAACCCACCTTGTGGCACCACATAGCGGATATCTGCGGGGAAATGCGCCCGGATACCTGCCAACAGGACTTCACATTTGGCCGCATACAAGGCATTCAGACGGTCAATGTGCTGATCCAACCAACCATTGGCAGAAATTTGTGCAACCAATCGTGTCATGAATGGCCCATTGCTCCCCTCTGACTTCCATTTGTGGAGGCGCTGGATGAGTGGTTTGGGGCCACACGCCCACGCCATGCGCACACCGGGAGCCAAGATTTTGGAAAACGTCCCCACGTACAACACGCTCTCGTGCGTGTCGAGGGCAATCAGCTTCGGCGGTGTCGGGTTATTGAAGTGCAAATCACCGTATGCATCATCTTCGACAATCAGCACACCAAAACGCGCCGCAATGGCGAGTAAGCGCAGGCGATTGGCGAGCGGCATCGTCGTCCCCGTTGGATTCTGGAACGTGGGAATGGTGTAGATGAACTTAACTGGCACGCCTTGATTGCGCAATTGTTGGAGACGCGCTTCAAGCATATCAAGATCGAGTCCATCATCACGCACTGGTACCATTTCAACACGCACACCCATGTTGTGGAACGTTTCGACGGCACCAAGAAACGTGGGTCCTTCTACAATGACCGCATCACCCGGGTCACACAAGACGTGCGGAAGAAGCCCGATGACTTGACTCGAGCCATTCACGGTAATGTACTGTGACAACGGTAAATCAACATTCTGGTTGCGCATACGTTGCTGAATCAACGTGAGGAGTGCGGCATCCGGGGGGGCGTAGTTGAGTGTTTCATCAACTCGCGACTGCATCATCTGTGACACCGACGTGATTAGATCAGCCACAGGAAAAAGATCGGGGTCGGCGTCACCATACGCCAAACTAATCGTGTCTTCACGTTCGTCGGGTAAATCAAGCACTGCTTCTGCAAACGATTCCATGTACTGCACGCGTTTGGAAAAGACAAAGCGATCGTCAGTGGGGAGATGTACGTTCATCGTGATTCCTCTAGAAGATACCACTGCCATTATAAAGCAGTTATGGGGGACAGGTAAGTTGCGCAAGCCACAGCGCAATTGCGTCAATATGGCCACGGCGGTATGCGTACACGTCGTGGGTAAAACGATCTGCTACGGGAGCATCACCGTACCACTGTGGTATTTTTTCTTGCTGTGCGGCAATCAATGTGGCACGATGTGATGGCGATTGTGCAGTTGCAAAATAGAGTTTGGCGAGGAACTCGATGCGCATATCACGCGGATGATGCACCGGAGCCACCATCCACTGTAAAAATGCCGCTTGACCCGCTGCCGTGATATGCAAAAAGCGTTTACCGCGTGCCGTAGTATCGTCATCACGGGTATCGAGGAGCGCATCATCCACCAAACGCGAAATCATGGCATAGCAGGCACTCTGTTTGAGGTGCCACACGTTGCCAAGCGGTGAGCGCATCAACGCCAGGTGGAGTGCATATGCGTGGAGTGGAGACGATGCCACAAAACCAAGCAGTGCGAGTTCGTATGTGAGTGGTGTTTTTTGGCGTGGACTCATAGTGCTATTATACTGAAGTGATGCATGCGTGCATCGCGCCACCATATTCTAGTATTCGAGGACATATGCAACCATTTGATGAACAGACTCACGTTGCCACCGGTAAGCGCCGTGCCACGATAATGGCCGTAGTATTGGTATCACTGGCATTGGCTGTTGGGATTTTCGGCAATATCTATAAAGCACAGCAAGAAACAGTTGACCTGACACCACGGAGTGCACGCATCGAGTACGAAGTCACCGGTAACACCAGTGAAGTAGCGATTCGTTATCTCAACGATTTGGCATACAACGATTCACGGGTGGGAGCCCCACCGTGGCGCTTCAGTTTCCGTGCGCCACATGGCCGTGATTTACTCATTCAAGTCACGAATCGTGGAACCGGCACAATCGGTTGCCAAATTTCGACCGCCGGTCAAGTGATAAGTCAGCAGCCCGAAACAGTTACCGATAGCATCATGTGCATGGCGGTTGTACCAACCGCAGCCAAGGAATAACCATGCGCTTTCGCTCAGTCTTTGCGGCGTTTGCGTTTGGCTACATGGTTGCCTCTTTTTTACGCGCTGCAAATGCAGTAATTTCGGCCGACTTGATGCAAGAACTCGCACTAAACGCCGATCAGTTAGGCACCATGACGAGTATCTACTACATCTCGTTCTCGTTGATGCAACTCCCCCTCGGCGCTGCCCTCGATCGCTACGGGTCACGGATTGTCATCCCACTCCTCATGATTCCCACCGTGATTGGGTGTGTGCTCTTTGCGACCGCTACCAGTTTCTGGCCACTTGCGCTGGGGCGCACACTCATCGGACTTGGCACGGCGGGTGGATTGATGGGTGCAGTAAAGACGTTCGGTAACTGGGTGCCCAAAAACCAACTTGCAACTATGACCAGTGTCATGGTTGCACTCGGGGCGTGTGGTGGTTTGTTATCCACGTCACCGATGGCGTATTTTGCCGACACCTACGGCTGGCGTACCATCTTTTTGGTGAGTGCACCCATTGTCGCCTGTATTGCCTACGGCATTCGCCGTATTGGACACGACGCTCCGCATACACCGTCACTCGGCAAACCGGGGGGCTCAGTGCTAGATGGGTATGCAGAAATCTACACACATCGCACCTTTCTGCGCATGGCTCCCCTCTACTTTTCCATGCTCGGGAGCATGCTTGCGGTACAGACGTTGTGGGCCGGACCGTTTGCGTATGATGTGGCACGGGTATCAAGTAGCGACGTCGGCTTATTACTCCTCGTCCTTGGTATCGGCGCAGTGCTTGGCTATGCAGCCAGTGGGATTTTGTCTGATCGGTTTGGTGGTGTCAATGTGCTAATAGGCGCACAAATTGTTATGTTAACTACATTAGCATATTTCGTCTTTATCCCGTTTCCTGCCACACCAGCAACGCTCTTTGCTGTCTATGGCATTTTTGGTTTCGGCTCATCGTTTAATGTCATCATGCTCCCCCAAGTACGCACCCTCTTTGCGGATACGATGAGTGGCCGCGCAGCCACTGCGCTCAACATCTTTGGCTTCTTTGGTGGCTGGGTGTTGCAATGGGTGATGGGGCAAGTCATTAATTATGTGGGACGCACCCCATCTGGTCACTATATTGCGAGTGGCTATCAATGGGCGTTCAGCATACCATTTGTGTTAGGATGTATAGCGTTGATTATCTATATACCACTGATTCGCACACTGCAGAAAGGGTAATCCCATGCCAAAAGTAACTATCGGCACAACGGTTGTTGACGTACCTGTAGGCACACGCCTGGTGAATGTCATCGAAGACGCGGGAATAATGATTGGTCATCGTTGTGGGGGCAAATCCCGCTGTACCACGTGTCGTGTGCAGTTTGTCGCCGGTGAACCAGCCAGCATGAACGCCGCCGAAACGGCCAAATTGACTGAAAAGGGTTATTTGGGACAATACCGCCTCAGTTGCCAGATTTCGGTTGATACTGATATGCACGTCATTCCGCAAGTAACCCTGCAGAGCATGCCCGACTGGACTGATACAGGTCCACGCTGCGCTGACGATATCGAGTTTTAACGACACCTGGACAGGGCCGGCATCAACCACCGACGATGCCGGCACCCCCCATCCAGTCGTAGAGTTGCCAAGCAATATACAGCAGGGAAAGCATCCCAACGAGGGCTACAATCCCCCACACGATGAGATTATGCCACCACGTATTCACGTGTGTCCCCATCAGCTCCGGATTATTGATTAAGAGCACGATGGCGATGAGCTCGATGGGAAGCAACACGCCGTTGAGGACATAGACACCGATAAGCACATCAATTAGCGGCAAGCCGGGGATCAACGCAACAACGGCACCAAACACAATCAAAACGGTAAATACGCCCATGAAAATCGGAGCTTCGTTCCACGTCCGCGACACCCCACGCTCGAACCCCAACGACTCACTTAACATGTAGGTGGTTGACAACGGCAAAATACCAGCTGCCAGTAGTGATGCCCCGAGCAACCCGATACCGAACAGGAGTGTGGCATATTCACCGGCAATTGGCGTAAGTGCAATAGCGGCATCTGCGGCAGTAACAATGACAATCCCCTGTGGAAAAAGCGTGGTGGCAGTAGCGATAATGATACATGCCGCTACGATTCCAGCAAGGATGGTACCAACGACTACATCAACGCGTGTATAGCGAAATTCGTTGACGGTGACACCCTTTTCTACGACAGACGATTGCACGTAGAGCTGCATATATGGTGAAATCGTTGTCCCAACTAACGCCACAATGAGTTTGATGTACTCGCTTTCAGCGACGAATGTGGGACGCAATCCCTGCAAAATATCGGCGGGGGCAGGATGCACCAACAACACGGAAATCACATATGACAAAAAGACGGCGCTCAGAACGAGCAAAAATTGTTCTGCACGAGCATAACTGCCCCGGGTAATCACGAACCACATCGTAAACGCTGCCATGGGAACAGCGATATATTTACTGACCCCAAAGAGTTCGGCTGCTGCTGCGATACCCACGAATTCCGACACAATGATTCCCGTATTGGCCAGAAGCAGCGTGAGCATGACAAACGCAGTGACGCGAATAGGGAAATTTTCACGTACCAAGTCAGCAAATCCCTTACCCGTCACCGCCCCTAGGCGGGCTGACATTTCTTGTACGACGGCCACAGCCACAGTGATAAGCACCATGACCCACAAGAGTGAATAACCGTAGCGTGCACCTGCAGATGCATAGGTGGCGATTCCACCTGCATCATTACCGGCACTTGCAGCAAGCACTCCTGGACCAATCGCCGCGAGATACGGCCACCAACGACGACGCAGCGCACGTACCCATCGTGTTTGCCATGTAATTTGCTCGTGTGTCATGCACTCTTCCTCGTTTTAACCGAAATTACGTGAACCGCGCCGGAGCCAAATATCAGGCAACAGCTGCGCTAATGCGTCATCCACACTCACTGCGCCGATGAGTGCACCATGTTCATCGAGTACAGGCACAGCAGTCAGATTGTATTCACCGAGTACTCGTGCAGCAACGTCAGTATGATCATCAGCTGCAATGGTGGGAACGGCTTCGAGGATGTCACGTAACTGCACCGTGGCATCACTCACGAGCAGCTTTGGGATGCGCACAATGCCAACGAGTGGGAGACCAAGATGTTGGCTTGTGTCAGTATCTCGGCGTTCAACGACATAGATTTCGGTGAATGGTTCGGGGAGTTCGTCGCGGGCGCGTAGCTCGTCTATCACGCATTGCACCGTGTCATCGGGGAAGGCCACAATCAGGTCGGTGGTCATCGTCCGCCCAGCGCTATTTTCATCGTAGGCCATGAGTTCTTTCACGTCTTCGGCTTCTTCGGGCTCCATGCGTGCCAGAATTTGTTGGGCCACATCATCGTCGAGCTCTTCGAGCAGGTCTGCAGCAGCGTTGGGCGTCATCTCTTCGAGGATATCAGCCGCACGTTCCTGATCCATGTCTTCGAGTAGGTCTACGAGGCGTTCATCGGAGACTTCTTCGAGTGTTTCGGCCGCGGTTTCGTCGTCGAGTGCCGCCACAATCTCGGCACTTTCTCGGAGCGACAAGGCATCCACGATACGTGCCAAATCCACCGCACCCAGCTCGGCAAGGCGGTTGTAGGAGACTTTGAGTTGCACAGGAGCCGCACTGGCCAGATATTGCGCATCTGCCCAACTGATCACTTGACGCCCGCCAATACGCGGTGATGCCGAGCGGGGCAAAATGCGCCGTATCAGCGCCTGCGGGCTGATGTCTACCCCAACCACGCAGTACTCTTGGTCGAGTTGCGCCATTTGAATGTCGTTGACACGCACCACACGCCGACCGTTGATGTCAATGATTTGATGATCGAGCACATCTTTGTTTAGCAACACTTCACCGTCGCGACGTTCAAAGCGTTGCACATTCACATTGGTCGTATTGAGCTGTATTGTACGTTCGGTAATGTCGGTGAGATGTGTGGCGGGGATAAAAAATGGACGCCGACGATCAATCACCACAAGCCCCGCGATTGGCGGGTACTGGCGATTGTCAATCCGCACAATTACATCATGCAAACGTCCAATTTCGCTCCCATCTTTGGCAAGCACGGGAAGCTGCATCAGCTGTGATACAAAACGCATCGCCCACCTCCTCGGTGTGCACACTGACAATGACACGTGTCACGTCGAGTAACATCGAGGAGCACGTGGTCGTCAACAGCTATTTAACTGGCATAAATGTGCGTCTTCGTCCATGTATACTAGTATATGCACACGACGAAAATGTGTCAAAACTGCCATGAACAGCGAGGACGTATGCAGCACGTTATTCAGCCAACCACTTACTACCGCACCATCGGGACTCACCCTGTCGCACTTTCTGTGGCGTGTGGCGATTATGTCACTATGTACTGCGTTGATGCCCACGGCATTGACGGCACCGATACACAAGTCACCACTCCCGGCAACCCGATGACTGGCCCGATTGCCGTCACGTCACTCGTTCCCGGTGACGTGCTCGCAGTCACGTTCATCTCACTCACACCCTTGCGTAGTCACGGGTGGAGCTACCCGTCACTGGCAGGGAATGTGGTAGACCCCGAATACGTCGGTCAGCTTCCCTTTTTGCCTGGCACGAAGCTCCCCAAAGAGTACTGGGACTACGATGCACACACGGGAACGCTGACAAGTCGCGGGGTGCACAGTGCTCCAGTGACCGTGGAATACGCACCAATGGTTGGTTGCTTTGGGGTGGCTCCAAGCCGCGGCGAAGCCGTATCAACGGCCACATCGGGCCCGCATGGTGGCAACATGGATTTTCGTTTGTTCACCACAGGCTGTACCGTATATTTCCCCGTGGCAGTTGCTGATGCACTCTTTTTTGCGGGAGATGGGCATTTGGTCCAAGGGTGTGGTGAAATCAGCGGCACGGGTGTTGAATCAGCACTTGCCGTCACCGTCCACCTCGACAAAGCCCCCATGGGTCGAATTCTCTGGCCACGCGCCGAAGATGACACGCACCTCTACGCCGTCGGCAATGCGCGCCCCCTCGACCAGGCGCTCCAACATGCCACCAGCGAACTGCATCGTTTCCTGATTGAGTGTGGCGCAGATAGTGCAACAGCAGCCATGCTGATGGGACAAGCCATTGAATACCAAATCGGCAATGTGTTTGATCCTGCCTACACGGTCGTCGCCAAAATCAATAAACGACACCTTAGTCGTCACGGGTTGCGTTCGACGTTTCGGCCGTCATGAGTTGGTGATAACGCCGATACGCATAGCGTACGGGCCACCCCACTGCGACTGCAACTGCGGCACATAGACACAGGAAGAGCATGGTGGTCGAGAGTGGGGTGAATGCACCAACAACCAACAGCACAGCGGCACTACCAAACATGCCTGCGGCCATTGCATGCGTTTCATGCCACACGATTGAATTTTCCAGCGTCCACTTTACGCGGATTCCGATAAAATCATTCGGAATCACATCACGCATGATGAAGCTCAACCCACCAAACACGAGACCGACTGCAGCAATCACCACACGTGGCACCGCGACAGTATACCCAACTGCGCTGAGCACAACGGACACGTGGATGATACTGAAAAAGCACATCAAAATGATTACCATGTGCGCCATGGCGCGCTGGATGACGGGTCTGGTATCAAGGCGTGTCAGAAACAGTAGCACCACACCAATTGCGATGCTCAGCAACGGTAAGCCGAGGACGGTCTGAAGTGGAGACTGCCATGCATCCACCTCTCCCACAATATTCCAATGACTCGGCACACGTGCGGGCAAGCTGGGATACATCACACCGCCCAACAGAAGCATGCCTATTCCAGTCACGATTATCACGAGTATTGCGTATCCCATGTCACCCTCCTACACGCCCATTGTGCGGTCTATGCACCATCAACTGCAATGTGAAAATAGGGGACCTGGCCATCACGACGCCCAACCACTTGGAGTGGGGTCTGATACACGGCAGACAAATGGTGTGCTTGTAGCACCTCTGCGGGCGTCCCACACATGAGTAAACGACCACCATCGAGTAAACAGATACGTTGCGCCGTCACTGCAGCCAGATTGATATCGTGCATGGCGGCAACGATGGTGACACCCGCTCGCGCCAACTGATGAACGGTTTGGACGATGCCGTACTGATGACGCAAATCGAGATGTGCAGTGGATTCGTCGAGAATCAACACGGTTGGTTGCTGAGCAATTGCCCGTGCGAATGCAACCCGTTGTTGTTCACCACCACTGAGTTGTGTTGCCAGTTTATGTGCAAACTCACTCACACCGGCACGCTGCAACGCATCTACGATGATGTCGTGGTCGTGCGTTCGCAACGGTGCATACCAGGGATGATGCACATACCGCGCCATGGCAACGACGTCGTAGACGCTGAATCCGGTTGGCATATGGACCTGTTGCGGAACCACGGCCACACGCTGGGCGCGCTGAGCGGGCGTCAAGGCATGGATGGCGTCTCCATGGATGTGAATCTGTCCGTGGGTGAGTGGCACAACACCAGCGATAGCACGTAACAGCGAACTCTTTCCTGCTCCGTTTGGGCCGATACAGACAACCACTTCTCCTGGAGCAATCGAGCAATTGATGTCGTGCAATACGGTGCTGGTTCCATATGCTACGTGCACATGAGCAATCTGAATCGCGTGTGTCATCGTCATCCCTCACGCCTGCGTGATAGCAGTTGCCACAAGAAGAATGGCGCACCACAACAAGCAGTAATAATCCCCACCGGTAATTCTTGCGGTGGTTGGATGGTACGTGCAATGATATCAGCGAAAAGGAGGAATGCGGCACCCGCAATCGCTGAGAGCGGAATGAGACGACGATGATCGCCACCCACGACGAGCCGCATCGAATGTGGCACAATGATGCCCACAAAACCAATTAATCCGTGAAATGCAACGGCTGTTGCCGTCATCAGGGTGGCACCGGTAATCACCAGCGCACGGATGTATTTCACATGAATTCCCAAAAATAACGCATGCTCTTCGGTGAGGAGCAGCACATTTAAATCGCGTGCTGCAACCAGTAACAGTGCCATCCCTACACTCACACTCACGGCCAGGATTGCCACTGCATTCCAACCAATACTCCCTGTGCTCCCCAGCAGAAATCCCAACAATTGCGACAACTGACGACCGAGTCGCATCATGATGAATGTGGTGAGTGCGTTGGCCAATGCACCGAGGGCAACACCAGCCAAAATCAAATCGTTGCTCGTACTTCCAGTGTGCTGTCGTGCTAATACGTAGACGATGACCACCACCAACAGCGCTCCAGCAAACGCGCCAAGTGGCAGTTGATACCACGCCAATATGGCGCCACCGAGCAGTGCCACTGCCAGAATTGCACCCAACCCGGCACCCGCAGCAACCCCGATGATGTACGGGTCTGCGAGTGGATTTCGAAAGAGACCTTGGTAGGCGGCACCCGAGCTCGCAAGTGCGGCACCTGCAAGCGCCACCATCAATACCCGTGGCAAACGGATAGTGGTAATAATGGTCACCACACTCGATGGGATTTCTGGTGCGATATCCCCCCACAGCCATCCCCACAAGACGGCCAGAATGGTTTGTGGTTGGATGACCACGCTTCCCAGCATGACTCCAACCACAAACAATACGCCACATACGCTAAGCGCGATTGCATATGCCGAGTACTTCGCAAGCCGGATCTTGTGATGCATCTCGTCATATGCCATGACTATTTGACCTCAGGATGCACGATGGCAACCACTGCGGCCAAACCATCCACGATGCGCGGACCAGGCCGGCTAACCAGGTTATCGTCAATCGGGTAAACCATCTGTGATTTCACGGCAGGGATTGTCTCCCAGCCTGGTCGTGCAATCACTTGCTCTGCGGTAACACCGTAGGCAGCATCAGACAAAATGATGATGTCGGGCGCCGCGATGACGACTTGTTCGATGCTGACTTGGGGGTACGGGTTGTCTACATCTGCAAAAACATTCACCGCACCAGCCGTCGCGATAATGTCGGAAATGAAGCTTCCTTTGCCTACGGTATATGGTTTACTCGGATCGGTGGCATCAAGTTCCCAAAAGACTTTGGGCTTGGTGGTGACTCCAGCGACTTTGGCAGCAATCATGTCCCAGGTGGCCTGCATTTGCTGATTCATCGCATTCGCTGCATCGGATACACCCAGCACTGCACCCACCAGCGCAATATCTGCTTGCACACTCGCCATCGTCGTCGTAAATGTACCCACTACAACCACCGGAATACCCAGTTTTTCGATAGCAGTAATCGCATCGGGACTGGTGATTGCCGCAGCCAACACCACATCGGGCTTGAGTGTAGCAATCTGCTCGTAGTTGTAGGTCATGTCAGGGTTTGAAATTTTGGGCACATCTGCGGTCGCGGCAGGATAATCACTAAACATGTCCACTGCCACCATCGTATCACCCTTACCGAGTGCATAAACGATTTCCGTGGTACTCGGGGCGAGTGAGACGACCCGTGTCACCGCAACCGGGATCTCAACGCTACGACCAGCACCGTCAGTAATCGTTACGGATTCCGCAGGAGCGACCATTTCCATTACCGCAGTCGCAGTGGCCTCTGCGGGAACGGTTGCTACAACCGGAGTACTCGTTGCTGCAGGTGTAGCGGCCGGCGTACAGGCAACCAGCGCAAAACCGAGACTCAGCAACAAACGGATACACAACTGTTTCACAAGACTGTCCTTTCACCAAGTAAATAAAAATCCCTCGCTGAAACGCGAGGGCAATCCGAAAAACGATACACGGCGTGTATGTTCTTCTTCATGGTCCCTCCCTTGCTCGAGAAGGCAACAACCACGTACGTGATGAGACAGGTTTCCTGACTTGTATTGCTTCACAATACTTACAGTTGCGGCACAGCGACGGACTTTCACCGTCTTCCACCTTTACGCCCTAGCATCCGGGCTAGCGGGTCATCTCATCAGTTATGTACTTGTGGCAGCTCACGCTGCAAGCGCTAGTATAATATGCAAAGAGCAAGACTGTCAATATGAGCATCCGCATGGCGCCATTTCCCGCATATGTGCATAGCGTGTTTGACCCGCCCACCACTGCATGGCCAGTCACAGGACAGACCCTCAATGCCTGTAGCGTCACTACACTGGCAAACGCGCTCAATCTCCTCACGCAATCGCACCGTTACCATCCGCATGAGTTTCGCCGCGAACTCGGACCGTTCTTTCAAGCGGCGCTCGGAGGCACGCTCCCGTTCCTCAAGACGTACCAACTCCGACGACGTGGCTACGGCAGTCATTTTGGTTGTTTGCGTTATACAGATTGCGAAAAAGTGTTATGTCAACTAATTGACTATGGCATTCCCACGATTCTCGATATATACACAGCAGCACAATTCGGACGCCAACGGGTGTTTGGCCAACATGCCGTGCTGCTCGTGGGATACAGTGACCCGTACACCGATGCGTCTGGAAAGCACCACATGGAATACTACGTCCTCGACAGCCAATGGCCAGAGTTGGGCGATTTCCGTATGGACAGCAATAACGTGGACAGAGATGGCGATGGTGTGCCGGAAGACTATCCCGGGAATCGCACGTTGAATCGCGAAGAATTTTTACGCGTCTTCACCACACGCTGTTATGCGCCTGTGTTCCGGAGCCAGCACGCCCACGACCGTTGGTATGCGACGACGATGCAATGGCGTCGTCCGCGGCTCACTGAGTTACTGATTACCGGGAGTTATGATCGCCTAAAATCACCCAAATGATGGATACAAATACGCACGAATCACCGTACAATACAGGGTAGCGCCATTGATTGCGCAGCCATGGAGGTAGACTGATGCAAAACATACGCCGGATGTTGGCACAACTCGCACCGTATTGGGTGCTGTTTGTCGGATCATGGCTCAGCTTGATTTTGGCGAGTCTCGGCAACCTGTATGGACCACTCGTTCTGCGTGACATCCTCGATAACGGCATCATGGAACGCAACTGGGCACCCATTTATACCGGGGTGGTGTGGTTGCTAGTGCTCGCTGTGGTCCGTGGTATTACCAGCTTTACCCAGAGTTACTGGGTCGAACAAGTTTCACAATCATACGCCTTCGATATCCGCAATGTGTTGTTTGAAAAAATCCAAACGCTGAGTTTCGCCTACCACGATCGCACCCAGGCCGGTCAGCTGATGACCCGCTTGACGAGCGACGTCGAACAAGTGCGCACATTCATTGCCGGCGGGCTGATGCAGTTCATCGGTGCGCTCATCATGATTATCGGCAGCTTAATTGCGCTCTTCTCGATGAATTGGCAGTTAGCAATAGTGGCCATCTTGTTCATTCCACCATCGGTGGTGGTGCTGGGCTATTTCATGCGTGTCGTACGTCCCATGTGGGAAGAAATTCAGATACGCCTCGGCGCGCTCAACGTGGTTCTGCAAGAAAACATCAGTGGCGTACGCCTCGTGAAAGCATTCGGGCGTGAAGCATATGAACAGGAGCGTTTCGGCCACAAACACGACGCACTGATTGACATGAATCTCAAGTCCGTCAAAGCCATGGCCAGTTCATTTCCATTGATTTTTCTCATCAGCAATCTAGGAACATTGATGATTCTATGGGTGGGAGGGTACCAAGTCATCAACGACCAACTCAGTGTGGGCGAGCTCGTTGCGTTTAACACGTTTCTCACCCTGCTGTTTCAACCCATATTCATGCTCGGCATGATCGCTGCACAGATTTCTCGTGCAACGGTCAGCAACGACCGTATTCTCGAACTGCTCGATACACACAACGACGTTGCCGAGGCACCTGATGCCACAACGCTCCCTCCCATCGTCGGGCATGTGGCATTTCACAATGTGTCATTGCGGTATGCGGGATCGGCCAACAAAGTGCTCGATGACGTGTCGTTCACAATCCCCGCGGGCACAACAGTCGCCATATTGGGTACCACGGGCAGCGGCAAGAGTTCAATTGTCAACTTGATTCCGCGTTTCTACGATGTGACAGACGGCCACGTTACCATTGATGGACACGATGTCAAAACGCTCACCATTGATAGTCTGCGTCGCCAGATCGGCATCGTACTCCAAGAAACGATGCTCTTCAGCGGTTCAATCCGAGACAACATCGCATACGGGCGCCCCGATGCGTCGGACGCTGAAGTCATTGCTGCAGCAGAAAAAGCCCAAGCTGACGCATTCATCCACGAGCTCCCCGACGGCTACCACACCATGGTGGGGGAACGTGGTGTCGGGCTGTCGGGTGGACAACGACAGCGCATTGCCATTGCACGGGCATTATTGCTCAACCCTAAAATTTTGATTCTCGACGATAGTACGTCTGCGGTGGACGCAGAAACAGAGTTCAAAATCCAGCAAGCACTCGATGAATTGATGCACAACCGGACATCGTTCGTCATCGCCCAGCGCATTAGCACGGTACGTAATGCGGATCTCATTTTGTTGCTCGACGGTGGAAAAATCGTCGGCCACGGGAAACACGACGACCTGTTGCGTGACAATGCGGTTTACGGCGAGATTATTGATTCACAATTCGGGCAACAAATCGCCCTCGAAGGAGTACGCTGATGTGGCATGGCATTCGCGGAATGGCATCGTTACCAGAGGGCAAAGCCGACGATACCAGTACAACTACAAAACGACTCGCTCGCTACCTGCGGCCACATGCCTGGACCTTTGTCTGGATTATTACGTTTGCATTGATTAGTGCGGTGAATCAAGCACTCAGTCCAGTGCTCATCGGCCGTGCCGTAGACGACGCAATAACCACCAAGGATAGCGCACTCCTCGTACAGTACATGCTCGGTCTCTTAGCCTGTTACCTGATTGGTGCGCTCACATCACGCTTCGCGTTTCAGTATGTGGGTCAGGTTGGCCAACTCACTATCGCCCAAATGCGGACGGAACTCTTTGCCCATCTCCAAAAATTGCCATTGCGTTTTTTCGACCGCAACCCGGCAGGTGATCTGATGTCGCGCATTGTCAACGACATTGACGTCATCACCCAACTCCTCGGCCAAGGACTCAACATGATGATCGGGAGTTTATTCACACTCATCGGCATTATTATCGCCATGTTCGTCCTCGACTATCGGTTATCGCTTGCGAGTCTGTCCGTGGTGCCAGTACTAGTCGTTATGACACAGGTCTTTGCCACAATGGCACGCCGCGCATACCGCAAAACCCGCGAATCCATTGGTGACGTCTCTTCGGACATTCAAGAAGAAATCGCCGGTGTAAAAGTGGCACAGGCGTTTACCCGCACCGAAGTCAATCGTGAACGTTTTGCCCAACGCAATGCGGTAAATCGTGATGCGAACATGACCGCAACCGCAATTACTGCAGCCTTCGGCCCACTCGTAGCCGTCTTGTCGTCGCTTGGCATTGCAATTGTGGCCGGCTATGGTGGGTATCTGGTCATCAACGAGAATGTGACGCCGGGCACGGTCGTTGCATTTCTGACATATGTGGCCTTCTTTTTTCAACCAATCCAAGCCATTTCGCAGTTTTTCACCACAGCACAATCGGCGATTGCTGCCGCTGAGCGCACCTTCACGTTGATTGACATGCCCGTTGACATGCCCGTTGAAGCGCATCAACGCCAGATTGACACGTTGCACGGTGCCGTCGAATTTCAGCATGTTTGGTTCCGGTATGGTGCCCGCAAGGGAGAAACGGGCGACGGGGATTGGGTACTCCGTGATATTTCGTTTGCCGCAAAACCAGGCGAAATGATTGCCGTGGTTGGTCCCACGGGGTCAGGAAAAACGTCGTTTGTGTCGTTGATTCCCCGACTCTACGATGCCACAGAAGGAACGATACTCATTGATGGTATCGCACTCACGCACTATCACGCACAATCGCTGCGCCACCAGATGAGCATGGTCTTGCAAGAGACGTTCTTGTTTTCGGATACAGTACGCAATAATATCCGTTATGGCAAGTTAACAGCGAGTGATGCGGACATCGAAGCCGCCGCCCGCAATGCGAATGCGCATCAATTCATCATGGCGCTACCCAACGGCTACGACACCATACTCGGCACATCGGGTGTTTCATTGAGCCAAGGGCAACGTCAACTAATCGGCATCGCACGGGCGATTTTGGCATCGCCACGCCTACTAATTCTCGACGAGGCGACGAGTAGCGTGGATACGCGCACAGAGATGTTGATTCAAGAAGCGCTTGAACGATTGCTCCGCGGTCGCACCAGTTTCGTGATTGCCCATCGCCTTTCCACGGTGCGCGGGGCAGACCGCATCGTGGTGCTCGATCATGGACAAATCATCGAAATCGGCACACATGACGAGCTCCTTGCGCACGGTGGCATGTATGCAGACCTCTACAACCGCCAGTTTGCCGCATTACACACTACTTCGGAGCCGGCACCATCCGTTTAACCACGGTGGTTAATGCCCGCAGTGGCCCTGTACGTACCTGAGTTGCGGGCAGCGATTCGAGGAATTGCTGCCCGTAGCGTTTGCTCGACAAACGACGATCAAGGACCACCACCACCCCACGGTCTTCTTTGGCACGCACCAAGCGCCCAAATCCCTGCTTAAACTTGAGTATGGACTGTGGCAACGAGTATTCGTTGAAAGGGTCGGTGAAGTGTTCGGCACGTGCCGCATAAATAGGATCTGACGGCACCGCAAAGGGCAACTTCGTGATTACAAGTGCCGATAATGCGTCACCGACCACATCCACCCCCTCCCAAAAACTCGCCGTCCCAAACAGCACAGAGCGTGGTTCGGCTTTGAAGCGCTCAAGGATACTTTTACGCGATCCATCAATCCCCTGGGCAAGCACATTGATATCGAGCTCCGCCAACGTATCTGCGAGGGCGTGGTAGGTTGCCCGTAATGCACTTGTCGCCGTAAACAACACCAGTGTGCGTCCCTCGGCCGCCGTTGCTACATCAATGATTGCTTGTTCGAGCAGCGGCTGATAGGCGTCGTCACGCGGTTCGGGGATGTCGTGTGGCAAATAGAGCAACACTTGGTCTTCGTAGTTGTAGGGTGAATCAAGCTGAATGTGCTGTGCATTGTCAACGCCCAGCCGTTGCTGAAGGTAGTCGAAGCGACCATTGACAGACATGGTTGCCGAGGTAAGCACGACACTGGCTTTTTTATCAAACAACCGTTCATGCAACAGCGTGGCGACTTCGAGCGGGGCTGTGGCAAGTTTGAGCACTTCTCGATTACGATCATGAATCATCCAGGTTATGGCGTTGTTGTCACTTCCCGTGATGAATATGCCCATTTGATGGAGAAACTCTAGCACGAAGCGATTCAACGATTTAGTCTGGGTGGCGAGTGCTTCATAATCGGCGAGATTGGCACCTGCCAGCCCATCTACGATTTGCTGTAAATCTGCGAGCTGGAGCGCAATATTCTGGAAGGCAACCGCCGTCGAATCCCATTGTTGCGCCACATTCACCCAACGAGGGATGCGGCGCAATGCGGGCACGATGCGCAAACGCGTGTCGTAACTGTTAGTCTCTGCTTCACTGAGGCACACCTGCAACAACGTGCCAAACAACTCTTTGGCATGCTCACGGGCACGTTCGATATGTGGTGTTACGCGTTGCACAATACGCGACATGCGCTCGACGACATCAGGACCTGCGATACTGCCTTTGAGGAAACTCGGGAGCCGCGACAGTAACCCTTCGGCCTGTTGCTGACCACCTTCGTGCATCATCGCCTGGAAGAATCCATCCACGTCGTCATACGAAATACGCCAACCAAACTGGTCGGTGGCCACATCCTCGAGATTGTGCGCTTCGTCGATGATGACATGGTCATACGCCGGTAAGATGGGAGATTCCGTAACCATGTCTGCAAGCAACAAGGCATGGTTGACGACCACTAGGTGGGCAGCTTCGGCTTTACGACGTGCATGAAAGAACCAACACTGATTGAAATAACTACACCCTGGCCCATTACACAGATCAAATCCGGCGTGCACACGATCCCACACCAGTAATTCTTTGTCGAAGAGCGATATTTCATTACGATCACCAGAATCTGTGGCGTTAGCCCACATGGCAACCTTGAGGAATGCCCGCACCTCTTCACTACTTGCACCAACGACCATTTTTTGTTGTTCAAAACGATGCAAACAGAGATAATTGCTCCGCCCCTTGAGCAAGGCGGATTGCAGGTGCACGTCGGGTATGTTGCTGTTATCGGCGGCACGTTCGGCGTCGAAGATTTCGACAAGCGCAGGGATGTCTTTGAAAAAGAGTTGATCTTGCAAATTAATGGTGTGCGTGGTCAGGATGACCCGTTGGCCACGCTCGAGTGCATGTAGCGCAGCAGGCACCAAATACGCCATGCCTTTACCTGTCCCCGTGCCTGCTTCGACAATCAGGTGTGCCGACGTATTGAGCGAAGTCGCAACAGCCTGTGACATGACCACTTGCGGTTCTCGCTGCTCATAGCCGGGAAAGAGCCGACCAAGTGGCCCTGTCGGTGAAAAGATGCGCTCGACGGTGGAACTGCGTACCGGTTGCGATGAGTTCGTCGGTTCAAGGGGCAGATAATCGTCGAGGGATCGGAGCACGCGTGGCTTGGCATTCGTCATGGCACCACGGGTAGCATCACGCACGGCTTCCTCGAAGACGCGCCGGAGTGGCCAGCTATCGTTGCCACGGGTCAAGCGCAACACGTCCATGAGTGTGTCAGGTTCGAATGCGCTCAGCATTTCATATAACCGACAAAACAGCGCATGGGTCATGTGTGCATCGTAGAGGGCACGATGGGCGTTCCCGGTCTGCGTCAGCGGTGCCTGGATACTCGCTACCAAATCACCGAGTCGGAAGCTTTTGGCGTGTGGTACAACCAGCATGGCCAATTCGAAGGTATCCACTGCGGGTTGTTTGAGCCGCAATCCGGAACTTGCAAGCATCCGCACATCGTATTCGACATTGTGTCCGAGTACAGGATCGTCGCCAATAAACGTGCGCAACTCGCTGCGAATATCGGCGAATGACGGCGCATCTGCGACCATGGCATCGCTGATATTCGTGATGCGTGTGATTTTATGGGGGATGGGCATGGATGGTTTCACGAGGCGCGTATATGTATCAAGCACCTCGTTACCACGGAAGCGGATTGCCGCTATTTCAATGATTTCATCATCAATATCACTTAATCCAGTTGCTTCAACATCAATCGCAACCATGGTCAAACTGTTCATAGCAGCACCTTTACTTCGACATATCCTTATTATAGCCACTTCACCCTCATCGTGACAGTACCATTTCAAAGTTGACAGTCGTGCGTGAGCGTCGTATCATACAGGCATGAACAATCATCCCGTGTCTTTTTTGACACTCACAACTACCACTACAACTATGACTACCCGCACCACAAGTGTGGGAAGGTTGGTTTGGCGAGGTGGTTGTTTGTAGGCTGACGATGTGGTCGCCCCCCTCCCAAACAGGGAGGGGGGTTTTTGATTGAAAGGGTGCATATGCTACTTGAAGACTATCGTGCGTTTTTGCCAATCACAGCCAACACCCCGCTGCTGACGTTGAGCGAAGGGCACACGCCACTCATGCCAGTGCCCAAATTAGCAGCTGCGGTAGGCGTAAAAGAACTTTATGTCAAATTAGAAAGCATGAACCCTACCGGTTCATTCAAAGACCGTGGCATGGTAATGGCGGTTGCCAAAGCGGTGGAAGCCGGCTCGACCTGTGTCATTTGCGCGTCTACGGGCAACACGTCAGCGAGTGCAGCGGCCTATGCAGCCCGCGCAGGTATCGAAGCCGTGGTTGTGGTGCCTTCAGGCAAAATCGCCCTCGGCAAACTCGCTCAAGCACTGATGTACGGTGCGCGCCTGCTC
The DNA here is from genome assembly GCA_041165505.1 of Chloroflexota bacterium. GTDB lineage: Bacteria > Chloroflexota > Chloroflexia > Chloroflexales > Roseiflexaceae > UBA965. Next base: position 46,367 of record JBEANH010000001.1, on the reverse strand, counting down.
GTCATTGATGGCAACTTCGACGACGCCCTACGCATCGTGCGTGAAATCTCCGATGCACATCCGCTCACCCTGGTGAATTCGGTCAATCCGTATCGCATTGATGGACAAGCAACGGCCGCATACGAAATCTGTGACGTGCTTGGACGGGCACCGGACGGGCTTTGTCTGCCAGTTGGGAATGCCGGTAATATCACTGCCTACTGGCACGGCTTCATGCAGTACTACCGTGCTGGCAAAATCAGCGCGTTACCGCGCATGCTCGGCTTCGAAGCCGCAGGATCAGCAGCAATCGTGCAGGGTGCTCCGATTGCGTATCCAGAAACAATCGCCACTGCAATTCGGATTGGCAATCCGGCAAGCTGGTGCTACGCATTAAGCGCACGCGATGAATCCGAGGGCATCATTGATGCGGTCACCGATGCACAGATTCTCAGTTCGTGGCGCGATTTGGCACGCCTCGAAGGGGTGTTTATCGAACCGGCATCCGCAGCAGGCGTCGCCGGCTTGCGCATGCTCGTCGAGCAAAAACGTGTTGACCCACAGGGTACGTATGTAGCAGTTCTCACTGGTCACGGACTCAAAGACCCGAACACTGCAGTTGACCAATTTGCAGCCCCCGAACCCATCCCAGCCGACATGCGTGCAATCACGAAATGGTTAGGCTTAGCATAACGAGAAAGAGACGCAGATGAGCATATTAGCAATGAAGTTTGGTGGTACATCGGTAGGGAATACGCATGCAATACGCATGCTTTGCCAGATTACCCACGATCAGAAACAATCTTGGGATCATGTGGCGGTTGTTGTGTCTGCGATGAGCGGAGTCACCGACTTACTCCTCAATGGAGCCAATGCGGCAGCTCATGGGGACAGAGCAGGAGCAACGGCCAACGCAGAATCGCTACGGCAACGCCACTTGACCACACTCACTGAACTTTGTGGTGCACCCAATCCAGCGGTTACAGATGAAATCAATGCACTGATTGCTGAATACGAATTGCTGGTGCAGGCGGTAAGCGTACTCGGTGAAGCTTCTCCACGGGCGCTCGACGCCATTGCAAGCCTCGGCGAGCGTATGAGTGTACGCTTGGTTGCTGCTGCACTCAATGCGAACGGTGTTCGTGCAGCAGTGGTTGATGCACACACGGTTGTACTGACGACGGCGGAATTCGGTAATGGTGCACCGATCTACCCCCACACACGCGACCAGATCCGCACCAAAATAGTGCCACTATTCGCCCAAGGGATTACCCCAGTCATTACTGGCTTTATCGGCGCAACCGCCGAAGGTGCAGTAACGACGCTTGGCCGTGGCGGGAGCGACTATAGCGGAGCTATCTTTGGTGAAGCACTCGACGCCGATGAAGTAGACATTTACACCGACGTCGATGGTGTGATGACCACTGACCCGCGCCTCGTCAGTCACGCCAAAGTCCTCAATCATCTGTCATATGCCGAAATGAGCGAACTCGCATACTTTGGTGCCAAAGTACTCCACCCCAAAACCATTCGTCCTGTGATTGAGCGCGGCATTCCCATTCGGATTCGCAATACGTTTAATCCGAGCCATCCCGGGACGTTGGTCACTCGCATTGCAGAGCCAACCACACACGCCATCCGGGCAGTAACCGTTATCCGCAACATGAATCTGATTACCGTGGAAGGGCGCGGCATGATCGGCGTACAGGGAGTGGCAGCACGCACCTTTAGTGCAGTTGCGCAGGCAGGGGCAAACGTGCTGATGATTTCGCAAGCATCATCCGAACAGAGCATCTGCTTTGTAGTACCCAATACCTCGACCCGTGCCGTGGTCACCAGTCTCGAAGCAGCCATGCGTCATGAAATCGCCCGTGGCGACATCGATCAAATCAAATCGCGCGATGATGTAGTTATCGTGACAGTGGTTGGCGTGGGCATCCACGAACGACCTGGGGTGGCCGCACGCGTCTTTGCTGCAATCGCAGATGCCGGAGTCAATATTTTGGTTATCGCACAAGGTTCATCGGAATGTTCGATTAGTATTGTGGTAGCTGCATCGGATGGTGATGTTGCCGTCAAAGCACTCCACGAATTGGCGTTGGCGTAGTTATGTCTCCATCGGTGCGACGTATTTTACCTAGTGACGGGTATGCATTAGCACACCTGCGGCATGAAGCACTCCGTAGTGAACCACATGCATTTGCAATGAGTGTGCCACAGCTGGCGCAGGCGAACGACGAGTCATGGACACAACTTTGTCGCCGCACTGCGACGGGCACTGATGCCCTGTTTGTGATCGCCAGAGACGACACGCTCGTTGGGATGGTTGGATGCCGTGTCGATAGTTCTGACAAGATGGCCCACTGCGGTATCATATGGGGTATGTTTGTCGCACCGTCGTATACTGGTCGTGGCTACGGGGCTCAATTAATCCATGCAGTGATTGCACATGGCGAACATCAGCAATTGCGGATGTTAAAATTGAGTGTGACAGTGACTCAGCAACGGGCTATCGCGCTGTATCACCGGCATGGTTTTCATGAATACGCGCAGGAACCGGCACTCTTGTACATCGATAATCAAGAAATAGATGCACTACACATGGTGTATCGTTATGCATATGGAGGTACTCAATGACCATCAAGCGAATTCCTATTGCCATCCTCGGAGCTACAGGAGCAGTAGGTCAGCGCATGATACAACTCCTGGCGAATCACCCCTGGTTTGAAATTGCCGTACTCACAGGCTCAGATCGCACCATCGGGCGCCCATATGGAGAGCTCGTACGCTGGATTTTAGATGGTACACCACCAGCACACATTGCCAACATGATTGTGCAACCGAGTGATCGTGTCGCCGATGTTGCCATTGCATTATCTGCACTTCCCACCGATGCAGCCAAGCAATTCGAACCACTTTGGGCGGCACACACCGCCGTCTGTTCAAATGCATCGGCGTACCGCATGACAGCCGACATCCCGCTCGTTATCCCAGAGGTGAATCCGGAGCACGTCAACATGATTGACCACCAGCGTAAACAGCGTGGCTGGCGTGGTGCACTCGTCACCAATCCGAACTGTTCGGTGATTGGCATAGCAATGGCGCTTAAACCACTCTATGACGCAGTAGGGTTGACACATGTGCATGCAGCAACACTCCAAGCAGTATCAGGAGCAGGATACCCGGGTGTAGCATCCCTCGACATCATTGACAACATCGTCCCCAACATTGCAAATGGAACCGAGGAAGAGAAAATCGAAACAGAGCCCGGCAAAATTCTCGGAGCCTACCAAGCAGGGAGCATCCATCACGCCACCACACGCATCAGTGCCCAAGTCACCAGGGTTCCCGTCATTGACGGGCACACCGCACTCCTTTCTGTTCAGTCAGCCAAAGGCATCACAAGTGAAGACGCCGTACGGTTGTACGAAACGTGGCAAGCGCCAGCCTTGGTACGTACATTACCGAGCGCACCTGCCCAAGCCATCGTGCTCCACACTCACCCTGAACGGCCTCAACCGCGCCGAGATCGCGACCTCGGCAACGGAATGTCAGTCTCAGTTGGACGTATTCGCGCTTGCACCATCAACGAACTGCGCATGGTGGTCTTGTCTCACAACACGATCCGCGGCGCTGCCGGGGGCGCCATCTTGAATGCAGAGCTACTCGTTGCCGCTGGATACACCAGCAAATAAGGGAGGCTACGATGCACATCTATGGCCGTCACGCCGTCGCTGATCTACTCGACGACTTCGTGGCGTATCGCAACATCCGCCCCGCCGACCGACGTTTGCCTGGACTTGCAGAAATCGCCCCCAACACGCAACCACGCAAGGGCGACGATGCATATGCGAACGTTGCGGTCACCATCTTGAACGCTGCTCAAGCACTACGAAAAGCTGGCCACATCCAACGATTTTGTATGATCGGTGATACGCGCCAGAGTGATGGTGGCACATATACCACCATTGCCAAGCGAACTGGGTGGGCTGGAGCGGCATTTATCTGTGATGAAAAAGCAAACGACCAACCAAGCTACTCGGCATCGAGCGAAGCAGGCATCATGCTTGCGAATCGCTGGAGTGCAATAGATGCGTTTGCTGCGCAACAAAGCGTCGATGCGCAGACTGCAATTATCATAGATCTGGACAAGACGTTGATTGGCGCACGTGGTCGTAATCATCATCTCATAGATACTGCGCGCCTGACTGCCCTCAAAAGTGCTGTCATTGATGTACTCGGCGACGACTACGACGAAGGGCGGTTCAGCGAAACGTACCACTGTTTTAACCAACCGCGTTTCCACCGGTTTACCGGCGATAATCAGGATTTTTTGGCGTTTATCTGCGTGATGGCTGGAGGGAATATTATAACTCCAGAAGCACTGCAGGCCATGTTTGCACAAGGCATGATGCGCTATTTTGACCATTTTGTGGATCTTACCGAAGCGCGTGTAAATGCATTTCAGTCGCCACTCGCACCGTTCCATCACCAATTTACAACACTCTACCGTGCAGGTGACATGACTCCCTTCAAGTCGTTCCGGTATTTGGAATATACGGAAACAGCGAAACGCTTTGGCTGTGCATCAGATGCAGAGCCAGTAACAACACTCCTCAACAGTGAAATCGTGATTACCGGTGAACTGTGGCAACAAGCACAACGCTGGAAAGCACAAGGTGCCTTGCTTTTTGGTCTCTCAGACAAACCAGATGAAGCCGCCTGTGGCCCAGACAACAGCAAACCAATTCACCGACTCATGACCCACGTGGTAGGTGAATAAATGAACCACATTCGTGATGTTTTGACACGCAGTCGCACTATCGCCGTGGTTGGACTATCTGCCAAGCCTGACCGGGCGAGCTTCCAGGTGGCAAGTTACTTACAAGCGCACGGATACCGGATTATCCCGATTAACCCACGGGAAACGAGTGTGCTTGGTGAAGTGGCACTCCCGTCATTGCGTGACGTGCAGGACCACATTGATGTGGTCAACGTGTTCCGCGAGTCAAATGCGGTGCCTGCTATCGTTGACGATACGATTGCAATTGCGGCACCCGTGTTATGGCTCCAACTTGATATTCATCATGCCGAAGCCGAGGCACGCGCTTCACAACACGGCATCACCGTAATCACCGATTCGTGCATCAAAGTTGTGCATCAACAGCTGATGCAGTAACGCACAAAAAAACCACCACGCGCAACAAACTGCGCGTGGTGGTTTTTTGTGTGATTTAAATAACGCTCTGCCGACGTAATTGTACTGCGAACAACAACGTAACAACCACAAGCACCAACGACATCACATAGAACGAAGGCCATGCGAAATTACGTGATAGCAACGCGAGCAACGCGTAGAAGGTGGCGATAGCAGACATGGCAAAAGGCCAATTTTCGTGACGATCAAACCAGATGCGAATGACCGCATAGATGAATAAGAAACTCAGACCGATACTGAGACCGACGATGGCTCCCCCAAACGTAGGCAACCACGGTAACGCGATACCAATTCCCGCAACTGCAAGTGAAAAAACAGAGAGCCAGTAAATTCGCCGAACGACAGCAAAAACGAATGCCAGTAAGCAGATGCCCAAGAGAATGACGAGTTGAGGTACAACGACATTCACGGTGAACGTGGTTAACTGCTCGGCACCAATTGCAACACAGAGCACAAGCACCGCAATCACCGTGCCATAGACACGATTGATATGAGTGGAAGATTTCAAAGGCCGTAGGGGTATCGTGGGCATCCCCTCTGATGAGAATGGATCAAGCGATTGGTCTTGTTGGTGTGTCATGCCTCCTCCTCATACTAACTATACCGCTTGTCTGCAATCCATGCAAATATGAAATTCTGTGTACTATATTTTTGCGCACTATCGCACAAAACACCACATGACACACCGGCGTGGATGTGTTATCAATGATATTCATCAGCACTTTTGCCTCTTTTCACACAGGAATATCATTATTTTTTGTTAAGGAATTGTAACGAATCTACAACAACTTCACCTGCTTTTATCACGTCAGCAGGAGTGACATATGCATGGACCGAGAGGCGTACACGATGTAAATCTGCATCACCCCAGATAATGACACCTTGTTCTGCTGCACGTTTCACAATCATTGGTGCATGTGCGGTTGCAATACAAATATTCCCCGCACGATGCATCGGCGCAGTAGGGGTCAACACATCCGCATGATGCTGGAGCATAGCGAGCAACACGTCACCCTGAGATAGCGCATACGCTGCGATGTCGTGTATAGAAACACGCGTATGGTATGCGAGTGCATTTTCCATGATATAGAGATCGAGAAAATTCGGGTTACCGACTTCAAGCCGGGCCGCATCATCGTGCAACTGGTACGCATCTGGAGTCTTCCCTGGAATCCCCGAACGCCACCCCACCGGTGGATGCAAATGAGCATCAAGCGTACGATTCCACACCACAATTCCAAGATGCGTACCCAACAGCCACTTGTAACCACTACACACCAAAAAATCCACGTGCGATGCATCCACGGGAACAATCCCCAACGAATGCGTCGCATCTACGAGCACTTTGGCACCCACACGATGAGCTGCGGCGCAGATACGTTGGATATCAATACGGCGGCCTGTCCGTGTACTCACATGACTCACATACACGAGCCGTGTACGGGGAGTCAGTGCAGACTCGATGTTCGCTGCCTCAACGTCGGGATCGGGATGATAGGCGGGAAAGCGCACCCGAACGCCAAAGCGTGCCAACCAAGCAAACAGATAGCGACCGCTCGGGTATTCGTCGTCAACGACCACCACTTCATCGGCATCTTGCCACTGCAATGCAGTGACCACCTGAATCATCCCTGCCGAACTACTCCCAACAAATCCAATATCAGCTGCGGGCACATTGAGCATGTGGGCAAGCTGCGTGGCAACCCGCTGGCGCACCGCAAAGAAACGGTCACGTCCTGGCATCCCCAATGCTTTGTCGTTGGCAAACTGTGCCATGGCTGCCATGTGGCTTTTCAGTTGCGGAGTTTCCCCACCTGCGGCCAGGTGTGCCACCGCGTTGATTCCAATAAAATCGTCTTTGCAGAAATACATCGGTGGACTCCTTTGGTCAAATTACTGCCCAGAAGCACGCATGGCGAGCACGAGCGCACCCAACATTCCGGCGCGGTTGCCCAATGCCGGTGGCACAATATATTCGTCAATACGCTTGGTGATTGCGTCAAGATTGATGTAGCCGTTGAGGCGCTCGATGACACGGCGACGAATCATGGGGAAGAGGTGGAGTTGCTCCATTACGCCGCCACCGAGAATGATACGTTGTGGCGACACAAACAAAATGGTATTCATGACGGCTTGTGCCACATAATCAGCCTCGAACACCCATGCCTGATGATCGGGCGGCAATAAGTGTGCTTTGACGCTCCAACGTTTTTCGATGGACGGTCCACACGCGAGCCCTTCAAGACAGTCATCGTGGAACACACAAAAACCGGGGAATTCGTCCTGTGGGTGGCGTGAAATGCGTTGATGCCCGGCTTCGGGATGCGCCATACAGGCAAGCGGCTGTCCACGACTAATTACACCTGCGCCTATGCCGGTGCCGATGGTGTAGTAAACGATGTGTTCCAAACCGACACCAGCGCCCCACTCAAGTTCACCGAGGCCTGCGGTGGTTACATCCAAATCAAAACCCACCGGAATGCCCAGTGCCGCCTGGATTGGCGCAACCACCGGCGCGCCACTCCAACCTGGCTTGGTGGTGGGCGCCACACATCCGTAGTTGGGATCAGTGCGGTCAAGCACAATTGGGCCAAACGAGCCAATCCCCACAGCCGTCAACGGCGTTTGCGCATGATGCGTACGCAGATATTCGATAATCTGCGGAATGTTTTCTTGGGGTGTAGTCGTAGGAAAGCGCACTTCGTCACGCACATCGTCGGGCCCGCCGACAATGGCACACACCATTTTGGTGCCACCAGTTTCCACTACGCCATAATGTGCCATGCATCCCCTCCTTTTTTAGTGCGTCAGCTGCCCGCGTGCAATTAGATCTGCGTAACTCCCACGAGCCTGTACTTGGCCATCTTTTAGAACGATGATTTCATCAGCCATTGCCATGACCTGTGGCCGATGTGTGACGATGAGACAGGCTACCTGGCTACGAATCTCACCAAAGCGCTGCCAGAGCAATTGCTCTGTGACGATGTCGAGGGCACTTGAAACGTCGTCAATCAACCACACCTGCGGGCGCTCATAGAGCATGCGTGCAAACGCGGCACGTTGGATTTGTCCACCTGAGAGACGCACACCTCGTGAACCAACCAGCGTAGCCACCCCATGTTCGAATTGGGCGACATCGTACTCGAACACGGCACCGTGAATGGCTGCATCGAGTTCAACGTTCGAGAGTTGGCGACCTTGGGTAATGTTATCTTCGACGGTATCAGAAAACAGGCGTGGCACCTGACTCGTATAGGCGACCGCCGGTGGCACGAGTTGCAAATCGGGATCATCAATGCGCGAATTATTCCAGGAGATGTCACCGGTCACGCGGGGTAACATGCCCAAAATGCCGCGGAGGAGCGTTGTTTTGCCAGCTCCCACAACTCCAGTGACCACTACCAGTCGTCCTGGAGCGAGGTCCAGCGAAATATTACGCACACCGTACTGATCGTTTTTCCAGTGCACGGACAAATCGCGAATCGCCAATGTCTGTAGTGGGGGGAGTTCTTTGAACGCAGGGAACGGTTTCTCGTCAAAGAGTTTGGCGGCAGGGAGTCCGTGTCCAATGGTCTCGAGGCGTTGCACGGATACGCGCAACTGTTGCTGGCGACCAATAAACACACCGAGTTCTCCGAGTAATTCGCTGATGGCACCAAGTGAGTAGACAAAAAACGCCACGTCACCGGCGCGGAACTCACCACCGATGGCCTGTTGATGCAACATCAACATCATCACTGCAATACCAATGTCTACCGCATTGCGAAACAACGACGACAACAGGCCATCGAAGAGCACTTCCCGGAGTGTGGCGACTTCACGCACCTTGTTGAGTTCTGCGAAATGACGCAACACGTGCCGTTCGGTTCCTGCCACTTGTACCGCTTGAATGGCACCAAATGTTTCAGCAATGAAACCGACTACACGACCAGTTGCGCGCCGGCGTTCCTGACGGTAAACATAGATGCGGTCATAGGTGAATCGTGCTGCCGCCACAATGAAGACGAGTGGGAGCATGATTACGAGCGTAGCCGAAGGGGCGATTTGATACATCGTATAAAAAGCCACTACCGCGAACAATGAAAGCGCAATAATGTCGTTGAGATGGAGTACGGTATGCGGGAGTTCACCGATATCGTCACGGAAACGTGACACGATTTCGCCAGGAGAGCCTTTGAGTGCAGCCACCGCCGGTTGCTGGAAAATGCGGCCAAGGAGTGAACGACGCATCGCATTTTCCGAAGCAATACGCGTTTTAGGGTTGGTGTAGGTGAGTAGCACAAAGAGCATCATGCGCATTGCAGTGATGCCTACGAGGGCACCCAACAACAACCAGGGAATACTCGTCAGTGAATTTCCTTGTAAATCGTTGAGCACGGCCCGATTGATAAATCCAGGTAACAGTTCTATCAAGAGCACGAACACGATAGTAGCCAAATTAATGACATACCACCAGCCCCCTTTACGGAGCATCTGCCACAGCATCTGGTTGGGCGTGGTGATTGTGGGTTGTATGGTCATGCTAATTCTTCCTCTACTGAACCTGTGCGCAAGAGCGTCGCATAGCGGCTGTGCTCATCGCTCCGCAATGCCGCTTCGGCACCATATTCTACGAGTTGCCCATCACCGAGGATGGCAATGTAATCACACCGACGTACCGTTTGGAGCCGATGTGCGATGATAATCGCCGTTTTACCGGCCAGCACCGTGTCGAGGGCGCGTTCCACCAGCTTTTCTGTTTCTGGATCAATGCGCGCCGATGCCTCATCGAGTATCACCACATGTGGTTGCTTGAGGTAGACACGCGCTAATGCGATCAACTGCGCTTCTCCTGCAGATACTGCGCCATTGGCCATCAACAGCGTATCGAGTCCTTCGGGTTGTTGTTCGAGCCAACGCTGCAACCCGAGTGTGCGCAACGCGTCGTAAAGTCGATCATCACTGATGTCCTTGTTGAAAAACGTGAGATTGTCACGGACTGTTGCATAAAAAAGTTGCACGTCTTGCGTGACCAATCCCACATGCTGGCGCAACGACGCCAACGTAAACTCACGGATGGGGTGCTGATCAAAGCGAATTTCACCGGCATTCACGTCGTACAAGCGGAAGAGCAAGCGAATGAGTGTACTCTTCCCACTTCCGGTGCGCCCTAATAGCCCGACGACTTTTTGGGGTGGAATGGTGAACGACACATTGCGCAAGACGGGATGTTTGTCAGCTTCTTCGTCGGGGTAGGCAAACGTGATGTTGTCAAACACAACAGATGGGGCCTGTGCGGGCATTTGGTGGGTACCATCCACGAGGCGCGACTTGATTGCCATGATTTCTGCCACCCGCACGATGCCGGCTGTCGCCTGTTGAAGCTGGTCAATTTCTTGTGCAATGGTGCGGATTGGCCATACCACCATTTCACCGTAGAGGAGCGTCATCACAATCAAGCCGATGCCGATTTGATTGGTCAGATAGAGGTGTGTACCGATTCCCAAAATCAAAATCGAGAGCACTGCGGCGAGTCCAACAGGCACAATCCATGTCACGCCACCATAGACGCGTCCAAGCACGTCAAAATGGTTTTTGCGCTTCATGAGTTGATCAAAACGCGCCATCGTGTGCCCACGCGACCCCAACCCACGGATGTCTTCCATGCCAGCAAGGCGTTCTTCGAGGAAACCGAACAGTTGCGCTGACGCTTCACGACCACCTTCCCAGTAGGGGACAGCCACATTGCGCAACAGATACAGAATCGTAGCGGCCACAACGATGAACGCCAACATCATGACGCCGAGTTGCCAATTTTGCGCAAAGAGGACACCAACCGTTGATACCAACAGCAACACACTGCCACCGATTTGCAACACCATCTGTGAGAAAAAGCGATTGAGACTAGTCACGTCTCCATCTATGCGCTCGATCATGATGCCTGGATTTTGTTGTTTGTGATACGACATGTCGAGCGCCATCGTATGTTGTGCTAAATCAAAGCGCAACGCATTCGATGCTCGCCAGCCAATGGTTTCTCCCATATACGTCGCAAACAAGCGCGCCACTTGCCGACAAATCATCACAACAAGATAGTAGACGCCGAGTCGTTGCAACAGGCTACTATCGTCAGAATTAATCGCAGAATCCACGAATTGCCCGAGCAGATTGGGACCGAGCAACTGTAGACCATTGTCCAGTAAGATGAGTACCACTAACACTGCAACCTGCCGGCGTTGTGGCCAGAAATAGGTATATAACAAATCACGATATTGTTGGAATGCTACACGTTGCGTCATGACACACCTTTGTCACAAATCCTGCGGATAAAACTTACGAACGGCGAACGTATTGTGCAATGATCTGTGCTGCCCGGTGTGCTCCTTGTTCGGACGCCATCTGCTGCGCGATTTTACGCGCCTGATACCGATACGATGGATCCGCAACCATATCTGCAATTGCCTCCGTTATTGTACTCAATTTTGCACGATTGCGTGTAATCCAACGCGGTGCAATCCCCAACTCGACAGCACGCTGCCCCCAGAATTGTTGATCAACGCCTCGCGCTATGATCAACGAAGGCACGCCCACAGCACATGCAGTATGAAAGGTCCCTGCGCCACCATGATGAATAACGGCCTGTGCTCCGCGGAATAAAGACTGATGATTGACATCACCGGTAACCACACACACGCCATCACGCGCATCAATCGTATTCGACTTGGGAGCGTGCAGAACTACATCCACACCAGCAGCATGTGCCGCATCACACAGGAGTTGAAACCACGCCTGTGGTTCGTTGTGCCCAGGCGACCCCATGGTAATAACCACAAATGGCGTACCCCGACTCAGAAATACACTCACGTGGGCCGGTAGTGGGCGCGTGTCTTCGTTGTGCCAGACACCTGTCAGCTCGTGTAGTGCATTCCGGTCTGGCCATGCTGGCAATACCACGGGTGAGACAGCGACCAGTGCGCGTTGTGCTTGGATGTGCTGTAGTCCACCATTTCGCCTGCCACCAGCCCGGCGCCAGGGTTGCCAGACCAACCAATTCATGAGTTGATGTGTATAGCGTGCGGCGAGCAGTTTACCCGGCCACGGCCATAATGGCGAGGCAAATGCACGGGTGGGCACAATTGGTTGCAACAGAGCCCAGATGCCGTGCTGCGCAGGCATGGCCCATTGAGTGGCCAGACTTGCCACCACTAGCGTATCCGCATCAGCGAGCGCATCTGCGGCAGCAAGTAGTGCGGTCATCTTGCGCCGACTATCCCACAAGTATCGTATGGTGTGCCAGACTCCACGCACCACGCCATGTTGCAGACTCAAGGCAGCGCGGTAGGCGGGTTTGAGCAACAGATGAGTAGGATCTTCGGGGAGGGGATACCACGCAATGTGCTGTGCCTCGAGCAATGACCGCCAGCGCTCATGTGCGGCAATCATCACAGGCACCTGTTGTTGTTGCAAGGCATGCGCAAGCACCACAAATGGCTGTACGTCGCCACGTGTCCCCCCCACTACCACGACCACTCGTACCGGATGGGCATTACTTCGACGCATACGACTTCTCGAATACCACGAATTCATAGCGCATTGCACGATGCTTGTAGCACTGCTGCAATGCCATGCTCCCTATCATAGAACGCAGAAACAGGTGTGTGCGTACTCGTGGGAGCACTGCATCCACAATCCACTGCGCAAGCAAGTCTGGCAGTGCCCGAATGGTAAGCCCGTCACTCAAATCAATGCGCTTGGAGAGGCGCAACCCGGCCAGCGTCGCCTGCTGTTGATGTGTGTCGTAGGTGGCAATGTTTGGCACCATCCAGCCATTCTGAAAGGCTGCAATAAACGGTGACACATGGTTCGGAGCCAACATGTCATCACAAATCATGCACAGCCCGCCAGGGCGAAGCACACGCGCGACTTCAGCAAAAAAGCGCGCTGGATTATGGCAATGAGCAAATGATTCGATGGCCCAGACTGCCGCAAGTGACGCATCCGCATACGGCAACGCATCAAACGATGCCACAAAGGCACTGCCGGACTGTACGCATGTGGCTTGCACCGGACTAATCGTGATGCCGCTTACGTGGGTGGATGGCGTCAGGGCCATTACAACCGCCTGCATACTCGCCCCTACACCACACCCCAAATCGGCCACTGCATCGCATGCTGGCAGTGCGCTGAGTTCACGAATCACCAGCGCATGTATCGTGTCTTGTGTTGCTCCATCAAGATGCAGGTCAACGGGTGGTTTGACAACACGATGAATCGCACCAGTCCGCTTTGTAAACCCTGCGCGCTGAAAGAGCGATGTGAGTCGGTCGTAGTAATGGGCAACATCTACTGTGTGCGACACGTTTTTCACCTGATATAATGCCTATACCCGTTGCACTAAGGATTGTACATGGAATCACGATTCACGCAATTAGCACGTCGCCTCGGAACCCCGTCATGGTTCTATGCTCCCCAAACAGGCGACGATCGAAATATGACGCGTGGCATGTTAGACGGATTTGGCGTTGGTATCGTCGAAGGTGTACGCATCTTTATCCCGGTACTTCTTACGCGCCTTGGAGCTGATCCACTGAGCGTCGGGCTACTTTCGTCTATGCCTGCGATTGCTGGGCTGCTCCTCGCCGTACCACTCGGTATGTACATCAGCAAAACAAACAATGTGGTGCCGTGGTATGCGTGGAGTCGCCTGCTCCTGTTCCTCAGTTACCCCATCATTGGCATTATCCCACTCTTCTTTGATGCGCAGTTAGCAATTATCATCATGGTGGCAGTTGCTGCGATATCCACGCTCCCGCAAATCGCCCTAACCCTCGTATTCAATGTGGTCATGGGCTCAATCATAGATATTTCGCGTCGCTATCAGTTGATGAGTCTACGGTGGTCTATTTTGGGGGTGTGTAATGGTATATCCGTATACGTTGCAGGACTCTATTTGGGGAGTAATGCACCCCTTTCTGCATATGCCCTGGTAATCTGTGTATCATCGCTCTTCACCGTCTTTGCATTCTTTCCAGCACGCAACTACGAAGTCCCCGCCGAACGCAGAGATACACATGCCGCTCCAGTGTCAATTCGCAAGGCATTTTCACAAATCGTCTACTTTCTGAAAACATATCGTAGTTTTCGACTATTCATCATTTGCCAAGCCGTCTATCAAGCTGGTATTGCCATGTCGGTACCACTCTTTCCACTGCACTGGATTCGCACACTCAACGCCGACGATAGCACCATCGGACTGATTTCGATGATCCAAAGTGTCACGCTATTGTTTGGTTATACACTGGGCACATACATTGCAACTCGACTCAAAGGACGTGTTGCCATCCTGTGGGTGTGTAGCATCGCACTTGGTACGTATCCTCTCATCACCGCACTAGTCGGGAGCATGACGCCCCTGCTATATGTGGCGGTAGTCTGGGGTATTGCAACGGCGGGAATCGAGTTGGTCCTGATTGATTTACTCCTCGACAGCTGCCCTCCCGGTCAGGTCACCGCAGTCATGCCTGCCTATCAGATGGTCATGTTCACAGTCAGCCTACTTGCGCCTCTCCTGGCCACCGGCATGGCTCGGAGCATCGGGACGACCATCGCACTCATCGTTGCCGCCGGGCTCCACTTTTTGGGTGCACTCCTCTTTATCGTGTTGAAAATAGGACGAACACCGACCACAAGTGATGCCCCGACAACGTGATATGTTTCTCAGTCACACGAGTCACTTGCGGTGTCCAGTGATACGTGTCTATACTCCCATGCACTGACACCAATAGTACAAGGAATACATTCGTGACTACTTCTCATGCAACGCCAGTGGAATTTCATGCCGAAGATTTGCCGTACCGCACCAAAATGTTCATTTTGGCCAGCGTTATGCTCGGACTCTTTCTCTCATCACTCGACCAAACCATTGTTTCTACAGCAATGCCCGCAATTATTCGCGATTTACGCGGCCTCGAATTTGTGGCTTGGACATCAACGGCATACCTATTGGCGAGTACCACCATGGTACCAATCTACGGCAAACTTTCAGACCATTACGGTCGGCGCATCATTCTCTTGTTTGGAATTGTAGTCTTTCTCATCGGTTCCGCATTGTGCGGTCTTGCCACAGATATCTATCAACTAATCGGATTCCGAGTGGTACAGGGAATAGGTGCCGCTGGTTTGACATCTACAGCATTCGCCATTCCTGCGGATCTTTTTTCACCAGTTGAACGCCCAAAGTACATGGGCATCTTTGGTGCGGTCTTTGGTGTATCGAGCATCATCGGTCCATTAATGGGTGGATACCTTACCGATACGTTGAGTTGGCATTGGGTGTTTTATGTCAATTTGCCAGTTGGCGTAGTGGCAATTGCCTTCATTATGCGGTATATGCCATCACTGAGTCGGCATCTACAAGCCAAAATTGACTGGCTTGGCAGTATCACCATGATGCTCGGTGTCGTACCACTGTTGTTGGGATTGACCATTGACAAAGAATTACATCCATGGGATTCGCCACTCGTCATCGGTTTTTTCGCAATGGCCGCCCTGTTTATCACCCTCTTTTTGATGGTAGAGCAACGCGCAGAATCCCCCATTTTGCGGTTAGCGCTGTTCAAAGAGAAGACATTCAGTGTCACCATGTTTTCTTCGCTCCTCAACGGTGCCGCGTTTTTTGGTGCGTTTCTCTTTTTGTCACTCTTCATGGTCAATGTCCTCGGTGTGACCGCCACTGAAGCCGGTAGTGCACAGATACCGTTGATGCTGAGCTTCGTGGTTGGCAGTGTAGTTTCGTCACAACTCGTGAGTCGTACCGGCCGGTATAAACCGTTCATTCTTGTCGGGTTCGCCGTCATGTTAATCGGCTTTTATCTGATGACACAGCTGTCCGTAACCTCCACGAGCACGGATGTGGTGTGGCGCATGATTATTCTGGGTATCGGGCTTGGCCCCACCTTGCCGCTCCTCAATTTGGCAATGCAAAATGCGGTGCCGTATCAATATTTGGGGACGGCAGTAGCCAATCGCCAATTTTTCCAACAGCTAGGCCAGGCAATCGGTGCGGCCCTTTTTGGTGTCGTGCTTACTACCACCCTCACCGCACAAATCAACCGCGAACTCCAACCAATCATGGCCCAATTGCCACCATCGCTCCACGCACAACTCAATTTTACGGGGAGTAGTCTACGCAATAGTGTTACAGCTGGCACTGAAAATAGTGAAGGACCTACAGAACGAATCCTTGCGGCCGTAGACAGCCAGTTTGTGGCACTCAACGACGACATCGTGGCGGTGGCCAATGGCGATGAGGCGATGCGCACCAAGCTACTCGCCAATCCGCAGTTACCGGTACTCCTGCGCACGGTCATCGAACGTGGCACCATCACACCACAAACGCTCCCAGCACTCCAAACAGAACTTGAGACAATGCATCAAGCAACACGTATACAAGCATCACAGGTTGGCACACAGATTGAGGGCGCCATGAAACGCGCATTTACGACGAGTATTACACAGATCTACTTCGATGCAATCTGGTTGGTTCTCATCTCGTTTACACTGATTTTGTTCCTTCTCGATGAAATTCCATTGCGCAAGAGCAATCGCGATGTAGCCCCAGTGACTGAGTAGTCACATGCGCTGCAGTACCAATTTCTGTGCTGGATGAGCAGACTATAATAGACCGAGGTATTCGCATGATGAATCTGAGTGGGATATGACACGTTCGACGCTCAGCGTATATGCACCTGTACGCATCTGTGATGTGGGTGGCTGGACAGACACTTGGTTTGCCGGCCACGGTCATGTCTGCAGTATTGCAGTCAATCCGGGCGTTCAAATCACAATTACCCCACACCCGGATACGCTGACGATTTGCGTTGCCGATGCACCGCATGTCAACCTCGAAGCGCTACGGAAACAGCATCCTCTTTTGGCTGCAGCGCTTGCCGAAATCCCTCCGCCACCCACGTCGGGATGGCACATCCACATCAGTGCCGATATGCCTCCTGGATGCGCTACCGGCACATCTGCGGCAGTATCTGTGGCATTGCTGGCAGCACTTTCCTACCTGCACGGTGACAGATTGACACCGTATCAGGCGGCGCGCACAGCACACATCCTGGAAACCGCGCGACTCGGCATGCAAAGTGGTATTCAGGATCAAATGGCAGCTGCATTTGGTGGTATCAATGAAATCATCATGAGCGACTATCCGGATTGTCAGGTCAACCCGTGCCGCGTTGCGCCCCAGACCAGCGCCGAACTGAATGCGCAACTGCAACTCTGGTACTTGGGGCGCCCCCATCAGTCGTCGCAAGTCCACGAAGAGGTCATTCGGCGTCTCGAAACCGTAGCAGAAACGCAACAGCTACTCCAACCGCTACGTGACGCGGCCGCCGCTGCCAGTGCCGCATTACTGGCGGGCGATCTGCGGCGTTACGGCATCGCATTACAGCAGAACACGATAGCGCAACACAGACTACACCCCGCACTCATTTGTGCTGACGCCACTGCCCTGATTGACTATGCACAACGCGCAGGTGCACTGGGATGGAAAGTCAATGGTGCTGGTGGAGATGGAGGCTCAGTCTGTGTCCTCTGGCCAGATAGCACATCTGCGAACCATCATCGTACGGCGATTCGTGACCACATCCCGACGCTACAGTTTATTCCAATCCAGCTCTGTGATACCGGTATCCGCTATGAAAGTGAACATGAGGAGTAACTATGAGTACGGTCATCCATCTCAGCGAGCACATGTTTCGTGACAAGCGCCATCTCTTACTCGATACTGCGGATTTTGTCGTGCATACGTTTTTGTTTGACAGTGGCGTAGCAGGTCTACACATCAGCAACGCACGTGGGCACATTGTCATGTTGCCATACCAGGGGCAACAGATTTGGTCGGCACATTTTGACGGGCGTGATCTCGGCATGAAATCCATGTTCAGCGAACCCCAACCGACGTCCACATACCTGCACACCTATGGCGGTTTCTTCATTCATTGCGGGGCCACACGCATGGGGGTCCCCGGCCCACAAGACAACCATCCGTTGCATGGCGAATTACCGAACGCCCGCTACCAAAAAGCATGGCTGACGTTGGGAAACGATGAGCGTGGCAATTACCTTGCGATTAGTGGTGCATTTCGACACACCGTCGCCTTTAACGATAACTATGTGGCAACTCCAGAAGTGCGACTCTACGCCAATCAAACCATATTTACGGTGACGATGCGCGTCCACAACGACAAAAAGACGCCCATGGATTTGATGTACCTGGCGCACATCAACTACCGCCCCGTTGATATGGGGGCGTTACACACCAGTGCACCTTCTCATGCCGATGCTATTCGCGTACGCCGGAGCATCCCGTCGCATATTTCTCCGCCCGCCGGGTATCGAGAATTCATCGAATCACTTGGACAACACCCCGAGCAAGCCAATGTGTTACGCCCTGATTTAGGATTCAACCCGGAAGTGGTGTTTACCATCAACCCAAACGCGGATGCCCACGGCTGGGCACACAGTGTGCATGTCCATCCCGACGGCAGTGCAGATTACGTGGCACATCGGCCCAGCCAACTCCCCTTTACGATTCGCTGGATATCACGCACCCCCGACCAAGATTGTCTCGGCTTTGCCATGCCCGCCACCGCCGAACCCGAAGGATACAGCGCCGAGAAAGCAAAAGGAAACCTCCAACAAATCGCAGCCGCACACACATGGCAATGCGATTTCATTGTGGGTGCACTCGACGTCAGCCAAACAACAGACGTGTTGACACGCATTCGTGCGTTGCAATAACAACAAACCCCCACGGCAACGTTGTTGCCGTGGGGGTTTGTTCCCGAACACCAGTGGCACCAATCCGACCACTAACCCGACATTAACCGCGGTAAGCAGATACGGCGAACTTTGGTGTGCGTACTGCGATACGTGCGGTGCGAAGGCGTTCTGTTCGGCCTGAGCTGTGGCTTGTGCGACGGCCCAACGAAAGACCAGCGGCAACAAGGTCAACGGTATGCCAAAAAAGATGAGCAACCGCGCGAGCATGATGACTAATCCTGACCTTGTAAAATCTGCTCGATGCGCGCAGATTCAGCTGCAGTGAGCGGTGCAGCTGCAAGTGCCCCCACAGCCTCTTTGATCTGGTCAACGGAACTGGCACCAATCAACGCAGACGTTATTCGTGCATCACGTAACACCCACGAAAGCGCAAGCTGAGCCGTGTTCTGTCCACGTGCATTTGCCATATCGCGCAATTTGGTCACTATCGCCAGTTTTTCTGGGGTGACCCGATCCGGCTTCAAGAAACCGTGCGGCTTGCTGGCGCGTGACCCGTCAGGGATACCCTGCAAATACCGGTCGGTGAGCATACCCTGGGCAAGCGGCGAAAAGGGGATACAGCCGACGCCGTGTTCGGCAAGGGCATCGAGTAGACCGGTCTCTTCGATCCAGCGATCAAACATGTTGTACGACGGCTGATGGATGACACAGGGCGTCCCAAGCTGCCGCAAAATCGCAAAAGCTTCACGTGCTTGAGCAGGTCGGTAGTTGGAAATACCCACGTACAGTGCACGACCACTGCGTACTATGTAGTCGAGGGCTTGCATGGTCTCTTCGATGGGGGTATCGGGATCGGGACGATGATGATAAAAGATATCCACGTACTCGAGCCCCATGCGTTTGAGGCTCTGGTCACAACTCGACACCAAGTATTTTCGTGAACCCCACTCGCCGTACGGTCCTGGCCACATGTAGTAGCCAGCCTTCGATGAAACGATAATCTCATCGCGGTACGGACGCAGATCGTGGCGCATCACCTGCCCAAAGGTCTCTTCTGCAGAACCAGCTGGTGGCCCGTAGTTGTTGGCCAAATCGAAATGGGTAATCCCCATGTCAAAGGCCGCCAATACCATGGCGCGCGATTTTTCGTATACATCAACACCACCAAAGTTGTGCCACAACCCCAAGGAAATCGCAGGAAGCTTAAGTCCACTACGCCCAGTTCGGTTGTAACGCATACTGGCATAGCGCTCTGCGTTTGCGTTGTACGGCATAAATGCATTTCCTCCATCAGCAATCGATCCGCTCGTATCATACCATTTATAATATGCTGTATGACACATGCACTACCAGACTTGACAGCCCATACACTTGCTGCGATTGGCACGAGCATTGATACCATGCTCCAGCAACGTGTTTCCGCATTTACAATTACGTATCTTGAAAAAAAGCGCATCGTGAATCCCGCCGCATTAGTAAGTCAATTTCTACATGGTGCAACAGATCCACACTTCCATGCGGTATCCCACTACCAAATTAGCACCACCGTCTACACCAACAAAACCGTGCTTGCATTTGAAATTATGTATCTCGAAGATAGTTTACAGTTAAGTTATGTCAATCAAAAGGTGCAACAAATCATCCAGCAGATTACTAACCCGACGATGCACCAGCAACAAAAACTCCTAGCGATACATGACTGGATAACCACGCACATACGATACGACCACACGCTCCAGCGCCGTACGGCATACGACGCACTCGCCACACAGTCAACGGTATGTAGTGGCTATGCGAGTCTATATTGGCATCTGTGTCATGCAGTGGGGATACCGTGCCGCATCGTCACGGGAACGGGGAAATTTGAAGCGCATGCGTGGAACATGGTTCAGCTCGACCAGCACTGGTACCACGTTGACAGCACGTGGAGCACAGTGGCCGATACGAATACGCCGTTTAGCATGTATCGCTTTTACTTGTTGACTGATCGAGAGATTCAACGAACCCACACAGTAACAGTACACGCAGGACAGAAACCATTCCCGCATGCACACATGCAGTACCGCGCACATCTCGCACTCATCGGGCGGACAAAAGCACAACAGCGCAGCATGGTACACACAATCATGCACAACACGGGGCTCATCTATCTCGAGCCCGAGTACACTGTACATGGAATGGCGCAACTGAACACACGCATATACCAGGCACTCCACAAACAACAGAAACGCATTCTATTTGGCTACCGGGGAGCGACGTTTTCCGCACAACACGACATACAAGAAGTGCTCAACGAAATCAAGACACAGCAACGATACGCATTTACCATCTCGATTACCTTGTATCCGATGCCTCATGGGTTTAGCGATGATGGCGTATTAGTTGATATGCACGTTACCTACCCGTCTGCACCATGAGGAATCAGATGCCGGGAGTGAATCACACCACACACGCTCTGATATACTAGGAGAGAGCAACTCATCACAGGAGACACACGATGACGACTGAAGTTGTCTATCCGACGCCACTCAAGAGTAACGGATTCATACTCGAGGGCAACGAGCGCCGACTCGGACGATTGACACCGTCGAATCCACATACGCCAATTACACAGTTGCGTGAACAATTTCAGGCACAAGGATATTTGTGGCTCAAAGGAATCCTCGATCGTCAGGCTGTTTTTGCCTTTCGTAAACGTTTTTTTGCGGCATTTGCAGAAACGGGTTTGCTCAAGCCAGGTACTGACCCAATTGAAGGCATATACAGTGGCGGTGGCGAAGACCACAAGCAGATTGCCAAGCTCTATCACGAAATTGTCCGCTGGTGCGCATACGAAGCATTTTGCTTGCAACAACCCATCTGGGAGTTTTATGAGCAGTTGTTTGATGGGGCGCCCTATTTGCACAAACGTAAAATCATCCGCCATACCAAACCATTCGAATCTGCGGCTACCGGTGCCCATTACGATTTGACCTATTTGCGCGCAGGGACGGATCAAGTGGCCACGAGCTGGATTCCCATCGGAGATGTCCCAGTACACATGGGTGGGCTTGTCTACCTCGAGGGATCACATACATGGGGTGTGCGCATGGAGGAAGAGTTCCGTGCCCAGAATCACGGCATGTCGCGTGAAGAGCAAATCAACGCCTACAACAAAAACATGTCTTCCACGGGGTGGCTCACCAAAGACTTGCCCAATCTCGCTGATCGCCTCGACACACGCTGGTTGATAGCCGATTACGAAGCAGGCGACATGGTGGTACACAGCGCCTACATGATTCATGCGGCTACCACCAACGAGTCACAGGAAGGACGCTTACGGCTATCCACGGATATCCGATTCCAGCGCGTCCGTGACGAAATTGACGTACGCTGGAACAACCACTGGTCAATGGATGACATGCTGTAACTGCATCATACAATCACAGTCGGGTGCATGCGCATTCGGCTGTGATTGTACGACCGCAACGCATACAAATTTTCTAATATTCTTCAAATAGGTTTAACAAACGCCTAATGCTATACTACCAGCAGGTCATCGTCAGAGCGACAATTTAGGTGACCACGAGGTGAACCATGAGATTAGAACGATTTACCGAAAAGGCCCAGGAAGCATTCCAAGAAGCCCAGAACATCATGAGTAGCTTGCATCACACACAACTTGATGTGGAGCACATATTTTTGGCGCTTTTGCGCCAGCGCGACGGCTTGGCCAGCAAGACGTTTGCTAAACTGGGCGTTGATGTAGAGCAAATCGCTCAACGTGTAGAATACGAGCTCGAGAAATCACCCAAGGTCTACGGGCAGAACATCTACGGCAACCAAGTCTATATCACACCACGCACACAACGGCTAGTCAAACGAGCCGAAGAAGAAACCCAACGGCTCAATGATCAGTTTACGGGCATCGAACATTTGCTCATCGCAATTTTGAATGAGCGTGACGGTGCGTCACAGCGCATTCTCACAAGCTTCAATATCACCCAAGAACGCCTCTACCAGGCTCTGATGGAAATTCGCGGCAATCAGCGCTCAGATTCACCGAACGCAGAGAGTAAATACGAAGTACTCTCCAAGTACAGCGTAGATTTGACCCGTCTTGCAAGTGAAGGCAAGCTGGATCCGGTGATCGGTCGCGATGCGGAAATCATCCGTGTAATCCGCATTCTCAGTCGGCGCAACAAGAATAACCCAGTGCTTGTTGGTGAAAGTGGCGTAGGGAAAACGGCGATTGCTGAAGGTCTCGCACAGCGCATCCAGTCGGGTGATGTGCCACAAACACTCCTCAACAAATTGGTGTTGTCCCTCGATTTAGGGGCAATGGTCGCCGGTTCAAAGTTTCGTGGCGAGTTCGAAGAGCGTCTCAAAGGAGTGATGGACGAAATCCGTTCGAGCAACGGCAAGATAATTTTGTTTATTGACGAGCTCCACACTGTGGTTGGTGCAGGTGCAGCACAAGGCTCAATAGATGCGTCCAACATGCTGAAACCGGCGCTCGCACGTGGTGAAATGCAGGTAATCGGCGCAACTACACTCGACGAATATCGCAAACACATCGAAAAAGATCCTGCCCTCGAACGTCGCTTCAGCCCCGTCTTCGTGGAAGAACCTGATGTGGCAACCACCATCGAAATGTTGCGCGGCTTGCGACATCGCTACGAAGAGCACCATCAACTGGTCATCAACGATGACGCAATCGAGGCCGCAGTGCGCTTGTCGAGCCGGTTCATCATGGATCGATTTTTGCCGGACAAAGCCATTGACCTGCTCGATGAAGCAGCCGCAAAAATTCGCATTGACATCTTTTCCATGCCCAAAGAACTGCGCACCATGGAGCAACAACTCGCCGAATTGCGCACATCCGAAGAAGATGCGAGCCAGCGGCGTGACTACGAGCGGGCAGCAGTGATTCGTGCCGAGTTCCTCAAACTGGAGCAAGAATTCACCACACAACGAGATGCTTGGAAACGCGTGGCAAACATTGATGAGACGGTGGACGCCGAAGACATCGCCCAAATCGTGTCGTCGTGGACAGGTGTACCAGTTGCACGCATGCTCGAACGTGAACGTGAAAAACTCGTCCACATGGAAGCACGCTTACAAGAGCGCGTAATCGGTCAACACGAAGCGATTGTTGCGATTTCTGACGCTATTCGGCGGGCACGGAGCGGCATGGCTGATCCACGCCGACCGATTGGGAGTTTCATTTTTGTGGGGCCCACAGGTGTTGGCAAAACGGAGTTGGCCAAGGCCTTGGCCGCATTCATGTTCGACAGCGACGATGCGATGACACGCATTGACATGTCCGAATTCCAAGAGCGGCACACCGTATCACGCCTCATCGGTGCGCCTCCCGGATATGTCGGCTACGATGATGCTGGTCAGCTCACCGAACGCATTCGGCGCCGACCATACCAGGTTGTACTCTTCGACGAAATCGAAAAAGCCCATCCTGACGTCTTCAACACGCTGTTGCAGTTGCTCG
The DNA here is from genome assembly GCA_041165505.1 of Chloroflexota bacterium. Classification (GTDB taxonomy): domain Bacteria; phylum Chloroflexota; class Chloroflexia; order Chloroflexales; family Roseiflexaceae; genus UBA965. Next base: position 21,915 of record JBEANH010000001.1, on the reverse strand, counting down.
ATGACGGTCGGCTTACTGACGGGCAGGGTCGTACCGTTGATTTCAGCAATACGATTGTGATTATGACGTCAAATATTGGCACCGAGCATGTCCGCCAGCAAGGCATCGGACTGGTCCGCACCGCTGATCGCAATGACCAGGCACAAGCACAGGCACGTGTCATGGAAGCGATGAAACAAGCATTCCGCCCCGAATTTCTCAACCGCATTGACGACATTATCGTCTTCCACCCACTCAGCGAAGTCGAATTAACGCACATCGTCGAATTGGTGGCCGCAGACGTACAAAAGCGCCTGCTCGAACAAGGAATCACCCTCACTCTCGATGCGAGTGCCAAAGCGTGGCTCGTCCGTGAAGGCTACAACCCGGCCTATGGTGCACGCCCACTCCGCCGCACCGTCCAACGCGCCATCGAAACACCGATGGCACGTGAAATCCTGAAGGGGAATTTTGTGGCAGGAGATGTGGTGATTGCCGAAGTTGACGAAAACGGCAAGCAACTGCGCTTCAGCAAAAGCGAGCGACTCGAAGTACCACAGTCGCAAAATACCCCGGTGTAGGACACTGACACACTCCACATATCACGCAACACCCCTGTGCATCGGTAGACGCACAGGGGTGTTGTTGTGTGATGTTCGCGTACTACACGTCAATTGCCACGGCACGTTCAATGTCTGCTTCGGTCTGGAGTCGAATCACCACATCGTTGGGGACGGTGTCATCCAGAGTCAGTACCATCAATGATTGCTCACGTGGGGCCAATCGCCCGACCTGCATACTCGAGATATTTACATCGTATTCACCGAGTAACGTACCCACCATGCCAATCATACCAGGACGGTCACGGTGGTACGTGAACAAGAGTGAGCCTGTGGGCTCGAACGTCACCCAATAGCCGTCAAGTTCGACAACATATGGTCGGTCGCGAAGAACGGTACCACTATACGTACGTACACCGCTCGCAGTATGCGCTTGTAAGGCCAGCATACCTGCATAATTCTCGACCTCAGGCATCGTGCGCTCGTTGAAGCGCACGCCGCGCTCCTTGGCAATAATCGGTGCATTCACTGCCGTAATCCGCTGCTCACTCACATCCGACAAGATACCCTGAAGGAGCGCTGTACGCAACGGTGCCGTGTTTACATTGGATAATTCACCCGCATAAATAAACTCGTAGCGTTGCACGGGCTCATTGACCAAGCCAATGCTCAATTTACCCAAACAGCGCGCCAATGTCGCATATGGAGCAAGCACCCCAATATCCTCTGGTGCAATATAGGGAGCATTCACCGCATAGCGGGGTGACAGCCCATTCAGTGCGTCGAGCACACCTTCGGCCACATCCACACCAGTCAGTGCTTGCGCCTCTACAGTGGACGCACCCAAATGCGGAATGGCGATGACTTTCGGGTGGCCAAGCAACGGAGAATCGGTGGGCGGTTCTTTTTCGAATGCATCAATGGCTGCGCCTGCGATGCGCCCCTGTTGCAAAGCGTCGAATAGAGCGGATTCATCAATCACACCACCACGTGCCGCATTGATAATACATGCACCTGGTTTCATCAGGGCGAGGCGTTGCGCATTTATCATGTGGCGTGTTGCATCGATGAGGGGCACATGCAACGAAATAAAATCGCTCTGTTGCAACACTTCGTCGAGTGTACACAGCGTGACCCCCAACTGTAATGCGCGCTCGGTAGAAACAACCGGGTCATAGGCGATAATGTCCATCTCGAGCGCACGAGCGCGGCGCGAGACCTCGGCACCAATCCGGCCAAAGCCCACCAGCCCGAGCGTTTTACCACGCACTTCGCGCCCCATGTACTTGGCGCGACTCCAGCCACCGGCCACCACATGGGCATGAGCCTGCGGAAGGTGGCGTGCCAACGACAACAATAATCCAATAGCAAGCTCTGCCACCGCCACGCTATTTGATGCTGGTGCATTAACCACCACGATGCCCCGTCGGGTGGCACTTTCTACGTCAATGTTGTCCACGCCCGTACCAGCGCGACCTACTACACGTAATTTACTCCCTGCAGTCAACAGTTCTGTATCTACTTTGGTGGCACTCCGGACCACCAGCGCATCGTACTGCTGAATGGCTGCAAGGAGCTCGACGCGAGTCAACGACGTGAGCACATCTACATGGGCGTGCTCACGCAGATGCGCAAGCCCTTCCTCGGCGAGTGGTTCAGTCACCAGAATGCGATTCATGGCCATCTGCTCCTAAAAAAAGAGCGGAACCATATGGTTCCGCTCCATTGCGTACTAGCTGTATTGTATCACCAACACTCGAGAATGGAGAGTGGATTAATGTTTACCTCATTCTGGTAAACTTCGTAATGCAAATGCGGCCCACTCGAATACCCCGTTGTGCCTACCCAACCAATCACATCACCCGTTTCCACTTGCTGTCCAGAAACGATATTGAGTTTGCTCAAATGGGCGTATGCGGTTGCCCACCCGTTAATACCGTCGCTGATTCGTACGTAATTGCCTGCCAACCAGTTGTTGGGCACCACCCGGGCAATACCCGAATGAAGCGCTACAATGGGGGCTCCAGTAGTAGCCGCCGGATCAGCATAGCCGTCACCATTCCCGTCCACGGCTAAGTCTACGGCTCCCCAGATTGATGCCGGTGCGTGTGTTCCAACACCATAGCCTTGTGTCATCACCACACTGCCCACTTCTGGGCGCACCGGACATCCAAAGGGAGCGCCGGGCAAGCCTCGTTTCGATGCAATTGCCGCCATCGGGTGGCTTTCCGGCAGCACGATAGGTTCGGCTATTGCACCTGTTTCCTGTGCATCAAGTTGCATGATTTGTTGTGACATGGCCGGACTCAATGCCATCTGTACCAGTCGCTGGCGCAAGACGGCACTTGCACCGTCGGGATTATCACTGTGTTGCGAAATAATACGTGTATCACTCATCATGCGTGTTGCAGGGATACTCATGACCAGCAGCGAACCACCGAGCATAACAATTGCTGACGCAATTATGAATATCGTTCCTAGTCCGAGAATCCACGCATAGGGCGACGCACCACGCGTTTTGGGGATGCGCAGTAATCGTGTGTTAGTCACCTGGTACAACTCACTCACTAATGCGAGTTGTGATGGATCGAGTGCACGCATGCCATGTTCGGCTGCAGCAATATCACGTACCGGAATGCCTGTACGTGCTGCCACATCCACCATGGAAAGCCCACTCTGTTGGCGCAATTGTTGTAGTGTGTTTGTCATCGCTTACTCCACTACAGACTATAGCATTACTCTGTGTAGTTGACAACTGATACAGATTACGGCTCGATGATACATGCCTGTAATGCCATGTTGATGGCCGTTGCCCCGGCTGGCACTCGTATCGTGTTAAGCAACACCAACGGAAGTATCTGCTCGTATGCATCCCAGCGACAAATGGTAGCTTCATCATATGCTTGTGTTGTCAGCGTGGGAATCAACGGCTCGAGCGCGACGTACAATGGATCACCCGCGAGGACACCTGATTCTATCACCCCTCGATTGATTGGAATCCAGCGCATGTTGGTGAACAGTGTGACTTGTGCGTCACTGGTTTGCAAGCCACGGATCAACGATTCCACATCCCTGCGTCGCTGAGGCGACAACGACTTCGGAATGATGGCATAGACCACATCCACGGCAGGCATCAGTCGCTGGCCACTCGCACTATAGGTAGGTGGTGGTGCAAAACGCAATGGCACATCCTCTGCATATTTTTCGTAGCGTCGGATTGCGGCATCCCCGTCTATGCTGTAGGGTACATACCAGTTGATAAAATCGCTGGTGGCTTCCACGTACGTGGTTGCATCGCGAGGTCCCAGCGTGCGCAATTCGTCGAGCGACGTCAGCGCCGTGACGAGCATGGATTCCGGTAGGAGTGAATTGGTCTGGGTCAGCACCGTTTGTGCACCGAGCTGATCGAGCATCATGGCAAACCAGCGCCCTTCTGGCCACGAATACGCCATCTTGTATCGTACACGACCACGGATACTGGCACCGATGCTCATGAGATCAGCAGTAGTCTCTGGCAACGAATCGAGAAACTGACTATTACCGATACTCACGAGATAATTACGCAATCCGATTGGGTGCACCGCATACCCCTGGTTTCGCACCATGGCATCATCGAGATAGGAATAGTGTGCAACTTGGAGCGCCGTGGTATCCGTAGCAACTACACCCAATCGGATGAGTTGTTGCAAATCGTACTCACTGCCAATCCACACATCGGGAGTCGTCTGAAGCTCAGTTAGCGCTGCCAGAGCGTAACTTCCATCCGGGCTACGCACATCCACGACTACATCGAGCTGAGCTAATTTGGCAGTACTAGTAATGATATCTACCATCGGTTGTGGGGTATTGTTCGTGTCATGGATGAGGCGTATTTGCAACGGTCCTGCGTTGGTCACCACCTCGGCAGTCGGTGTAATCACGGCAACGGTTGCAGTGGCAACGGGCACAGCTGTCTGTGTGGGCACAACAGTAGGCACCAGCGTTGCCGTTGGTGATGCAGCAGGTGGTACTGCACAAGCTGCGACGACCACCAAAATCAAACCCCACACAACCAAACGACCGAACTGTATCACTGTGCTTCCTTTGATGCCAAGGCTAATTGCATGGTGCGAGCGAATTGAGAATCAACGCTATCTGCCGCCAATAGCACCGCACCCACGACAGGGCGACAGCTCAAGATTTGCACTGATGCGTGCGGTGCATAGGAGTGAAGGGTTTGCACAAAGGTGTCATGAAACACATCAGCCGCCCCTGTTGCAACTCCTCCTGCCAGCACCACATCAAACTCGTGTGCAGTCAAATCGAGCTGTTGTGCAACAATTCCCGCATTTTCTGCGAGGAGACGTGCAGCAGAAGCGATGACTGCACCTGCAATCGCGTCTCCGGCACGAGCAGCCTGCATGACAATGGGAGCAAATGTAGCAATATTCTGAGTGAATTCATCACGTGATACGGCTTCGGCAAGTGCTGGCAATGAAGCAAAACCGGACCACGTGAGCAGTGCCTGCAACAGTTGCGACGGAGCCTGATTACGGTAATATGCCCGGGTCAGTTGTTGTAATGCCGCATATGCGATCCCTTGTGCACCATCAAAGTCGCCCCACATGCTCCCCAAGCCAAACGTGCGGTATCGTGCGCCACTCCGACCAATCCCGGCGACCGTACTCCCGGTGCCAGCGATAACTCCCACCCCATAGGAATTACGAGCCCCTGCACGGAGTGGCAAAAAGGCATCGTTCACGAGCGTACACGGTGCAGCAGGGAGCAGTGGTGCAATCAACGGGCGCAGTCGTGCATCATCGGATGGCCAGTCCAACCCAGCCAATCCCCATGCATGTGCAGTAATTGCGTCTGGAGAAAGCTGAAGTGTGTTGAGCAGACGTTGGATGATATCCGCATACAACTGCGCCGCTGCCTCTAGCCCGATACCTTCCCAATTTCCTGAACCCGCAATAACGCGTGCATGGACGACACCATGTACATCCACTGCAACTGCTTCGGTTTTTGTTCCACCCACATCTACACCCACAAACACGCTAGTATCCTTCGCTGTAATTCACCACTTGCTGGAGTGGTTGATTATGCACAAATCGGTCCAAGTTTTCCAGGAAAAGCTCCATCATCCGTGTCCGGGTTTTGGGCGACGATGCAGAGATATGCGGTGTTATCCACACATTAGGAGCATCCCACAATGGATGCGACACGGGCAACGGCTCTTCGGGCTGTACATCCAATCCCGCCCCCGCGATTTTGTTGTGCGTCAACGCATCAATCAAATCGTCCGTGTTGATGACATTCCCACGTGCCACATTCACGATGTATGCCGTTGGTTTCATTAGTGCAAACGCACTCGCATCAATCATGCCACGGGTTCGATCTGTGAGTGGAGTAGACAGCACCACGATGTCCGCATCGGGTAATAAGGAACGCCATTCATCGTCACTCACCACGTGATCCACGAATGAGGTGACCTGTGGTCGCCGCCGACTACCCACCACACGCATTCCAAATGCTTTAGCGCGTTTCGCCGTTTCTTGGCCAATCCCGCCAAGACCGATGATTGCCATCGTTTTTCCGTATAGTTCATCGAGTTTGGTGCGCTCAACCTCTTCCCACTGTTCACGGGGAAAATCACGCAACAGCGGGCCACGTTTGGCATGATACAGAATAAACATCATGATGAATTCCGCAATAGGAATCGCATGTACTCCCGCCGCATTGGTGAGCACAATATTCCGTGCTTGCAGATAGTCGAGGTCCATGTACTCGATACCCGCACTAGGGGTATAGACCCATTTAATATTGGGGGCCATATGCATAATACGCATGAAATCCTCGAGCGTATACCACCAACGTACAAGGATGGTGGCATCTGAAACATCGCCATTTGGGATTCCATCGTCGTTGGTTGTCACTATCTGTACATCGGGATATTTGGCCCGGATACGGGTTTCTGCGTGATGTACGACTTGAGCAGGCAAGATAATCTTCATGAATTAATACTCCAAGTAATCCATTCACCGACCGGCGGCGCAAGTACATCTACGTCTACTCCACGCTGCATTAGTTCAGCACGAAACAGGTCAGGAGTACCAGTCAGATCGGGAAACGTCGCATAATGAATCGGTAGTACGGCTTGCGGATGAATCAATTTGGTCGCGTATGCGGCCTCGTACGGCCCCATCGTATAGCGATCTCCAATTGGCAATAGTGCCACATGGGGCTGATATAGATCGCCAATAATCGCCATATCAGCCATCACGGTGGTGTCACCCGCCGCATACACGGTTGCGTCACCAGTGCTGCGAAACACATACCCAACCTCACTGCCAAGCATGCGTGCGCCAGCAGCAGTCGGCCAGCTGTTGCTGTGTTGTGCTGCCGTCATGGTGATGCGAAGATCGTTGATTGTCACGCTACCACCCTTGTTGAATGCGCGCACAGCCGATTGGGGCACGTGTTGATACGTCACCCATTCCTGGGCGTCATACTGACAGCACACAATGGCTCCCGTATCACGCTGGAGCGCAGCTAAATCCGCACAGTGGTCACTATGACCATGGGTAAGCACGATGACATCCACGCCCCATTCGCGTACACGTTGTGCAATCTCAGCACCACAAGCCGGATTCGTATCCACCCAGGCATCTATTATCACCCGCGTACCATGACAGTTTTTCATGTACACGGTTGCATGCCCACACCAAACAAACTGCATGACAAACTCCTACGTAATCAACGCCGGTACAAATTGGCGTTGATCGATGGCCGATTCGATAGCCGTAGCCATGCGCAACAAATTGATATCATCGTGCATCCGTCCCACAATTTGCATGCCGACCGGCAGTCCGGTATGCGACATGCTACATGGAATCGAAATCGCAGGATGGGCGGTCATCGTGATATACCAACACGATTTCATCCAGTCAATATATGTCGGCAATATTTGCCCGTTTATCTCACGCACATACGGCTGGTCCACATCGAATGCCAGTACCTGCGTGGTAGGTCCGATTACCACATCATAGCGTTGCATGAACGAACGCATGGATGCAATCACTTGTGCTTGCAAGCGATATGCATTGGCAATTTGGGCACCAGTCAACGACAATCCGAACTCGGTGTTCCACACTACCGTATCTTTCATGAGGTGACGGTGTGTGGCCAATAGTGGCTCACGCCCCGTGGCAAAGGCTAATGCGCGCAAGGTTTGAAATGCTTCATCGGCACCGTAGAAGTCGGGTGATGCATCTTCAACGATGCATCCCAGCGAAACCAGCATGGCGCGTTGCGCATCAAACGCTTCTGCCAACGCCGGCTCAATTGGCAAGCCTCCCCAGCGTGGAGCCCACGCCACACGTTTGCCACGCAGGGCACATGCGTCCAACGTGGCCAGCGCATGCGTATCCACCGGGATGGTCATGTTGGCACCAGGCTCATACCCCGCCAACGCAGCCAACAGCAATGCAACATCTTGGACATTACGCCCCATCGGTCCGTCCGTGGAAAGAGGCGACCAATCGTCGCTATTTGCCACGACACCCGGCGACGGACGAAATCCGACGACACCACAAAATGCAGCCGGATTGCGCAGAGACCCCCCCATATCACTGCCATCAGCCAGTGCGACCATGCGACATGCGAGTGCCACAGCGGCTCCACCACTACTGCCACCACAGGTCTTTTGTAGATTATGCGGATTCGTGGTCGCACCGAAAATCGGATTAAACGTCTGTGAACCAGCACCAAATTCAGGCACGTTACTCTTGCCGATGCTCACGCACCCAGCCTGTTTCATGCGGCGCACGATGTGTGAGTCTTCCTCGGCGATTCGGTCCGCATAGATGGGTGAGCCACTCGTAAACCGCATCCCCTTTACTGCGGTTAGATCTTTGTGCACCATGGGCAAGCCGGCGAGCACACCTGGCATCACGCCGTGCGCACGCAGTGAATCAATGGTATCAGCAGTTCGATATGCAGCTGCTTCATCCATGGTGATAATTGCGTTCACTGCAGGATTGTGTGTGCGAATCTGGGCCAAATGAGCATCGAGGAGTTCGCGGGCAGAAATCGCATGGGCATCCAACAACGCACGCTGTGCACGCGCACTTTGAAAAACGACTGAATCACTCATACATCACCTGTAAATCGAGCAGTGGCGGTAAATTCGTGGCGAGCTGCATCGAGTGTGGTGCCATCAAGGAGCAGATCAATGGCCGTGTAGGCCATTGAAACTGCCCCATCCAGGATGGCCTTATGCCCTTTTGGTGTTATTGTGGCATCAGCAACAGCAGTGGAATGCCACCCCGCACTCGTGTCACAAATTTCGAGGTAGGCACAGATGGCTGGCACGTGATGACTCACGTTCCCCAGATCTGTCGATCCGGCACCAGTGCGTGATGCTGGTTTACGTGCCTGACGGCCAATCAATTCCAGATTTTGCGTGAACGTTTCACCGAGCGCGCGATTAGGCAGCATGTTGAGATATGCAGGCATATACTCGTGCCATTCCAACCGACAACCGGTCGCTTTGGCACCCGCCTCGGCACAGGCAATCACCCGGGCAAACAATTCTTTGGTGTATGCGATATCTGCAGCACGGATGCGGAAGCGTGCTGCCGTATAACTGGGAATCACGTTGGGAGCCGTACCACCATGTGTAATGATGCCGTGAATGCGCGCATCCGTGCGTATTTGCTGGCGTAGCAAACCAACACTCGAAAACATCACAATTAAGGCATCGAGCGCATTAAGACCGTCGTGCGGATTAGCCGCCGCATGCGCTGATTTCCCGTGAAACGATAATTCCAAGCCTTGTGCCACGAGTGATGAATCGTAGTCGAGCCGGTCTTCGGTCATCGGGTGAATCATAATAGCAGCAGCCAAATCACGAAAATAGCCTTCCCGAATCATGTGGATTTTACCGCCCGCATTGGGCACTGCTGATTCTTCTGCAGGAGTACCCAAAACCATGATGGCTCCCGGCAATTGCTCGCTCACACGGGCTAGCCCCATGGCAGCACCAAGTGCCGCCGTGGCGATGATATTATGGCCACACCCGTGTCCAACTTCGGGCAAAGCGTCATATTCAGCAATAATGCCAATTTTGGGTCCCGGTTTTGCCGCAGGCAAGTTTGCCACAAATGCAGAAGGCATTCCCGCAATATTGCGCGTAATGGTAGCACCATATTCACCGAGCACATCGGTTAATTTATCTGCAGCCTGATGCTCCTCACGGCCCAGTTCGGGATTGTGGTACATCCAATCACTGATACCGTACAATGTGGCCACATGCTGTTCGATTTCACGCCGTACCACCGCTTTGAGTTCCGCACGTAGATCAGTCATCGTTTCCTCCTTTGCCGAGAATGGCATTGCGCACTTGCTGCACAACCGCATTAAAATGAATGGCCCACTCTCCAATTAAAATAGCTTCGGCAGCATCATGCCTGACTTGGTTGTAGTGATAGGCAACTTTGGCATGCTCCATACGCTGTTGGGCATAGTGCTGTGCTGCACGCTTGGCCTCTGCACCGCTACGTTGTTCACGTGCATACAGAATGTCGGAGCGCCATGCTTCGGCATGGATTTGCACCAGAGGAATACGATGATAATCGGCCACTTTCAGCCACGGTTCAGCCACATTCCCCCCACCCTCAACCACCATCACCGCAATGGGGAGCTCCTGACTTACGAGGGTCGAAACACCGCGTCGCAAACGAGCGAATTGCCCATAATTGTGCGACCGATACCAGAGCAATGATGTAGAGGCCAGGTCAAACATCGCATATCCACAATGTAAACCCGCATCAATCGCAAGTAATTTCATTACTTAATGGAGTTCTCATCAAGGCTGTCATCAAAAAGACGACATTTTGCCGAAGCCTATGGTATACTATAGCAGAATGTGCGACAGAGTCGTGCGTTCCACCAACGATAGGTTGTCCGTCGAAAGTGGGTATCCCCCACTTTTCTTATTCCTAAATTGAGTTGACGAGGGAAACAAATGCGTACAGAATTTTTTGCGGCAATATCAGCCATAGCAACAGAACGCGGTATTCCGCGCGAGCGAATTATTGAACAAGTCGAAAAAGCATTGGTAGCTGCGTACCGGCGCACACTCGGTGATCGCCCACCCGCGATTGAAGTCACCGTCAAAATTGACCCCGTCAAGGGCGATCCACACGTCTATTCTGAACTGCTCGTCGTTGACGAAGTCGAAGACCCGCGCTTCGAGATTAGTCTCGAAGAGGCACGCAAAATTGACCCACACGTGGAAGTTCTCGACAAAGTGGTTGCAGAAACAACGCCACGCGACTTTGGTCGCATTGCCGCACAAACAGCCAAGCAGGTCATTTTGCAAGGGATACGTGATGTAGAACGTGATAACGTGTACAGCGAATTCAACGGACGCAAAGATGAGATGATTGTTGGCGTGGTACAGCGCAATGTGAACGGTAACATTATCATTGATTTGGGCAAAGCCGAAGCAATTCTCCCCCGCGAGCAACAAGTCAACAGCGATAACTACCGGATTGGCACACGCATCAAGGTCATTTTGCAAAAAATCGGCAAGGATGAGCGCGACCGCGGACCACGACTCGTGGTGTCACGCACCGATGTCAAACTGGTCGAGAAAATTTTCGAAATGGAAGTTCCAGAGATAATGGCGGGTACCGTTGCAATCAAGAATATCGCCCGTGAACCAGGTATTCGCACCAAATGCGCAGTGGCCGCAACCCAAGAGGGCATTGACCCGGTAGGTGCCTGTGTCGGCGTACGTGGAACCCGGATTCAGAACATTGTCAACGAACTCAACGGCGAGAAAATAGACGTGGTGCAGTGGTCGCCGGACATCAAAGAGTTTATCGCACACGCACTATCCCCGGCGCAAGTCGTCGAAGTACAAGTTCAAGAGGGCGACAAAGCGGTAGTCATTGTGCCTGACAAGCAATTGTCGTTGGCCATTGGCAAAGAAGGACAGAATGTGCGCTTGGCAGCAAAACTGACAAAGTGGAAGATTGACATCAAGAGTTCGAGCACGTTGATTGATGAAATGCGTGAAGCGAGTGACGCACGGCATGCTGCAGACACTGAAAGCATGGAACTCGAAATCGCACTGGCGAAAGCCGTAGTCGAAGATCGGCTGGTGTCATCTAAGGGAACAATCATCTACAACGATGTTGAATACGGCCCCGTCGCACAAGAGTTCGTTGGACAGATGTTGCAAGTGCGTGCCACACCCACCAAGCTGTTTATCTACACCAATGATCGTCTCATCGCTTCCTTTATGATGAATAATAATGAAAGCCATTCAGCGGAATACGATGCAGATGGTCAGAATGGTGACGATGACAACTACGAGTTTCTGAACTGATGAGCGAGGTCACGCTGTGCGCCAAAAACATGTGCCACAACGCATCTGTATCGCATGCAGACAGCCCAATCCAAAACGCGGGTTGGTGCGTGTGGTGCGTGATACAGCCGGTGGCGTGGTCGTGGATACCACGGGCAAAGCAAATGGACGAGGCGCATATGTGTGTCAGCAATACGCTTGTTGGCAACACGTGCTTGAACGCGGGACACTCGCAGCCGCATTGCGGGTACCCACCATCACAGAAGAGGATCGCGAAGCATTAATCGCCTTTGCACGGACAATTGAATCAGCGACGTAGCCACACGATGTGGCTATGTCATTTGCCTGTTTGGAGGAAATACGTGGGATACAAACAATACAGTCTGTTCAACAGTCGTTTTTATGCGACCTCAGATGATGGTGGCAGTGGCCGTAGTGACGATGACACCAACAAACCAACTCAACCGTCGCAGGACGATGCAGGTGCGCGTCCCGCGCGCAGCACCCGTCCGTCAGACGATCGCCCGTACCGCCCACAAGGTGACCGACCGCCGCGCCCGCAGGGTGACCGGCCATTCAATGCCGACCGCCCACCGCGCCCGCAGGGTGATCGGCCACCACGCCCAGCCGGTGACCGCCCATTCAATCCCGATCGCCCGCCGCGCCCGGCTGGTGACCGACCATTTAATCCCGATCGGCCACCGCGCCCGGCTGGTGACCGCCCGTATAACCCAGACCGCTCGGCACGCCCTGCCGGTGACCGCCCAGCTGGCGACCGCCCGTATAACCCAGACCGGCCACCGCGCCCAGCTGGTGACCGCCCATTCAATCCCGATCGCTCGGCACGTCCTGCCGGCGACCGCTCATATAATCCAGACCGCCCACCGCGCCCGGCCGGTGACCGCCCATTCAATCCTGACCGCCCACCCCGTCCGGCTGGTGACCGCCCATTCAATCCTGATCGCCCACCCCGTCCGGCTGGTGACCGCCCCATGGGCGGGCCACCACGAAGTGGTGGCGGCGGTGGTGGTGGCTTTGGTGGCCCCCGCGGTGGCAGTAGCGGCGGTGGCGGTGGATTTGGCGGACCTGTAGGTGGCGGTGTCGGTGGCCCCGTACCCGGTGGTCGTGGTGGCAACTCGGGGCGCGGTCGCAATACCGTGGACCGCAAGAGCACCATTCGCTCATCTGATTTCGTCGAAAGCGACGGCGCAGGACGTGGCCGTGGTGGCAAGAACAACCGGAACTCGGCCATGCTCAACCGCATGCCCAATTCACGTCAAGCCAATACACCACGCCCAGTCATTCGCCCCAAAGGCCCCATTCAGTTGGGAAGCTCGATGACGGTGCGCGAGCTGTCCGAAGCTACAGGCGTTGGGGCATCAGAAATCCTCAAATCACTGCTCAAGGGTGGCGTCGTTGCCAACATCAATCAGCAAATTGATTACGACACTGCTGCACTCATTTGTGCCGATTACAACATCGAAACAGTGCAATACGTACCAGAACAGCTGGCTGGCATCGTGGAAAACATCAAAGATGTGCTGGCCGCAGAAACTGCTGAGACGTTGACCACACGTCCACCGGTGGTTACCATCATGGGTCACGTTGACCACGGTAAAACCAAGCTACTCGACGCTATTCGCCAAACCCGGGTTGCCGAAGGTGAAGCAGGTGGGATTACACAGCACGTGGGTGCATACCAAGTGGAAATTTCAAATCGCAAGATTACCTTCCTCGACACACCGGGTCACGAAGCATTTACGGCGATGCGTGCCCGTGGAGCCCAAGTTACTGACATTGTAGTGCTCGTTGTGGCAGCCGACGATGGTGTGATGCCCCAAACAGTCGAAGCTATTTCGCACGTGCAGGCGGCAGGTGTGCCAATGATTGTGGCAATCAACAAAATTGACACCATCAATGCGAACCCTGATTTGGTCAAACAACAACTTGCCGCAAACAACGTTATCGTTGAATCGTATGGTGGCGATGTGCCATCAGTCGAAGTGTCTGCACGCATGCGCACCAACATTGATGGTCTGCTCGAAATGATTCTGCTCGTTGCAGACATCCACGACTACAAGGCCAACCCCAACGCGAAGGCAGTTGGCACGGTTGTCGAAGCAGAAATGGATCGGCAACGTGGTCCGATTGCCACCGTATTAATCCAGAACGGCACCATTCGCCTCGATGACAACGTGTTGGTTGGCAATGGCACGGGAACAATTCGTGCCATGTTCAACGATACGGGCAAACGCATCCGCTATGCGGAGCCAGCATCACCGGTCGTCATTTTGGGGCTCAACGAAGTCCCCATGGCTGGTGACATTCTGCAAGTCATGGACGACCTGACAATTGCCCGTGGAGTTGCCATTCAACGTCAGCGCCAAATCCGCATTGATGCGATGGCCAATCTGCGTTCTGTCAGCTTGGATGGTCTCTTTGCGAACATCCAACAGGGCAAAATCAAGGATTTGAATCTCATCATCAAAGTGGACGTGATGGGATCGTTGGGTGCCATTGAGCATGCTCTCGGGCAACTCAACACGTCCGAAGTGCAGATCAAAATCATCCACCGTGGTACGGGCACGATTACCGAGAGTGATGTCAATTTGGCCATTGCATCACGTGGTATCATCATCGGGTTTAATGCGCGACCTGACCCAGCTGCACGACGCGCTGCCGAACAACATGGGATTGACATACGCTTCTACAACATTATTTATAATCTCGTAGAAGAAATGAAGAAAGCCATGATCGGGATGCTCGATCCAGAATATCGCGAGGTCACCGAAGGCTACGCCGAGGTACGCAATACGTTCCGCTTGCCGAGCCGTGAAATCGTAGCCGGGTTGTATGTCACAGATGGCAAAATCAATCGCCAACAGAGTGTACGCGTGCTACGGAGTGGCGTGGTCACCCATGATGGTCGCTTGAGCAGTCTGCGACGCTTCAAGGAAGACGTGCGCGAAGTGGCATCCGGATATGAGTGTGGCGTCGTCGTTGAAAACTTCAACGATGTCCAAGACGGTGATACACTCGAGTTTTACCGCAAGGAACGTGTGGAGCGTACAGCGTAACCATGAGCAAACGCACCGAACAAGTGGCTGGCGAGATTCAACAAATCGTCAGCCACCTCATCCAGACCGAAATCAAAGACCCTCGTGTGGCATTCTGCACAGTGATGGGCGTCGAAATGAGCCCCGATCTGCAAATGGCACATGTACGGGTTTCCGTACTCGGAGATGCGGCTACGCGCAAAAAGACGATGGCAGCCCTCGACCACGCCAAAGGATTCATCCGGCGTCAAGTGGCGCAGCAACTCCGTCATTTGCGCACGGCCCCCGACTTACGCTTTATGCTCGACACGTCCATTGACCATAGTATCCGTATTAGCGAACTACTACGAGACAACCAATAGGCATCCGTCGTTGGTTGGTCGCCGAGAGAGTGTGCATGAATCGTCACGACATCCTGGTTCGCCATGCAAACGAATGGGTCGCACGCATCGGCAATGCGCAGAGCATCATGCTGGTGACCCATGTCAATCCCGATGGTGATGCAATCGGCTCACTCGCTGGGCTATATGCCGCATTGCCCCAAATCACCAATGCCCAAATTTCCATGGTCGTGCAACAGCCAGTGCCTGCGTATCTGGCATGGCTGCCAAACATCCTCGAAAGTTGTGAAATTGGTGAACAAAAGACGTGGCCCAACCCCGATCTCATTATTGCCGTTGATTGTGCCTCAGCGGATCGCATTGGCGGTATTCACAAGAAACACGCCGACGCATTTCGCCACAGCACCATCATCCAAATTGACCACCATGCGACCAATACCTGTTTCGGTGTGCAAAATCTCATCATTGACAAGGCATGTGCTACCTGTGAAATCATCACCGAATTCTTGCCCTTGTTGGGGATTACGTTGACACCTGGTATTGCAACGCCACTCTTGCTGGGCATCATGACAGATACGCAGAGCTTTCAGATATACGACACCCGCGCAGATACACTACAGCTGGGTGCCAAACTCTTTGCAGCTGGTGCCGATCACACCGCCATCGTACACAAGGTCTTTCGATCTACACGCCGTGAGGCCCTACAACTGGCGTCACGCGTCCTCGGCAATATGCGCAGCCACCACCAGGTGGTGTGGAGCGCAGTACCGTTGGCATGGCTCGAAGAATATGCGGCTTCCGACGATGAAAGCGACGAAGCCTTGCATCTCCTCCAACGCATTGACGGACCAGAAGTGATTATGTTGATCAAAGAACGGAGCGATGGCGTCAAAATCAGTCTTCGCTCACGCAACGTAATCGTGGCCGAAGTTGCCACACGACATGGTGGTGGGGGGCACGCTCATGCCGCTGGAATCAATCTCCCTGGCTATTCGATAGAGGCAGCAGCCAACCTCTTGTTACCCGAATTGCACGCAGCATGCACGGCTTTCTTTGCATCAACAAAACGATAGGGCGTACGTCGCACGACATGGTTGCCGCAGTGCGACGCATTGCACGGACACGTGCCGTGGGACATGCGGGGACACTCGACCCTGCCGCCACCGGTGTATTGGTTATCGCACTTGGCATGGCGACACGACTCATCGAATACGTCCAAGATGACACGCACAAAACATACCGTGCCACGATTTGTTTTGGGAGTGCCACTGATTCCGACGATGCAACCGGCACAGTCACAGCGACTGCGCCAGTGCCGCGCATAGACGAACATGCACTTGCCCGACTCAAAGCACACTTCTCGGGTACTATCACACAAGTCCCACCAACCGTATCCGCATTGCATCACAATGGCGAACGGATGTACGATCTCGCACGCCGCGGTGTAGCGCCGCAACTCGATGCACGCACGGTACATGTGTATACCATCGAGTTTGAGAGTTGGCAAGCACCATTACTCACTTGCACGATATCGTGTGGCAAAGGCACGTACATACGCGCCATTGCCCGTGATATGGGCACCTTTCTGGAGAGCAAAGCACACCTTTGTCAACTCGAACGGACTGCTGTAGGGGATTTTTCAATTGAATCAGCGGTTACAACGGAGCAACTGCAACAACTCGGTGTCAACCATCAGCTACTCCCGCTCGAACATGCCGTACGAAGTTGGCATCAGGTACAGGTGGATGCAGCTGGGGCGTGGCGTATAAAAAACGGTCAAGCGATTACTGCTGAAGCAACGAGCGAGTCACGTGCCGCAGTGATGAATGAACACGGCAAACTGATTGCCATAGCAACCGCACATGACGGAATGTGGCTGCCTCATAAAGTCTTTCATCAGGAAGAACCAACATGACATATCACGCTGGATTCCCTACTCGCGCAATCAGTCAGGCAAGCCAAGTCACTATTGGTGTTTTTGACGGAATGCACCAAGGCCATACCGCTTTCCTCAGCGCACTCGCTACACAGGCTCATATTGCGGGACAGGATGCCGTGGTAGTCACGTTTGACCCACATCCTGATACGGTTGTTCATCCCGACAGTCCGGTCAAACTGCTCATGACACCGAGTGAGCGTATTGCCAAAATGCACGAATGCGGCATCGATCACGTCATTAGCATCGCCTTTGACAAACGGATTCAATCAATGAGTGCTGCTGAATTCATGGAGCATGTCGTCCATGCAACCACAACAAAAATATTGTGGATAGGCTGGGATTTCGCCTTAGGCCGCAACCGAGAAGGAACTGCAAGTCGTTTACAAGAAATAGGGCAACATCTGGGATTCACCACTCACGTAGTACCACGTGTCAGTGACACATTCGGTGAACCGAGTTCGAGTGCCATCCGTACCGCACTGAGTAACGGTGAAATCGAACAAGTCACTGCACTGCTCGGACGACCACACGCATACCACGGTGTTGTTACACTTGGTGACCAGCGCGGACGCACTATCGGCTTCCCCACGGCAAATATTTCCATTGACGAGCGGCTTATGCTTCCCAAATTTGGTGTCTATGCCTGTATAATCGAAGTAGGCGGGATGTCGCATGTCGCAGTCACCAACATTGGCCTACGCCCAACCTTCCATGGCAGTACGGCCCGCATCGAAGCACATATCCTCGATTTCCAACGCGATATCTATGCGGCACATGTACGCATCGCACTCCATGCATTCATTCGCGCCGAGCAACGGTTTGCAGGCGTCCAAGAATTGGTTGCACAGATACAGCGCGACGTGGCACACACGAGACTGCTACTCCACGCACGCTAACGCAACTTATCCGATGATTCATTCGTCTACTGTATGTGCTATTTGCTGAAAGGAGCAAACGATGACTAATCCACAACGCATTGACATGCCAGATCCAACCGTAGCTATCCGTGGCAAGGGCGCCAATGGGATGGAGTACTCCATCATCGGAACAACCATGCAGGCCGTAATTTGCGAACTCGACCCCGGTGAAAGCATTGTCAGCCAAAGCGGCGGATTGGCCTGGATGAGTGGCAACATCACCATGAACACCAACATGAATGGTGGGCTTGGTGGTGTATTTAAACGCATGATTACCGGTGAATCACTCTTTGTCGCTGAGTATAGCGCAACTGGTGGTCGTGGCATCGTGGCGTTTGCATCAGATTTTCCCGGCAAAATCGTACCAATCACACTCAACCCGGGTCAGGACATTGTCACGCAAAAGCAGGCCTTTCTGTGTGCCGAAAAAAGTGTCACGTTTGACATTTTCTTTCAGCGCAAAATCGGCGCCGGCTTCTTCGGTGGTGAAGGCTTCATCATGGAGAAGTTGACCGGTCCTGGTGTTGCGTTTGTTGCGTTCGACGGTGAAATCGTTGAGTATACACTCGAAGCAAACCAGATCCTCAAAGTTGATACGGGGTATGTGGCCATGATGGAATCCACAGTCAGCCTCGATATTGAAATGGTCAAGGGATTCAAAAACATTCTCTTTGGCGGTGAAGGGTTGTTCTTGACGACTTTGCGCGGCCCTGGGCGCGTCTGGTTGCAGACCATGCCCATGTCGGTGCTTGCTGGCTCGATTGCGCACTACATGCCACAAGCTTCCACAAACACCACATCAGGGGGTAACATCATCGGCAACCTGTTGAATCAGTAGTGCGTGTGGATACACCTGACTGCTCGTCCGAGCAGTCAGGTGTATTTTTATGTCAATAATTGTTCGTAAAGACGACGAAACGCAGTCCCAAGCATATCGTAACCGAAACTACGCACCACTTTTTCACGGCCAAATGCACCAAAAGACCGCCGCAACGATGCATCTTCGCCGAGTATGCGTACTTTTTCTGCATACCCGCGCACGTCGTCGGGGGCCACGAGGTAGCCACTTTGCCCATCATCCACTACTTCGGGTAGAGCAGATGCATTTGTGGTTACCACAGGTATGCCACATGCAAGCGCTTCGGCGGGGGCAATGCCAAATCCTTCGAGACGCGACGGGAACAGCATAATATCCGCAGACCGATATGCAGCCACCAATCCATCACGGTCTGGTGTGCCAATTGGAATCATACGAGGATGCGGATTCACATCCACACCCGCCTGAAAACTCGCCGTGTAGTAGAGTACATAGTCGGCGGGCAAGGCATCCATGATACGGGCCAATAAGTCGAAGCCCTTACGGCGGGTACGATTACCCACAAAGAGCAGGCGTACACGAGCATCTGAGGGCGGGAGTGCGTCGAGACGTTGCGTATGCGGTGCCGGCGTAAACACGTCGGTGTCAATGCCGTCGTAGATGAGATGCGTATCACGACGACCGTACGTGGCCTCGGTCATCTGCTGTGTGTAACGCGACACACAGACCACTGCATCCGCACTTGCCACCGACCACCCGTCGTAACGAGATTCAACTAATCGGTAAAAAATACGCTGCGCGCGACTACTCACCGGTTGCAGGCGTGGATCGGTGGTGAGATGGTGTACTGTGGTGACCAACGGTATTCCAGGCCGTTTGAGGGCAAATGCCACACGAGAACGTGCCTGAATGATAGACCGCCCCTGCCACCAGTCACGCGGCATCGCTGCCTGCAAGAGCATAGGCACGAAATTAAAACGCTCGGGCATACGTAGCAATTCGGCATCCGATAACCCGGCACGCTTCACTGCACGCAGGATGTTTTGAATACCGATATCCACGCCACCTCGCCCGATTGGTGACACATACAATGGGCGAATCGTCATGTGCGCGGCTTTTCTACCACAATAAAGTAGCTGCCAGAGTGAAGCGAGCCAAAAAGCCACAAATCGAGCTCCATCATCCAGGTAACAAACTGGATGACCCAGTAGATGGGACGACGTGGATTGAGCTCTTTGCGCAGGCGACGGCGGGCACGGATTTCGCGGTCAGTGCCATCGCTGATAGCCGCACTTTTGTGCGCCGCATCTCCCGCTTTGGCACGTCCAGCCCATGCTTCGCCCAGTTTCATCAGCACGTGTTCGACAAAACTAGTGAACACGCTATTCCAGAACACCACTTTGACGGGCTTCAAGCCTGCACGTTCAAAGGCTTTGAGTACGTCGTCCCAAGTAGCCAAGGCCTTGATATGGTCGGATTTACGCAATTTTTCGCGTTCAAAATCGTAGACACCAGCCTTGACAAACTGACGACCAATCCAACGACTGATGTCAACGAGTGGCTGGAGTGACGATTTCTCTTTGGTATTCGACATCGCCAAAAAGCGTCCGCCCGGCTTGAGTACCCGGGCCTGTTCCAACAGATATGCGTCAATCACTTCGATGGGGAAGTGTTCGAGGACATCGAGTGAAAATGCTTTATCGAAGACGTTATCAGCGAAGGGCAAGACACGCGAATCCGCTTGTGTCAGCTCAATATCTGTGATTGCTGCATCCGCAAACATTGTTGCAGGGTCGTTGCCTACCATCGTCTTGACCAGTTTGGCATTCCAGACGGCAAAGCGCCCATTCCCACAACCATTATCGAGACAAATGTCGTTGCGATTGAGTTCCAGTAGACGTACGGTGGTGCGATTACGCACCCCTGCCGCCAAGACGGGTGGTGCCAAATCGCGATAGTCGAGCTCTTCTGCGAGTTGTTCTTCTTCGCTGACATATTTGGAAACGTAGGTGAAATTCACACCACGGGGCATCAAATCAATGTAGCCTGGATGCTTTGGGTATGACACATGACAGACTCGACACACCAGCGCCGAAGACTGATTATCGAGTTGCTGCGAATTGCAACTGGGACAACGAAGCAACGGGAAAAGTGCTTCTGAAATCATAGCAGGCGTGACTCCAATAATAGAGGCGTTCTAAGTGATAATTCTACCATATCATCATTTGACAGTTTTCTGACAGACACGTAGCATATTCATGACACACAAAGGAGCAGTGATATGCAAACACCCGTGCCTGTATTTGATGGACACAACGATACGCTGTTGCGTCTGACCGCTGATACCCATGACGGTGACAACTTTTTCGAAAGCCCACATGGCCACATTGACATGAGTCGCGCACGTCGTGGTGGACTGCAAGGTGGATTTTTTGCCGTCTACATTCCTTCGCAGCCAAATCAGGCTACCGTGATGGATCGTGACAGCTTACCACCAGCCCTCCCACTTGAGTATTCCCAGCAACTCGCTTTCAAAATGACGGCCAAACTCTTTGAAATCGAACGCGAATCACACGGCGACTTCCGCATCGCACGAAGTGTGGCCGATATTCGGGCGGCCAAAGCGGCTGGTGCCATGAGCGGCATTTTGCACTTCGAAGGCGCAGAACCCATAGATGAAAATTTTTATGCACTCGAAGTCTTTTATCAGGCCGGACTGCGTTCGATTGGCCCGGTGTGGAGCCGCCCGACGATTTTTGCCGAAGGTGTGCCCTTCCGCCATCATCACCTGCCAGACACGGGACCTGGACTAACAGCACTCGGCAAAGAGTTGATTAAACTGTGTAACACGCGCAAAATAATGATTGATTTGTCGCACATGAACGAAAAGGGCTTCTGGGATGTGGCCAAAATCAGCACCGCACCCCTGGTTGCCACCCATTCGAATGTG